>JAYUSQ010000090.1:0-23632 GCA_043755595.1 Acidobacteriota bacterium | reverse complement strand
ATCTTCAGCGTCTCGCTACCGGCATCCTCGCCAAGATCCACGACCTCACTCCCCTCGGCGTCAGCCGAAAGTGACCATCTTCACGCCGGATCTGAGTCATCGTGCGTATGATTTATTGAACTCTCCTGTCGTTAAGAAAGCTTTCGATATCTCAAGTGAGCCGGAAAAACTACGCGAGCGCTATGGCCGCACGCCGTTGGGGCAGGGGTGTCTGCTGGCGCGGCGACTGGTCGAATCTGGCGTACGCTTTGTGACGGTGGCCAAGGGCTGGCTGAACTACGCTACTCACGGCGATAACTTCAACACGATGCGGAAGGTGTTGTTGCCTGAGTTCCACCCTGCCTTTGCCACGCTGATCGAGGATCTCTCACAGCGTGGGATGCTCGACACTACCTTGGTCATCGCGAACGGCGAATTCGGCCGCACACCGAAGGTAAACGCCGATGCCGGGCGCGACCACCATAACAAGGCGTGGCCGGTCGTCTTCGCTGGGGCTGGTCTTACCGGCGGGCTCGTGCTTGGTGCGACCGACAAGACCGCCACCGAAATTACCGATAATCCGGTTGACCCCGAAGACTTGCTTTTCTCGGTTTACTCCATGATGGGCGTGGAACCCTCGCGCGAGCGTCAAACTGCAATCGGCCGTCCGGTCAAGAACGTCAACGGCGGGAAGATGATACCGGGGTTACTCGCGGCTTGAGTAGTTCTTCCCAATTTTGAACGGCCACCAGCGTCGACCCTTCGATCGAGGGAGATACCGACGGCACGACGAACGATCGACCGTCGTCCGCGACGTCAAACCCGGTTAACGAATGAACGGCGGTGATGGCCCCGGCTTCGATCCGGAAGAGCGGTTGCGGGGCACCGATCGCCGGCGTTGGTCCCTCTAAACCGATGGCCACTGCGTGAATCCGTCCGTCACCGCCGAGGTAGAACAATTCCTTGCCATCGCGCCGCCATCGTAAACAAATGGCGCCTTGACGCGAGACCAAATATTGGGGTCCGGCTACGTTCAGCGTGGCGCGCACTTCCAGGCGCTGCAGGTAGATCTCAGGCCGTCCGGATTTAGTGGACAGGAACGCGACCCATTTCCCATCTGGCGACGCACTCGCCGAGGACTCATGAAACTGCGTCTTGATCAAAGGAGTGAGCTGGCCACCCTGCGCCAGATCGGCAACCCATATGTCGCCTTGGCCTTCATTCGCCACTAGCGTCGGGCCCGTGTTTGTGTAAAGAATGAACCTGCCGTCGCGAGTCCAATCCGTCGGCACTTGATAGCCGTCGCCAGGCAAACTCCGCTCGGTCTCTTGGCCCTCCAGCGTTCGAATAAATAGTTTGGGCGTCGACTCCGAAGCGCGCATGAAAGCCATCCATTTGGAGTCCGGCGACCAAACGGGCGCGTTCACCAGTCCCGGACCCACGATTTGCCGGCGAGATTGGCCCGTGGCCACGTCCGTCACCCAGATATCGGTGACACCGCGCTCGATGTCGAACAGAGCGGACGCAAAGCGTGTGCCGTCGGGCGAGAGCCGCGCGTCCTTGGCGCTGATCCGCTCCGGTCCTGCCCCCCGCAGGTGGCCGCCTTTTCGATCCACCCAGATCAACTGCGAACGATGGACGACGCTTTGGTAGACCAGCAATTCGCCTCGTGCCGAGATGGAAAAATCTGCCGAGCCCACGGGAAGAAACGAATAAACTTGCGACACGATCACTCGTGCATCGCCGGTGGTCTGCGACGCGTTGGCGTCGAATGGCTGCGCCAAAAGTGCGCCACCTCGGGCATAGAGCAGGTAGCCGTGGTTGGATCGGGTTGAACCGGAGTAGATGGCGCGCGACCCCGCCACGAGGATCTCGCGCGGAGGCGCTGAGTCCTTGAAACGCGACGTGCGGATCCGCCAGCCCATGGCCTTGAGATCAAACAAAGCTTGCAGGATATGTTCGCCGTCCGGTAAGACTTGCGGCCAGGGATAGTTTGTCTCGAGATGTTCGATCGGCCCGCCATTCGCCGGTAGAATCGCCGACCGAAAGCGGTTAGCCATCAGCACGCGGCCGCGCGAAAGCAAGATGCCACTGGACGCGTTGGGAGTGGTTTCCGAGAGTATCTGGCTGGCTTGCGCGCCCGATCCCAGCCGTCGCACCTTCCCACCAGCCACGAAAGTCAGTGAGCCATCCGGGAGCCAAAAGAGGGTGCCCGCCCCGTCGCTGTCCGGTACTACGCGACTCTCCAGCTCCCCGATGGCTCGGATGAAGATCCGGAAGCGGCTGCTGCCGTCCATGGCGGTGAACGCCACCTGCGAACCGTCCTGCGAAACGGCCAGAGACTGACGGTTTCCGCCGCCTTCGAGAAAGTATCCCGGTGGTGGCGCGATTGTGAACCGAGTGAGCCTGCCTGCGGACGGGGCTTCGTGACGCGAAGAACCGATCCAGTAACCGGTAGCGCCCACAATCAGGAAGACGCCAGCCAAAGCGGCCCACACCCAACTCGCCACCCTGAACCGTGCTGGCACGGCTGGTTGCGCCGGAGCCTGCATTTCCAGCACCGGCCGGGCCTGTTGAATGGTGCTGGCAATGAACCGGTAGCCCTTGCCCGCGACAGTCTCGATAAACCTTGGCTCTTCGGCCCAGTCTCCCAACGTCTGGCGTAACTTGTTCACGGCGGCATTCAGACCGTGCTCAAAGTCGCCACTCACCGCGCCGCTCCACAAGCGCCGCTGAAGCGCCTCGCGCGTAACCAACTGCCCGGGCTCGTCTAATAGAGCTTCGAGAATTTGAATCGGCTGGCCTTGCAACCGCACCACGCGCCCGTGCTTGCGCAATTCTCCCGAGGCCGGGTTGAAGTCGAAGGCCTCGAAGACGATTTTCGGTTGAGGCGTGTGCTGAGTACTCATTGAGGAGGCGCTATGTACAGATGAGTCTCAGGGTATCAGACTCTCATCGGGAGGATAACTCGCGTGATTTCTGACGATTATCGAATGAGGTATTCTGCACCCGGAAATCATGGACCTGCCGGGAGGGGTTCCGTAGACTAGCGCCATGCTCCTCAAACGTATCCCAATCCATTTGATATTCGCGGCCGCGATCATGGCCCAACAACAACCGCAGGAAGTGATCACAGGTCTGCAGGCGCCCCAGAAAGTGATCTTGACCCCGGGTGGAAACCTACTGGTTTCCGAGACAAGCATGGCCGTGAACTCCGGCCGGGTTTCGCGCGTGTCGCGGGCTGGCGTAAGGCAAAGCCTGATCGAAGCATTGCCGTCCGGCATCGAAGTCGCTGGCGGAGGCAGTGGGCCATCCGCGATGGCGTGGCGCGACCGCACTCTTTATGTGGCAATTGGTGGTGGCGACGCTGAACGGCGCGGCGCTGTGGCGGGAACTTCCGTCCACAACCCGCAAGGCGCGTCGTCTCCCCTGTTCACCTCGATCCTGACTTTTCAGTTGAGCGCCGATGTCGACGCCGTGAGTGCGCCCTTCCGCCTGACGCCCGAGAATCAACTGGCGATCTCCGACGGTGGCGACGTGGAACTTTCCAACGGCGCGGGCGCGACGGCCAAGGTGAGCCTGCTAACTCGCTTCCCGATTTCCGAGCCGGATCGTAACGCCATCTACCGCTTCAGCAATCTCTGGGGCTTGGCGTTCACGCCCGACGGACGTGGACTCTACGCGAATGACGCTTCGAATAACTCGGTGTCTCGCGTTGACCTGGCCACGGGCCGGTGGCAACGGCTGATTCGCTTCCCACCGACGCAGAATCCCGGGCCGGTGGGGCCGCCGGTGGTGGACGCGGTGCCCACTACGGTTCGCATCTATGGCGATCAGGTGTTGGTCAGCTTCCTCTCGGGTTTCCCTTTCAATACCGGGGAAGCGCGCGTACTAGCGTTCAACCCGGAACAGCGCACGGTGGAGCCTTTCATCGGTGGGCTGACGTCGGTGACGGACGTGCTTTGGCACACTCGTCCGAATGGCGCCGCACGATTCTATGTGCTCGAATTCAGCACGAATCAATCGGCGACACCAGCGGCTCCGGGCCGGTTGTTACGGTTCGATGGGCCAAATCCCGAGGTGATCGTGGCGAATCTCCGGGCCCCAACTTCGCTCGCCTATGACGCCGCGACTGGCGATTTGTTCATTCTGGAATTGAGCGGACGCTTGTTGCGGCTGGCAACCCAGTAACCGTGCGGATGGTGGGAGCCGTCGTTATAATGAGCGCATGAGTGCAGCTCCCGTCGCCGGACTCTCCGTGGAAGAATATCTCGCCGGTGAACTTACCGCTGAGAGGCCCAGCGAATACCACGACGGCGAATTATTCCCGGTCGCGTTTGCCACGATCAACCACGCTCGCTTGGTGAATCGCCTTCCCCGCCGAATCGACGAACGACTCGATAGCGGACGATGCGAGATTCTGAGCCAAATTCGGGTGCGTGTGAGCCCCGGCGATTTGTGCTCCCCGATCAAGCAGTAGTTTGCGGTGCCTTGGCCGTGATCGATGAGTCTCAAGAGACGATCACCAATCCCAAGGTAATCTTCGAAGTCCTCTCGCCCAGCACTGAGGACAATGACCGGGCCGCCAAGTTCGATCTCTACCGGCTCCTGCCGTCTTTTGAAGAGTACGTGCTGATCGCGCAGCAGCGCGCAGCCGTCGAGGTGAGGCGCAAGCGCCCAGATGGACGCTGGGTGCTGACTTTCTATGAAGGGCTGGACTCGGTGGTGAAGCTCGAATCGCTCGATATCGAGCTTCCACTCGGCGAGTTATACGAGGGCGTCGTTTTAGACCCCGAGCCTACGCCGTAGGCCGCGCGCCGATCTCACGCAGGCAGCGGTCAATCCATTGCTTGGTCAACTTTTCCTGCACGCCGTTCTGAGAAAGGCGGCTACGCAGGTTTGAGAAATCCACGCTATCGAGCGGCTGATCCTGATTGAAGCAGGAGAACACCACGGTCTCGACGCCGGTCACTGGATCCTTGTGCTGCTGCAGGCACTGCGCGCAGATCTCTTTCATCATGCATTGCATCGGTGAATTGATGCTGCCGATCGCCGTATGTCCGCGCTTGAGGAACGGCGCCAAAACACCGTGACGCGCGCGTGCAACCGCATTCATCATCCCATCGGAACCAATGGCGACGATGCGATCGGCGGTGCTGAGTTTGATCGGCGGTTCGCCGAAGTCGCCACGCCCATAGGCCGCGATCGCTTCGACAATGTTGCCGACGAAGGCGCTGTCCTGCACCCGATCGGGCGTGAACCCCGGAGCCTCGTCGCAGCACCAGACGACGACGTCGGCGGCTCGTTCGATCTCTTCCACTTTGTAACGGTCGATGATTTTTTTGTAGCCCGCAAAGTAGACCACTTGCGAGCCCTTCTCGCGTAACGACTGGCCGATGGAGAATAACACGGCGTTGCCGAGCCCTCCGCCCACCAGCATGACGATTTCCTTCGAAGGGGTTTCGGTCGCCGTCCCGGTGGGGCCCATCAGGATCACCGGTTCGCCCGGTTTGAGGATGCGGCAGAGGTCGGAGGATCCACCCATTTCCAGGACGATCGTCGAGAGCAATCCTTCCTCGCGATTGACGCTCGCGCCGGTCAGCGCTAAGCCTTCCATGCCGAGGATCGTCCCTTTGCAGCGCGGCGCCAACGATTCGTAATTCTGTAGCCGGTAGAACTGCCCGGGCTGGAACGCGCGTGCCGCCATGGGAGCCCTGACGACAACTTCAACGATCGTGGGCGTCAATTCGTTCACCGCGAAAACAGTGGCGCGCATCTCCGAATCGAGCTTGGCCACTAATGCGGCGGCGGAGACCGAAGACGGAGCCTGCCGCGCGAGTAAGTGCGAGACAACCGGGTAACCCTGTTTGGCGCTGCCCATCGCTTTGACGACGTTGCCAGAGTAAGAAGGATGTAAGTCGCCGAAGAAGCTCATCCCGCGCCCATCGGCTCGCACCGACATGAGCACTTGCGAGAGCGACGGTTTGCTGACGCGCTCCGGTTTGACGGGCTGGCCGGATTCGTCGACCGCTTGAAAATACTTGCCATCTACGACAACATTATCGCCATCCTCGCGCGCCAGCACCGTGTTCGGCTGTGTGCCGGCGGCCACCAGAATCGTGCGAGCCGGCAGTGTGATCGATCGCCCTGCGTCAACCACTTTGCCCGTGGCCTCGTCAAAGCGAAGTTCATGCACGGTCAGCGCCTTGGCGTGGCCGTGTCGATCGACGTGGACTTCTTCGGGCGACAGCATCTCCGCAAAGCGGATGCCTTCCTCCAGCGCCTTATGGACTTCTTCATGATTCAGTGTGTAACTAGGCGCGTCAATCAAGCGGCGGCGGTAGGCGATAGTAACACCGCCCCATTGATTGATCAAATCGACCAATCTTGGGTCACGGCCTTCCTTCGCTGCGCGAGATCGCTCGACGCGAATGGCTGCGGCGTGAGTTAAGAAATCGGAAGCGGTTTCTTTCTCCTCGGCATTCCACGACGCACGCACGGCCTCTTCGCCGCGATCCTTGACCAATTGCTCGTAGCGTTGCAGGAACTTCTCAACCTGCACAACATAATAGGCCAGCGATTCGGTGGCGGTGTCGACGGCCGTCAGTCCGCCGCCGATCACGACCACGGGTAATCGGACTTGCAGATTGGCAACCGAGTCAGCCTTCGCCGCACCGGTCAATTGCAACGCCATCAGAAAATCGGAAGCCTGGCGCACGCCGCGCGAGAGCCCGTTCTTCATCGGAACAACGGTGGGCTTGCCCGCGCCGGTGCAAAGCGCGATATGGTCAAAGCCCATTGCAAAAGCGCTGTCCACGGTGATCGTGCCGCCGAAACGTACCCCGCCGAAGAGTGAAAACTCGGATCGCCGTTCCAATAGCAGCCGGATGATCTTTAGAAAATTTTTGTTCCAGCGGACAGTGATACCGTACTCGGCCACTCCGCCGAAGCCAGCCAGCACCCGGTCATTCAGAGATTCGTAGAGATCGTCGATGTTGCGGATTGGACGAAATGGCACACGCCCGCCGGTCAGCTTTGCGCCGGACAAATCCTCGGGGAGCGGCTCAATCTTCAGTCCATCGACGCCCACCACGGTGTGGCCGTCGTTCATCAGGTGATGGGCGAGGGTGAAGCCGGCCGGGCCCAGTCCAACCACCAGCACTTTGTAGCCGGAGTGCGCGCGCGGCACAGGGCGATGCAGATTGAGAGGATTCCAACGCGTGAGCAGCGAATAGATCTCAAAGCCCCAAGGCAGATCCAGAACATCCTTGAGTGTCCGCGTTTCGGCCTGCGGGATGTCAACCGGGTCCTGTTTTTGATAGATGCAGGACTTCATGCAATCGTTGCAAATGCGGTGGCCAGTCCCCGCAACCATCGCGTTATCGATGGTGATCACCGCCAGCGCGCCGATCGGATTGCCCTGGCCCTTGACCACGTGCATCTCCGAGATTTTTTCTTCCAGCGGGCAGCCCGCCAGCGTAACGCCGAACGCGCTTTTCTTAAACTCGCCGGTCTTCTCACGCAGGCCGGTGGAGCAGGAATCCTTGCCCTGGTTGTGGCATTTGATGCAATAGAACGAGTGGTCGAGTGCGTGGGTAAGGTCCATGCCGCGATCGGTCAGATGGAAGCCTTCGCGATGTCGCCATTCGTGTGCGGGAATTTGAGCGGCCTTCGCACCTCCGGCCAACTGAATCTCTTCGACCGGCACCAGGTGCTGCATGTCGAGCTTATTCGCCGTTTTAAACAAAACACCGGCTTTGTGTTTCCGCTTGCCCTCCGGCGTCAGGGTGGCCCAAGCGGCATACTGCGCGGCGGTCTGCAAGGCGGCCTGATGCTCGGTTTCCGCTTCCAGCCAGTGATTGACGTGGCTGGCAAAGGCCATCTCAGTGACCGGTTCGCCGAAGAAATCGGCGAGGCACGCTTCCAGCGCGGCGGGGTCGAACTCGGCCGCTTGCTCGGCCTTGATCGTCGTGATCGCCTTGCGTTGGACGAAGCGCCGCTTCACCGAGTACAACGGCGCCAAATCGGTGTGATGATCGCGCAGCACATTCAAACTGTGGGTGATGCCGAACAGCTCGCCGACGAAGTCTTCCAGGTGGGGCGCCACGTCGATGATGAGTTGCGATTGATCCTTGGCCGCCATCGTCGCGGTGCTAGCGCGGCCGTTTTCCAGGCTTTGGCGCAACGCCGGATCAAGAAACTCAAGAAAGCGGGCGTCCATGCGGGCGAGGGCGGCGGTATCGTACAAATCGTTGAATTCGAAGCCGAAGCCGAGTTTGAGGGTTTTGGATGAGTCGACTGACACTGATCTTCCTGAAACTGCTGGTGGGAATCTGTTTTCAGTGTAGCATCGGCAATTGATATCCTGATGGATTCATGCCTACAACCAGTCCCTTCTCATTGGCGGGAAAAACCGCCCTGATCGCCGGCGCCTCTCGTGGCATCGGTCTTGCAATCGCCAAGGAAATGGCCGCCGCCGGAGCGCATACCATTTTGGCTGCGCGCTCTGTCGACAAGTTGAAAGCCGAAGTTCGGCTGCTCAAGAAAGAGGGCTACTCGGCGGCTGCGTTCGAGTTGGACGTAGCCAATGAAGAGTCGATCGCCGCTTGCGTCAAGAAGCTTGGCCCCAAGGTGGACATCCTGGTGAACGTCTCCGGCACCAACGTCCGGAAGCGCCTGGAAGACTACACGCAGGAAGAATATGATCGCATCATGCAGACAAACCTGCATGGCATTGTGACGTTGACCAAGGGGATCGGCGTCCACATGAAGAAGCGCGGAACCGGCGGTAAGGTTGTGATGATCGGGTCTTTGATGTCGTTGCTCGGATTGCCGTATCTGGCCGTCTATGCCATGACGAAGAGCGCGCTGTATGGTTTGACGCGCGTGTTGGCCGCCGAATGGGGCCGCGACAATATTCAAGTGAACTGCATCGCGCCGGGCTTTATCATTACAGACCTGAACCGGAAGATGTGGGAGCCGAAAGAAATGACCGACTGGCTTCAAGGCGCGCAGGCGAATCCCCGCGCGGGCACACCTGAAGATTGCGCGGGACTCGCGGTATTCCTTTCGAGCTCTGCGGCGGACTACATCACAGGGCAGGCGATCGCGGTTGACGGTGGTTACTCCACCACGCGAATTTGGCCGTTCGCGCCAGTCTCGTAGCGGACCAGTGCGGCCATGCTGAGACGGACTGCATTGCTCGGCATGGCCGCTGGCTTCGTCCTACCAGGACAATCGCGACCCGGCCCCGGTCCAGGCTTCGTTTGCCCGATGGACAAAGACGTGAAGTCGCCAGCGGCCGGCAAGTGCCCGCGTTGCGGGATGAAGCTAGTGGCGAATCTTCCGGACCCGCTCGAATATCTGTTGGAGTTGCGCGTCACTCCGCGGCCTCCGCTTGTCGCGCAGCCCGTGACACTCGAATTCCGCGTGCGACATCCCAAGACCGGTCAGCAGGTGCGCGAATTCGAACTCATGCATGAGCGGCTGATTCACGCTTTCGTGATCTCCGCAGACCTGTTGGACTTCGCTCATGAGCATCCGAAGTTGCGCCAGGATGGATCGTTCGAACTGCCCGTAACGTTTAAGCGGCGCGTGCCCTATCGCGTGGTGGCGGATTTCTATCCGAAGGGCGGCACACCGCAGTTCCTCGCAAAGACGATTTTTCCCGCTGGCGCTTCTTTGGTTCCCGCGCCCACGTTGGTTGCCGACTTATCGCCGAAGGCGTCGTCAAATCTCACGGTCGAACTCGTAACGGAGCCGGCACAACCGATCGCAGGGCAGGAGACGCTACTATTCTTCCGCGTCGCGCCGCATGCTGGGCTTGAACCTTACTTGGGCGCCTGGGGGCACTTATTGGCCGCTAGCGACGATCAGGTGGATGTCATGCACGATCATCCCTTGTATGTCGACGGCGTGCCGCCGCCGGATCTTACAGCCGCTTCGCCGAAGCAGATACAGTTCAACCTGATCTTTCCGCGCGAGCGGATCTATCGCGTGTGGGTGCAATTTCAGCGCGAGGGCGTGGTCAATACGGTGGGCTTTAATCTGCCGGTGAAGAGGCTGCGATGACGGCTGCTGGGTGGCTACTTTGGATCGGTTTTCCTGCCGTGATGTTCTCGCAGGCCCCCAGGTTCGAGGATTATCCAGCTAAGGTAGAGGGGGGCTTGCGACGCGCGCCATTGCAACTCATTCTAAACTCGGAGCGCATGTTCAAAACCCGGCTGACCGAAGCGTCGACACTTCCGCCGCATTTTGCGGGAACGATGCGTTTGGCTTGGTGGGGCTGTGGGTCCAACTGTGGCGCCCTCGCTTTTGTAGACCTCCAGACCGGACGCGTTCATCCGATGAGTCCGATTGCGCTTGGCATCAACGGTTGGGAGCGGTGGATGCTTCGAGCCGCTAAGGGAGTGTTATGCGGTAGTTATGACGGCTCAGGGGTTTGGGGCCGGCTCGACAGCGGCCTGTTGCTGGTCCGTTGTGGCAAGACGTTGATTGACCGGCCGCTGTCGCTGGCCCCCAATTCCTATTACTTACTCTGGCCTGATGCGCAGCGGCTGGACCAGTAGAGGCGCGAACGACTGGGATTGCCGGTTTCCCCGCACAACCTTGGCGCGGGTCCATGCTATCCTCACTGCCGGGATGGCACTTTCACGAATCGCTTTGATCCTCTTACTCGCGCCGTTGCTGCGCGCGCAAACGGCGGCAACCTTGCCGAACGAGATGCCGGCAAAGTTCACGCCGGTTACTTCCTCGTTCAACTTTACGCGGCGCGAAGTTATGATTCCCATGCGCGACGGAGTCAAGCTCTTCACGGTGGTGGTCGTGCCCAACGGCGCTCGCAATGCGCCGATTCTTCTGACTCGCACACCTTACAATGCCGGCAAACTTACTGCCCAACATGACAGCTCACATCTCGATTCGCTGCTGAAGGGCCATGACAACGTCACCGATGTGATTATCGACGGCGGTTATATACGCGTGGCTCAGGACGTGCGTGGCAAGTATGGTTCCGAAGGCGACTATGTTATGAACCGGCCGCTGCACGGCCCGCGCAACCCGACTGCGGTCGACCATGCCACCGATACCTACGACACGATCGATTGGCTGGTCAAGAACACACCCGAATCGAATGGACGGGTTGGCATTATAGGCGTGTCCTACGATGGCTTTCTGCCGCTGATGGCTTTGGTGAATCCGCATCCAGCGCTCAAAGTTTCGGTTCCCATGAACCCGATGGTGGACGGCTGGCTTGGTGACGACTGGTTCCATAACGGCGCGTTTCGACAAACGATGCTGCCCTACATTTACGACCAGCAAGCCACGCGTAAGAACGAAGTTAGTTTCTGGCGGACTCATCTGGATGATTATGAGATGTACCTCCGAGCGGGGTCGGCCGGCGCAATGGGTACCAGCCGCGGGATGCAGCAATTGGGTTTCTTCCAGAAGCTCGTCGAGCATCCCGCTTACGACGCGTTCTGGCGCGATCAGGCGGTGGATAAGATCCTGGCTGCGCAACCGATCACAGTGCCGACTATGTTGGTGCATAGTCTCTGGGACCAGGAAGACAACTATGGCGCGACGGCGGTTTTCGATGCGATCAAGAAGAACGACAAAGCAGGCAACATGGTCTTTCTCGTCCTGGGTCCCTGGCATCATGGGCAGATGCTTCGCGACGGCAGTGCGCTTGGGCCGGTGCGTTTCGGGGCCGATACCGCGCTGCACTTTCGCCGTGAGATACTCGCTCCATTCCTGGCGCAATATCTTAAGGAGGGGGCGCCCAAGGCTGAGCTTCCCGTCGTTTCGGCTTTCGAGACTGGCGTTAACCGGTGGCGCGCATTAAATGCATGGCCGGGTAACGGGAGGGCTTCTCAACTCCACCTGCGGGCCGGCGGTAAGTTGAGCTTCACCGCACCCGGGCCCGGTGAAGCCGCGTACGAGGAGTATCTGTCCGATCCGTCCAAACCGGTCCCTTATCGCGCCCGTCCCGTTCCGGCGCTTGGTGCGTCTTGGGGAGTTTCCTGGAGCCAGTGGCTGGTGGACGACCAGCGTCATGTCGATTCCCGTCCGGATGTCGCGAGTTTCGTAACCGAGCCGCTGACTGAGTCCGTCAAGATCACCGGCTACCCTATCGCCAACTTAGTCGCTTCGACATCGGGAACCGACTCCGATTGGGTCGTAAAACTGATCGACGTGTATCCGGACGAATTCGCCCAGCAAGCGGAGATGGGCGGTTACCAATTGATGATATCGGCCGACATCTTCCGCGGTCGCTATCGGGAGAGCTTGGATACGGCGAAAGCACTTACTCCGAACGCACCGCTCCGCTATCGCATCCGGCTGCCGGCGGCCAATCACGTATTTCTGCCGGGCCACCGCATCATGGTTCAGATCCAGTCGTCCTGGTTTCCGCTGTATGACCGGAATCCGCAGAAGTTTGTTTCAAATATTTTCCTGGCGCAGCCGGGCGACTATGTGAAGGCGACGCAGCGGATTTACCACGCGCCGGGCAATGAGAGCTTTGTGGAGTTGCCGGTCCCAACCGTAGCGGCCGGCGCGGACAAATGACTCCGCGCGCTCTTCTTAAGACTCTTCAGCATCGTTTCGCGGAGGAGCGCGTTTGGCTTGGTCTAGTAGCCCTTGCCTTGCCGTGAGTTGCTGCTTGATGGGCCCGTAGAATGGGTTTCGCACTGGGTTCTTCCAGAAGCTTTCAGTCAGCGGCGGGATGTCTGCGTAATCGATCGCGCCGTCGGGTTGAGCCGCGAGTGTGGCAACGCTCTTTCGTTGGGCGACGGATAATCCTTTAACCTCGATTCCTTTCGCGCTCTTGGTCATCCTTAGATCGTTATGCTCGATGAATTGCGCGGACCGCCAACCGGGGTTCGTGAGCGATGATCTTCAACAGCGCCGCAGCCGGCCCGGTCGGTTGGCGGCGGTCCTGCTCCCAGTTCTGTAGTGTCTTCACGCTCACGCCAATTAATCCTGCGAATTCCAACTGAGTCAGGCTCGTGCGTTCACGGATCTCACGGACCTTTGATGCCTCAACTACGAATCGCCGCGAAGGATTCTTCTCGCCCCGGAGAATAGCGCCTCCTTCGCGCACGCTGGCTAGGAGTTCCTCAAACATCTTGGCTTTCCAGTCCCAAACTCTCCCTTGATGGCCGCCGCGAGGTGGGCGACTTGTTTCGGCGTTAGATCGACCGTTGCAGTTTTGGAATAGGCAAACAGCATCAGGATGACGTGCTTGCGCACGGCCCAACAATAAATTACACGAGCCCCGCCTCGCTTACCTCGTGAACCGACTGCGATTCGGATTTTGCGAATGCCATTGCCGCCGCGCAAAACGACACCAGCCGCTGGGTCGGCAACGAGTCTCGAATTGCAGGCCCCGGTACTCCTCGTCGCTAAGCAGAGCGGTGATCTGCCGGGTGAACGCCCAAGGTTTCGACGATTTCCAATTTGTTTCCAGTGTACGCCAATGGCGGACATCACGCTCTCGGCGGTATGCCGTTCTTGATGGCTGACCAGGATGCTCCGGTCGGCCTCCCACCCGGCTTTCTTGAACAGTTCTTGGGCAAGGTCGATGGCCAGTTCTCGATGACGCGCGATCAGAGATTCGACATTGTAACTTCCGCCCAAAGTAACGGCGTTGTCCGGGAAGTGATAGCTGCGCGGGAGTGCAGGCACGGAGTCTCCCGGGCGGAGAATTCTGGCGGCCATCTTGTTCCATTCAATCCCCACAAAGACCGATGCTCCAAACACGCCCTGGCTGGCCAGACGGGCGGTGAACTCCATCGTGTCGGTTAGCCTAATAATGGTCCATCCAACATCCAGATCATCCAGATAGCGCCGATTCGAATCGAGCTGAAAATACCGAGGATCGGGGCGAACCAGATCCTCCCAGATCGCGGCTTCTTGAATGAATTGGCCACTCTGGAAGAAACGCCAGTACTCGATCAGTTCAGGGCACATATCGTTGTCGATGCTGCCCGAAATCCAGTTTGTGCCGTTCTGGTCGGACCGAAGGGCGGGATAGCGCCGCCCTTCCCGCGTGACGGACGCGCGTTCAATCGCCCATTTGCACTCCTCACTGCTTGCCAGAGCCGCCTCGTGGAACTCGGCGGGCCGAATGCGGAGTCGCCACGAGCCAGAGCGACGGATTTTTTGAACCAGTCCGTGGTCATCGAATCCAGAATCTTTCAGTTGTTCGTCGAACGCGCTCGACTCGCGATCAGGTTGCAACTGGACGCGCGCACCGGAGCGGTCCACCATGGACAGGAGTTTGTGAAGGCGTTTCTCGACCAGCCGCTTCAAGTAACTCACGCATATCTTGTTGGGCACGAAGTTCAGTGGTCTCGATGGTTCTTCTGGATCTAACGTATATAACGCCTACTCGGAAGTCCGAACCGTCTTTCTTGCAGACGACTGGAGACTCTGCAAACTCGCGTACTTGAATCTGAACGAATTTCTTCCCCTCGATTTCATCCTTGATCACGGAGAGTTCGACAAACGGGTCTGCGTATTTGTTGACCTCAGCAGAAACATCATCCTGTTTGAATGAATGAAAGTCAGCCTCGGACATTCCCTCGGCGACATAGGCATCGTCTGGCTGGCGTGCCATTCCGAAAACGATCAGGCCCCCGTCACGAAGATTCGCCATCGCCATCGTGGACTTCACTATCTTCGTCTTCGTGGCGGAATCAGCCCAGTTCATGGACTGCTTGTATTCCAGGTGGCGCTCTTCACGCCCGTGCCGGATTAGGGAAGCGAACTCTTCTGTCACAGCTACACCTCGCGCCGATTCTCCAGCGACTTCGACATCGTCACTTCATCCGCATAATCAAGGTCGCTGCCTACGGGAATGCCCATGGCAATCCGCGTCACCCGCACGCCCAGCGGCTTGAGGAGCCGCGAAAGATACACCGCCGTCGCTTCACCTTCGACGTTCGGGTTCGTGGCCAGAATAACTTCTTCCACACTGCCCGAGCCAACGCGTTCAATCAGCGCTCTGATCTTGAGCTTCTCCGGCCCCACTCCCCGGAGTGGCGACAGAGAACCGTGCAGCACGTGATACATGCCGTTGAACGTTCGCGTCGTCTCGACCGGCAGAATGTTGTGCGGCTCCTCAACAACGCAGATCACCGCTTGATCGCGAGAGGTGTCGCGGCAGTACACGCAGAATTCACCCTCGGCGATGTTGTGGCAGAGCGAACAAATCCCGAGGTTATCCTTCACCTCAAGCAGCATGCGCGCAAAACGCTCGGCGTCTTCGCGCGGGGAGCGCAGCACGAAAAACGCCAGGCGTTGGGCTGACTTCTGGCCGACGCCGGGCAGCCGCTTGAATTCCTGAATCAGCCGTTCGAGTGGACCCGCGAAGTCCGGCATGATTTAGAAGAGACCGGGAGGAAGACCGAGTCCGCCCATCAGCGCGCCCATCTTCTTCTTGGACTCTTCTTCGATCTTTTTCACCGCTTCGTTACAAGCGGCCATCACCATGTCCTGAAGCATGTCCACGTCGGTCGCGGCCTCCGGATCGATCTTTACGCCGAGGACGAACTTGTTGCCGTCCATCGCCACGGTCACCATGCCGCCGCCCGAAGACGCTTCGACGCGAAGGGCTGCGATTTCCTCGCCCATGCGCTTTTGCATTTCCTGCGCCTGCTTCATCATGCCTTGCATGTTGCCCATATTGCCGGGAAGTTTCATGTGCGTTATTCCTTCAAGTTGCGAACATTGCGGACCTGGCTGCCTGGAAACAATTCCTGAAAGCTTTGGACCTCGGGATTCCCCATCGCGCGCTGCGTAGCCTCGTCTTCTTCACCTGCGCTCTTCGCCTTGCCTGCCGGCGATGCCGGGTTCGAGGCGTTACTTTCGTTCGGAACGTAGGAGATGCGGATCGGCCGCCCCGCGACTTTCTCTACGGCGGCCTTAAGCGCGGCATCCTTGAACGCCAGCGCATAAGCCTTGGAGGCGGTGAACTGCCACTCGGACGGGCCCTCGCGAAGCTGCGATTCTTCGACGGCGTCAGCCACCATGGTGATGTTGTTCTCGCGGAGATACGTCAGCAAACGCATGCGCGCATCGCCATCGGCGGGGGGCGGCATGGCGGGCGGCGGCGGCGGCGTTGGAGCGGGGGGCGGAGCCACCGTTGCCGGCGCGCGAAACGGAGCCGTACTGGGTGGCGGAGCAGGAGCGCGCGCAGTCATCGGCTTCGACGCCAATGCCGGCGCAGCGGCCGGGCTGGACGCCGTGACTCCCGCCAACGCTTCTTCCAGCCTCACCAACCGTCCGGCATGAACAAGCCGAAGCAATCCCAACTCAAGATGCAAGCGCGGCTGCAGCGAATATTGCAGATCGCGATAAAGCTCCAACGTGATGTGCAGGTACCGCGTCAGATCCTCTTCGGAGAACTTCGCGGCGATCCCGATCATCTTCGTCTGTTCGGCATCGGAAGCGGCAATCAGACGGCTTACCGAGCCAGCCACCTTCGCCACCAGCAGGTTGCGGAAATAGCGCGCCAACTCACGGCAGAAGTGCTGCAAGTGCCGGCCGTTGCTTTCGAGTTCCTGCACGATCTGCAGCATGCGCCGCGAATCGGAATCACCGAGCGCCGCCGTGACTTCGCCCATCGCATCCAGCGAGAAAACGCCGAGCAATTCTCGAACTTCCACTTCGGTCAGCTTCGCCCCGCAACAAGCGATCGCCTGATCGAGCGCCGACAGCGAATCTCGCACGCTGCCTTCGCCCACTTGCGCGATCACCGCTAGCGCTTCTTCGTCCGCTTCGATCTTTTCTTCGCCGCAGATCCATCGCATCCGCGTGACCAGCTCTTTGAAGTCGACCGAGCGAAAGCTGAACTGCTGGCAACGCGAAGCGATCGTGGTCGGAATCTTGTGCGCCTCGGTGGTGCAGAAAATAAACGCGACCCACTCCGGCGGCTCTTCCAACGTCTTCAGCAACGCGTTGAACGCCTCGCTGGTGATCTGGTGCGCTTCGTCGATGATGAAAACTTTGAAGCGGTCGCGCGCCGGACGGAACCGGACGTTCTCGCGCAACTCGCGCATTTCGTTAATGCCGCGATTGGACGCCGCGTCGATCTCGATTACATCGATGCAGTTACCCGCGACGATCTCCCGGCATGCCGAGCACGTCAGGCAGGGCTCGATCGTGGGGCCCTTCTCGCAGTTGAGACAGCGCGCCATGATCCGCGCCACGGTGGTCTTGCCAGTGCCGCGTTGACCCGAGAAGATGTAGCCATGCGCGATGCGGTTCTGCCCGATTGCATTGCCAAGGGTGGTCCGGACGTGCTCCTGACCGACCAACTCAGAAAAGGTTTGGGGACGATACTTGCGGGCGATGACCTGATACATGACGGGACAGGTGCTTCTACAGAATATTGCCGGGCCCCGGGTAATCCGCGGCACACGAACTAAACCACTACCGTTGCTTCCTTCCGGACCTGGCGGGGTTTGCAGCCGTCCATTGCACGGAGCCCGGAACCCGACAACACATTAGATTACCATGGACGCTTGAACGACGCGATCAAAACTCTGCAGCGGCTCGGCAAGACGGAAGAATTCAAAACGATTTTGAAGAGCAGCGGCAGGATCCTCTACTCGTCCGCGGCGACCTTGCAGAGCGGGGACATCTACTTGTTGGGACTCAACCCGGGCGGCGATCCAGAGGCGCATGCAACGGAAACAATCGACCTCGATTTGAAATGCTTACCTACGCGGGACAAAAACGCCTATGTTCACGAGAAGTGGAATGGACTTGAGCCTGGAGCGGCGCCGTTACAGAAACGAGTCAAATGGCTGTGTGAGGCTTTGGGCTACCAGACGAAAGATGTGTGCGCATCGAATGTGGCTTTCGTGCGCAGCAAAAAACAGTTGCCTCGCAAAAAATTCATGAATGTTGCTGCCCTGTGTTGGCCGGTTCAAAGGATTTTGATCGAAGACGTTGTTCAGCCCCGCTTGATATTGACGTTTGGCAAAGACGGCTATGATTATCTCGATCAGGAACTAGAGGAGCAACGCGCTGACCACTCTTCCGCTGTGACATTTCCGAGCGGGCACCCCAACGGGGATTGTCAGCGGATCAACCTGAAGTTGCCGTACGGCACGGTTGCCTTGGTGGGAATACCTCACCTCAGCCGCTACGCCATCAATCACCACCCGAAGGTCGCCAAGTGGATCCGCGAATCGCTGAGTGAACCACGTCGAGCCTGAAGAACGCACCCGCCCGGAGGTGTTCGCCACCCGTCGAGCTTACAATAGTGTTTGCTCCATCCTCAATCGATCGATGAACTGGCCTCCCAGTTGGCCGAGGCGAATGCGGCGGGCCGTTCGATTTCCACCGGAGGCGCGTTTTCAAAACGGGCCATGGGTGGACCTGCGGCGCCCGCCGATGCCGTCATTTCCACCGCAGCGATGAACCGGCTGCTTCAGTACGAACCGAATGACCTGACCGTGAGCGTTGAGGCCGGCATGAAGTGGCGCGACTTTCAATCGCTGCTAGCGGCCAACCGGCAAATGACGCCGCTCGATCCGCCTTTCGCCGAAGACGCCACGGTGGGCGGCGTGTTGGCAGCCAACACCTGCGGTCCGCGGCGGCGCCTGTTTGGCTCGGTTCGCGACATGGTGATCGGCATGCGCTTTGTGACTGTTGACGGCCGCTTGATCCAATCGGGCGGCATGGTTGTGAAGAACGTAGCCGGGCTCGATCTGGGTAAGCTGCTGATCGGCTCATTTGGAACGCTTGGCGTCATCGCTGTCGCGAACTTCAAGGTCGCCCCGGCGCCGCCTGCTACCGCTACGTTTTTGCAGCGAGCCGCCAAACTCGACGAGATCATGAAGCTGCGCGACAACGTCTTAACCGGCGTGTTGCAGCCGGCGGCGCTCGACATCGTCAAAGATGGAAACGGAGCCTGGACGCTGGCGCTACAAGTGGGCGGCAGTGAACGCGTGGTGGAACGCTATCGCAGGGAATTGGGCGGAGCCGAAATCGTCAGCGACGACTATTGGCAGCCTGTCCGCGAATTTTCGCCTCAATGGCTGAGCACCAACCCGGCGGGCGCGGTGGTGCGAGTCTCCTGCGAATTGCGCGAGATTGGACAAGTGCTGGGCGCGTTGCCCGGTCCGTCGATCGCGCGAGCGGGAAACGGCGTCGTGTACGGCGCCTTCTCCGAAGCCGCCGCCGCCGCGGAATGGGTGAAGGCGAGCAACTTCCGCGCGGTCGTCGAAGCGGCGCCGCCTGAATCGTTAATCGACCGGTGGCCAAAACCTGGCAACGACCTTGCCGTGATGGAGCAGATCAAGCGAATGTTGGACCCCAAGAACCTACTCAATCGAGGGAGACTCTATGGCCGTCTCTGATAAGCCGCAGCGCCAGGACCTGGAGAAATGCGTCCATTGCGGCCTGTGTCTGAATTCGTGTCCCACTTATCGCGAGCTTGGTATTGAGATGGACTCGCCGCGCGGGCGCATCTATCAGATGAATCAGGTCTCGCTCGGACTGGCGGAAATCGGCCCCGCTTACATCGAGCATATGGAGCTTTGTCTGGCCTGCCGAGGCTGTGAATCGGCGTGCCCGTCCGGCGTGCAATACGGGAAGTTGATTGAGGCGGCGCGCGCGGAGATCGAAGAAAAGGTTCCCCGGCCCTGGAGTGTCGAACTGGTCCGGAATATCGTTTTCCGCCACCTACTGCCGTCCCGCACGAATTTGCGGCTCGCCGCGGCAGGGTTGTGGGTTTATCAAAAGACCGGTTTGCAGAAGCTGGTGCGCGCGACTGGGCTGTTGGGAATGTTTGGGCAACTCGGTAAACTGGAGCAACTGTCGCCCGACGCCGAATTTCCCACGTTCTTCTCGCAATACGGGAAAACGTTCCCGGCCGAAGGCGGTCAGCGCTATCGAGTCGCGATGCTTGGCGGCTGCATGGCCAACGTCTCTTTCGCGCGGCTTCACGAAGCCACGGTGCGCGTGCTTCAGAAGAACGGTTGTGAAGTGGTCGTTCCCGCCGATCAAACCTGCTGTGGAGCATTGCATGCCCACGCCGGGCGGCGCGACGATGCCAGGGGTTTGGCGCGGCAGAACATCGCAGCCCTGCTCAAGGGCGACTTCGACGCGATTATCACTAACACTTCCGGCTGCGGCTCCATGCTGAAGGAGTATCACGACCTTTTCGAGCACGACCCGGCCATGTCGGGCCCCGCGCAAAAGTTCTCCCATCTGGTGAAGGACATCAACGAATTCCTGGCCTCGATCGAGTTGAACCAGCAGCTCGGCCCGATCAATAAGACGATCACCTATCAGGACTCCTGTCACTTGGCGCACGGCCAGAAGATCAAGGCGCCACCCCGCAAACTGTTGCGTCTCATCCCTGGTTTGACCCTGAAGGAAATGGCTCTATCCGATGTTTGCTGCGGTAGTGCCGGCATCTATAATGTCGTGCAGAACGAAATGTCGATGGCCGTGTTGGCGAAGAAGATGGAGAACGTCAACCGCAGCGGAGCCGACGTAATTGTAACGGCCAATCCCGGCTGCATCATTCAACTCCGGGCCGGCGCCGCGATGCATGGCGCGGGCCAGCCGGTGAAGCATGTTGTTGAGATGCTGGACGAGTCGTATGCGAGTTACCGGAGCGGCGGCGGCTCGGCTTAGCGCCGCTTGCAGAAGCCGCCGAGAGCGAGTCCGGCGACGACCATCAGCCCGGCGCCTGGTTCGGGAACTTCTCCCTCGTCACCACCGGTCAAACCGATCGACGCGACAGACTGCCTGTTGACGATGAGCGGCTGCCAGTCGACATTCAATCCCGACCGCAGCAAAAGCACGGAGGAGTTGGGCCCGGATTGATTCAGACTCTGGGCTACCAGGGTTTCGGCGTAATCCCGTATCAACCCTGGAAACGATTCGTCCACCTGTACCGAGCCCACACCCAATCCGTCCCCCCCGTCGTTCATCACGTCCCAGATGGCCAACTGAAGGGCCAGCCCGGCCCACGCCACCCCGCCGTAGTTCTCGAAGATCCAAGCGGCTCGCGCCCCGCCGGTGTAATTAGAGACCTCATCCAACGTCGCGGTGTATTCGCCGAAGATCAGCGGCTTAGTAACGTCAAGGCCGAACCCGATACCGTTCGCTCCATCGATGCTCAAAGAGATGGCTTGGCCGAGAGGTGAGGGACCGGTTCCGCTAACGGTCACGATCGTGGCCTTGGCCTGGGGGGCCAAACCTCCACAGATCGCCGCGAGCACCGTTGCAAGAGTCCGGATGGAAAAGTTGTTCATGTGTGATCCCGAAACCAATCATGCCGTCAGAGGCTGCGGTTACGGCCACCCCATTCCGAGTGTGCCTGCGGGTATGTTGTGAAGGGGCCCGACACCGGTACCGGAACGGTTCGCACAGGACCAAGTACTGAGTGTGGGGCTACGGCTAAGGCGATCGGTACTTGTTGCGCTTGGGCTGGGACTGAAGGTCTACCTCGCGTACCAGAACGCGACTACTCTATAGTCCTGTTCGCTTGATTCAGACGCGCGGCCAAGGCAAGCCAGAGTAGGGAAGCGATTGGCCGGGGAACAACTGGCGGAGGTGGTGTTCCAAATGGGCAACGTAGTCGATCGCGAGTTGCTGAAGCGGCTGGTCCGGGTACGATCCCACCCGGCAAATCGTGCCCAATTTCTCTGGCGGGACGTTGCCGATCACATGGGCCAACAGCCGATTGTAGGAGCAGAACAGAGACGTCAGCGTACCGATGGCGGCGGTGTCGAAACGCTCCACTCGTACACAGCCCTCCTGGTCGTAACCAGGGCCTTCATACAAATCCTGAAGCATCGCCCGCACGAATCGTTGATGATTGTTCGAAGCCGAATCGACAAGGTGTCCCAGTAGTTCGCAGCGCCGCCACTTGCCGGGATGGTAGGGCGCGCTCCACCACTCTTCGCCATAGATCGCCAGCCGCGGCTCGACAGTCGCGATCAACCTCTCCAGGTGCGGAGCCAATTGGGAAACGTGCATCTTACGCTTGATCTTGGGGAATCGCTCGCCAGTTTTCGATGCCCGATTCGATCGCCGCCGATTGCGCCCGGATGACTACGAACCAAAGTGACGCAAACAGCACAGGAACCAGCAACATCCCCCAGCCGCCGCCTCGCAACGGTGGATAGAGTTCGGCCGGCAAGCGCTGTCCGGTGGAAGCCGCTAGTCCCTCACTTTGCCGCCAGTGCCGAAGCGTTTGATGAGTCCGGAACAAAGAGCGAGACAACAGCCAGAACATCAGGAGGGCCAGGCAAAATCCCAGCAGTGGGAGGGCCCAGGCGGTGAACCACGCCAACGCCGAAACCGGGACGTTCTCCTTAGGGTACGTGGCCGGTTCCTGTGCGCTGATACTCGCTAATTGCTGCAGGCAAAACGCGTAGAGCCCGACTACGGCCAACTCTCCGCCCACCAGCCAGCCAAGCACTTGGTGGCCGCGCGCGCGCTCGCGTTCGAGATCCGCCGCCACCGCTTCGCGCAAATAGTCATACGCCGGGGCACGCGGCGTCAAGCCATCGGCGGCGGCTGATGAATCGGTTTCGCTCACTATTTCTTCTTCAAGCTGTCGATGAACGCCATCATCTTCAGAATTTCGTCCTGGGTCAGCCGATTGCCGAAAGCTTGCATCGCGCCTGAGGCTCCGCCGTAGATGACTTCGAACAACCCCACGTCATCTGCCACGCGCGGGTAGGTCACTTGCCCGTCGATCAGGTTTGAGCCAATGCGGCCCGTCCCGTCGGCCAAGTGGCAGGACGCGCACCATTGATCGTAGGCGGCGCGGCCGCCGGCGACGGCGTCTTTGTTTCCCAGGTACGGGTTCTTGCCGGTCTTCTGAAACTCGATCGCTTTCGCGGTAACGGTTTCGTTGGGATACAAATTCAACTTCAGCGGTTGGCTATTCAGTGCGTTGCGGAAGGTGGGCGCTCCCGTCGTGGGTGCGGTCATCTGCGTCACCTGCTGGACTGTCAACGCCGTCTCCTGGCCTGCTTTGACTTCTGACGCCGGCACGATGCGCCAGAGCGCGCCCGGCGGATTGCCCGTGGCGCCGCGGTCGGCTGTATAGAAGCAGTTGCAGTTCACTGCGTAGACGTAGCCGTCCTCGCCCGTGCCGCCCGCCGTGAATTGCAAATTGGTGTGGAGCAACTCCTGCAACTGCCATTTCTGGCCGTCCCAGCCGGCGCCGAATAATCGGCCCGTACACCAGTCGCCCACTAGATAGACGCCGTTCATGCCGCCATAGTTGGCGACGCCCAGCCCTTCAATTGAGCAACCATAGCCATCTTTCGTCGGCGGCGCGCCTGGATACGCTTGTTCGTGGGGATATTCTGCGATGGGCAGATCGCCAATGACCGGGCACTTGTCGTTCGGCCCCGACATCGGATGGCACCACGAACCCTGCATCTTGTTCCAGCCGTAGTTGTGGCCGCCCTTGCTCGCTGGCGGCGCCCAGTGGATCTCTTCCCAATGGTTTTGGCCTACATCGGCGATAAACAACGCGCCGGTCTTCCGGTCGAACGAAAGCTCATACGGATTACGTGAGCCATACGCAAAAATCTCGGGCCGTACGCGGGTTTTGATTTTCGCGAAATCGACTTCGCTAATACCGAAAAGCGACATGAACCGCTCA
>JAYUSQ010000089.1:0-23633 GCA_043755595.1 Acidobacteriota bacterium | reverse complement strand
CTGCGCGATCTGGCTGGTAGTCTTCTGGGACTTGATGGCTTCCACGGCGACTTTCGCCTTCAGGCTTGGCGGGTGACTCTTGCGTGTTTTTGGCATTGCAATGAAACAGGCTAAATTTCCAGAAGGTTGGGACGAGAGCCGGGCCAAGAAGGTGATCGCGCATTATGATTCGCAAACGGACGACGAAGCGGTCGCCGAAGACGATGCTGTCAAGCCGTCCGAGACCGACATCCGTGTCCCCACCGATCTGGTGCCCGCTATCCGCGAATTGATCGCCAAGCGCCAGAGCAGGTAGGCGGCACCTGCCAATCGCTTTGTGGCTGACGCAGTGAAATACGCCGTCCTCTACGAACCCATCGCCACCGGCTACAGTGCGCACGTCCCGGATCTTCCCGGATGCGCCGGCGCCGCCCGTACCTTGGAGCAGACCCGTGAGCTAATGACGGGGGCCATCGAAGGCCACCTCGAATGCATGCGGGAATTCGGGTTTCCCGTTCCTCAACCAATCACCGTCGCTGAAGACCCCACTTTGCGCTACTCTACGGTAGATGTCTGTTAAAGTAACTGTCTTCAATAACGGCCCCCTGCGAATCGAAGGGGACATGACCATAGTCGACGCCGCCGGCAAAGAGTTCGGACTCGGCGGGCGCGGATCGATTGGTCTGTGCCGTTGCGGCCTCTCGGCGAACAAGCCTTTCTGCGATGGCTCCCACGCCCGGCAGGGTTTCCAGTCCGCCTGCGAGGCTCGCGATCTGCCGCCCCCCGCACCGAAGGCATAAAATATAGAATAGAAGTAGGGGCGTAAGTCTTGAGCAGCAGTAGCAGCAGCCGGAGAGAGCAACATTCGTTGAAGGGACGGACCGAGCAGATTCTTTGCTCGATCGTGAAGACCTACATCGAAACCGGCGAACCTGTGGCTTCGCTCGATATTTCGCGCTTGCGGCGGCATCAACTGAGTCCTGCCTCGATTCGCAGCGTGATGGCGGAATTGGCGAACGAAGGCTACCTCCATCAACCCCACGCTTCGGCTGGGCGCGTGCCCACGGGCAAGGCGTTTGAGTTGTTTGTCGATAATCTACCTGGACGCCGGTTGCAGGTGGAAGAGCTCACGCGCATCAGTCAGCGGCTGGACGAAACCGAATCGTTGGATCAGCGCATTGAACAATGTTCGCAGATGCTCACCGAGATGACGCAGGGCGTGGCGCTCACGGCGGCCATCCCGACATCGGCGCAAAAATTAGAGCAAGTGGAGCTGGTTGCGCTTGGTGGCCATCGCGTTCTGATGGTCGTGATAACTGGCGACAAAGTGGTCCGCGATCAAGTGGTAATGCTCGATCAGCCCGTCACAACGCAAGAGCTAGTCCCGATCCGCAACTACATCAATGCCGAATTTAGCGGCTGGCTGATCGGCGACATCCAGCCCGAGATTGCGCGGCGGCTCGAACAGACGTCGGCGCAGTATCACATGATCCTCCGTCAAATGATGCTGTTGTACGAGCGGGGCTTGATGGCGCGAGGCCTGACTCCGGAAGTACATATGGATGGCGCATCGAACCTGGTATTGTTCGAACTCCGGCTGACGCGTGAAAAGCTCCAGGAGCTATTCCGCACGCTGGAAGAGAAAAAACGAATTCTGCAATTGTTGGAGCGCTTTCTGGCTGAGCCTGCGGGTGAAGTTGGCGTGCGCATTGGGCTCGAAGCCGCGCACCCTGCGATGGGCGAACTGTCATTGATCGGCGTCTCCATCTCCCTGCCGGGAGGCATGGACGCCAAGATTGCCGTGCTCGGGCCGCTGCGCATGGATTATTCGCGTGCCATGTCGGCGGTGCTGCACGTCGGGCGGGCTCTCGGCAGCTTGCCATCATAAGGCGAAGCCGCACGGTGGATGGGCCCGAATTCTACGCTTGCATAAAAGATCTAAATCATATGGATGAGACGAATATCGTTGTCGAGACATCGCAATCAACTGGGGCCGCAAGCGGCGATCCGGGCGGGGACGCGCAACTGGACGCGCTGACGGCCGAGCGCGACAAGCTGGCCGCTGAAAAGGCCACGCTCGAAGATCTGTTGCTGCGCCGCCAGGCCGATCTTGAAAACTATCGCCGCCGTGTGGAGCGGGAGAAAGCCGAAACGCGCGAATTTGCCGGCATGGACGCCGTTCAATCGCTGCTCCCGATTCTCGACGATTTCGAGCGTTCGCTGCGCGCGGCGCCAGCCGGTTACGAAGAAGGGCCGGTCGCGGAATACTCAAAGGGAATCGACCTGATTTTCCGGCGCCTGCTGGACTCCTTGACGAAGTTGGGTCTTGAGGCTGTCCCGTCGCAGGGTTCGATTTTCGATCCTAACCTGCATAACGCGATTCAGAAGGAAGAGCGCACCGACGTCGACGATCAAACGGTGCTGGAAGAGTATCAGTCCGGCTACCGCTTCCGCGGCCGTCTTCTGCGGCCGGCGATGGTGAAGGTGGCCGTTAAGCCGTGAGCCAGCGACGAGACTACTATGAGGTTTTAGGTGTCGAACGTCAGGCCGATGAGGCCGCGCTTAAGGCTGCCTATCGCAAGCTCGCTCTCAAGTTCCACCCCGATCGCAATCCAGGCGACAAAAGCGCTGAAGACAAATTCCGCGAAGCGGCTGAAGCGTACGCGGTGCTGAGCGATGGACAGAAACGCGCAGCCTACGATCGCTTCGGACACCAAGGTGTTACGGGGGCGGGCGGCGCTGGCGGCGGTTTCGACGGTGGTGGATTTACCGACCTGGAGGACATTCTCGGCGCGTTCGGCTTTGGCGATTTGTTTGGCGGCGGGGCGGGCGGCGGTGGGCGCAAGTCTCGCGGACCCGCCCGCGGCGAAGATATCCGTCACGACCTGACGATTTCGATGGAAGACGCCGTCAAGGGCACGGCCGTCGAGATTCAAGTGCCCCGCCATGATTTATGCACGCGCTGTAAAGGGGCGGGAGCGGAGCCAAACGACGGACTCACGACCTGTCCGATCTGCAAAGGGCGCGGAGAGGTGCTGTATCAACAGTCGTTCCTCTCGATCCGGCGCACGTGCGGTCAGTGCAACGGGCGCGGCCAGATCATTCGCCGGCCCTGTGTACAATGCAAAGGCGAAGGCGTCATGCGAAGCGAGCGCAAGCTTAAGGTAACCGTGCCGCCAGGCGTCGACACAGGCACTCGCCTCAAGCAGACTGGCGCAGGCCATCCTGGCCCCGAAGGCGCACGCGCGGGCGATCTGTATGTGGTGCTGCGAGTCAAAGAGCATCCCGTTTACCAACGGCATGAACACGATCTGCACTGTCTGATTCCGGTCAACGTGGCTCAAGCCGCGCTGGGCGCCGAGCTTTCCTTGCTGACGTTCGAAGGGCTCGACAACGTCAAGATCCCGGAAGGCACGCAGTCAGGAGATCAAGTGAGGCTGCGCGGGAAAGGCGTGCCGTTCCTGAACGGCGGCGGGCGCGGCGACATCATCGTTCACGTGGAAGTCCGCACGCCAAAGAAGCTCTCGCGCGATCAGAAGAAGCTGTTCGAACAACTGCGTGAGCTACTGCCGGTGGAAAACGAACCCGAAGAGAAGGGTTTGTTGGACCGGTTCAAGGAATTCTTCCTGTAGGATCAGGCGGCCCGGCGGTTTCGCACAGTGGCCCCCATACCGGCGATTCCCACGGCGATCAACGCCCTTGTGCCCGGCTCGGGAACCTCTCCGTCTGGTCCGCCGTCGCCGCTCGATGAAGCAAGGTAAGTAAGGTAAAGTTGCCGCTGGAAGGCCGCCGAATTCGCCGCAGGAGCATAGACAAAAGCATTGTTTCCGTTCCTACCCGCCGATAGCGCCAGCCAAGTCAAACACACCGCTTTCGGAGAGGATGTTCGATTGGACCCGGCCAGTTGAAAAGCCATCGCCGCCGTCGTGAATGGCGTCCCACACTGCGATTTGCAACGCAGCGGCTTCGACGGTGCTGGACGCTCCGCTCAGATATGTTTGCAGGATCCACCGGCCGCGATCCAGTCCGCCCGATACTCCTCAAAGAACGAAAAGCCTTCAAAGAGATTGGCGGAGACCGACTCGATCGGCTCGGCATCGTCGACACTCAGAAGCCCCGATCCACACGGCCGAATCGCGTTACGGGAATTGCGTTTGATCTCGACGGCGAGAATACGTCATTCATGTCGAAACCGGGATGAACAAGCCTGCTGGCAAATGAGGAAGCGGCGCCGCCAAGAGCCAGGAGCCCCAGGAGGATCACTCTTTTCATGACCCAATAGTGGAGCCTGGGCCGGAAAGGGGAAAGGTGCTTGTCGACTGTGTTGGACGGTACTACCGCTGGACCAAAGCCCGTCTCCGTCCTAGTGCTAAATCGGAATCTTACCGGGTCCCTATGGACCAGAGCGTGCCGCCCGCTGTGATAAACAAGGTGCGGCCGTCGACGCCACCGAAAGCGCAGTTGGTGACTTCGTCTTTAGGGATAGGCACAAAGTCCACGAGTTTGCCTTGCGGCGTCAGAATATAAACTCCGCCTTTCTTCGCGTTCGTCTCATGGGGCGGGTGCGGTTCGTTCAAACCACCGGCGACGAATAGCAGGCCGCGCGAGCTCATCTTGACGCCGTCGGGTCCGCGGCCGTCGCCCCAATCGTGTATCAGGCGGCGGCTCCCGGCGACCGGAGAGCCGTCCGGTCGCAACGTGAATCGCCAGAGTTTGCGCGCGCCGCCCGGGTTGTTATTGTTGTTGTCGGCGACGTAGAGAAACTTGTCGCCCGGCGAGACCAGCACGCCGTTGGCGCGCTCCACCTCGCGACCCAACACGCGCACGACCTTGCCCGGCGCGTCGATGCGATAGACGCCCTCGAGATCCATCTCCATGTTGTCGCGTTTGCCGTAGCGCGGGTCCGAGAAATATATGCGGCCTTGGGAGTCGATCGTCAGGTCGTTCGGCGAGTTGAAGCGATGGCCGTCGAAGCGGTCGGCCAGTACCGTGATGGAGCCGTCAGGTTCGGTCCGCGTGACGCGCCGGTTGCCGGCCTCGCAGACAATCAGGCGGCCTTGCGAATCGAACCGCAAGCCGTTGGCGCCGCCCGACTGTTCGCGAAAGACTTCGACGCCAGTTCCGCCGGGTTTCCAACGGCTGATCTTGCCGCTGCCGGAAAAATAGAGCCACCCATCGCGCCAGACAGGTCCTTCGCCCGCGCCTGTTTCCGACAGTTGCACCGGGCGGGCGCCGGGAGCAATGGGGCTTTGCGCACTGGCAACGCCGATGATAGCGAAAACGGCGAGGAGATGAGCTTTGAATGGCATAAGCGGCGATGGCCTTCCGATTTTACTTCTTGAAGAACCAAAGCCAGAAATACTGATTGCCCTGCCCGTGCCGATGCCGCGGTTCAAAGCCGCAGCGCTCAGCCAATTCCACAGCCTGTCGATCGGAGAACGAAACTCCGAGCCAGCTATCGTCCTGCTCCTGCAAAGTGGAATCGCCCTGCACCTGAAATTTAAACAAGCCACCGGGCCGTAGCAAGCGGTACACTTCCCGCACGTAATTTTCAATCACTTCGCGGCTGGGAATGTGCTGAAAAACGATGGTGGAGAAAGCAAAATCCACTTGGACGTCGCCTAACACGGCCAAGTCCGCGCCGCTGTTTTGAAACAGATGCGCGTTGGGCTGGCTGGCCAGCGCCTGCTTGGCTTGCGCGATCATCTCGCCGCTGATATCGACGGCGTAGACGTCACCGAATAGACCCGATAACGCGCGCGTCACGCGGCCCGCGCCGCAACCGATTTCCAGAACCTTCATCTGCTTGGGTTCCTTGCCCTGGCAGATATTAATCATGTCGGTTAGAATTTCTTCGGCCACGGTGCGCTCGCCGGAGGCGAAAAATTCTTCGTCCGTCCAGTTTTCGCGCTCGGTATTGACGTAAAAACGGGCGTTTTCGCGGGCGCGCTGATCCCAGTCGCGCCGCATGCGTTCAACTTGTTCGTTTGAAGTGGGGCTGCTCATCGACAAATAACCATGGTAAACTGAAGTCATCCATAGCACCAGTGGGCGGCTAGCTCAGTTGGGAGAGCACCACGTTCGCAACGTGGGGGTCGTGGGTTCGAACCCCATGCCGTCCACCAATCCACTCTTGCTTAGAATCATCGTTCTCCTCATTGCTGCGGTCGTAGGATTCGCGCAGCATACGAATCCACCCGCGATTCCTGTTACTGAAAACGCGTTGCGCCGGCCGCTCGATCTGATTCGCCAGGGCAAGACCGAAGAGGCCCGCCGCGAATTAAACGCACTCCTGGCGGCCCGGCCCGCCGACCCGGAAATTTATCATCAGCTCGCACGCAGCTATCTCACCGATTTCTACGCCCGGCCTTCGTCCCCACAAGGACGCACGGCGCTCAGTCTGGCGATGGAGGCGCTGTCGAACACACTCCAGCGCAACCCCGATCACATCCCTGCGCTGAAGGCCAAAGCCGTGATTCACGCGCGCGCGGAGCTCCTTTACTTCGACCCGAATCTTGCCTACCAGATGGCGGCGCGTATCGCGAAACTGCAGCCTTCGGCGAACGAGTATCTATTGAGCCTGACGGACTGGCTCTCAGGCGAAGTGCGGTTCTCGGCTGAGAGCGCGCATCGTGTGCCGCATGATCCGATGCTAGGGCTCGATCGCTCGATTGAGTTGCTGGATGGCGTGATCGATTCGGCGCTGCCTTACAGCAACGAAGAGACGGCGGGCTTCTACCAACTGGCTAAGACGCTAGCGAAACGGGGCAACTTCAAAGAGTCGATTGAGTACTTCGAGTTGGCGCTGGCGCGTCCGGCCAGTCAAGCGGCGCGCCCTGACATTTTGCGTGAACTCGCCGCCAGCTACTATCGCCTGGGCAACTTCGCCGATGCGGCGCGGTCATTCTATCGCGGCTTGCAGTTGAGGCTGGACCCGATCGACAAGTGGCTGCTCAGATTGTCGCTGGACTCGTGGAAAGACGCGAGTATCCAACTGCCAGTCCAGATGCAATTTGAAATGGCCGACGCGGCCGCGGTCCCAGCGGCATTGGCGTTTGAAGACATGGCGCCGCAACTGGGCGTCAACCGATTCAGCGGCAACGGGACGTGCGCGTTTGGCGATATCGATGGCGACGGCAAAGTGGATCTGGTTGAATCGGGCAGCGGTTCCTACCTGGCGCTGTACCGGCACGACGCGCCGCGCTTCCGCGACATCACGGTGGAGGCTGGCCTCGGCAAACTTCCGTCGGGTTATAGCCTGAACCTGATCGACTTTGACAATGACGGCCATCTGGACCTTTACCTGGCGCTCAATGGCTGGAGCGGTCCGATGCCGAATCGGCTCTTCCGGAATCTAGGGAACGGCAAATTCGTCGAAGTGCCGAACGCGGGCGGCGCCGACGATGGAGGCTCCGGTTTTGTGTCGCTGTGGGGCGATCTGGATAACGATGGCTTGATCGATCTCGCCGTAGCCAACGGCGTATTGAAAGATGGCTCGGTGCCGCAGCTCTATCGCAATCTCGGCGGCGGCAAGTTTGCGAATGTCACTAAGCAAGCGGGGCTCGACGAACCTCATACGCATGGGACCATCGGGATCGCTCTCGGCGACTACGACAAAGACGGCGATCTCGACCTCTTCTTCAACGGCCTGCAGAATTCACCGAACCGCCTCTATCGCAATGAGGGCGGCTTTCGCTTCAAAGACGTAACGCGTGAGTCGGGGCTCGCGCGGCAGCCGTTGCACTACGGCTACGTCGCTTTTTTCACGGACTATGACAACGATGCCTGGCCTGATCTGCTAGTAACCAGCCTCGCGCCCTGGGATTCTGTCGTGGCGGGGTTGCATCGATCTTTCTCCGTGCCTAACGCCGGCGCGATCCATGCCGATGCGGTGCGGCTCTTTCGCAACAAGCGCGATGGCACGTTCGCCGACGCGACCTACGAGGCCAAGCTCTACTATCCGATGGGCGTGATGGGCGCGGGCGTGGCGGATCTGGACAACGACGGCTTCATGGATTTTTACTTCGGCACCGGCGACCCGCAACTGTCGCGTCTGGAGCCCAATCGTTTCTTTCGCAATAACGGCGATGGATCGTTCACGGACCTGACGCGCGCGGTGAACTTTGCGCGGGCGGGCAACAAGGGCCATGGGGTTTGCTTCGCCGATATCGATGACGATGGCGACCTTGATTTGTACGCGCAACTCGGCGGGCATTATCCGGGAGACCAGGCGAGCAATGCGTTCTACCGCAACCTGCGCGGCAATCAAAACCGGTGGCTGGCAATCGAGCTCGAAGGAGTGAAGAGCAACCGCTTCGCTATCGGGGCGCAGATTACCGCGAAGAGTGGCGCGTCGATGGTGTATCGCGAAGTGAAGGGGAGTGAAGGCTTCGGCGCCACCAACACGTATCGCGTCCATCTTGGGCTGTGGCAAGCGGCCACGGTCGATTCACTTGCAGTGCGTTGGCCAAGCGGATTGCGGCAGGAGTTTGCGGCAGTAGAAACCAACCATCTATACAAGCTGCGCGAGGGCGCGACTAAACTAGTGAGATAGTGTCTCGTATCCTGATGGTCGCTTCCGAGGCGACGCCTTTAGTCAAAACCGGTGGTTTGGCCGATGTCGTGGGCGCGCTGCCGAAGGCGCTGCGCGAACAAGGTCATGAAGTGGCCGTGGTGCTTCCCAGGTACCGGTCGATTTCGCTGGATGGCGCGGTGCTCCGGTGGCAGAACCTCGCCGTTCACCTGGGTCCGTACACGTACTTGTGCGGCTTGTGGGAAAAACAAGTCGCGGGCACACGGTTTTTTTTCGTCGATTGCCCGGAGCTGTTTGACCGGCCCGGCCTGTATAATTCCGGCGGCGAGGACTATCTCGACAACCATCGGCGCTTCGCGGTTTTTTGCCACGGTGCGCTGGCTGTACTGCGCTATCTGTTTCAAGCCAACGTCATTCACCTGCACGACTGGCAGGCCGCTTTGTGCGCCGCCTACCTCCGCACGCGGCTCTCGATGGACCCGCTGCTCGGCCGCGTCAAGATCGTCTACACGATTCACAATCTTGACTATCAAGGCCGATTCAATCTGGGCCAGTTTGCCGAATTGGGTCTCGATCGTTGGCTGATGCATCCCGATCTGATGGAATTCTACGGCGACGTAAGTTTCATGAAGGGTGGGATCGCCTTTGCCGACGCCATCACAACCGTCAGCCCGCGTTACTCGCTCGAGATCCAGACGCCTGAGTTCGGTTCGGGGCTCGATGGCTTTCTGCGCGCTCATGCGCACAAGCTAACCGGCATCCTCAATGGCTGCGATTACAGTGAGTGGGACCCGCGAGTCGACACTTACATCGTGCGAAACTATGACGCCGAAACATTAGAGCGTTTTCAGACTGACCGTGGACTACCGCTCGCTGACGCTCGCGGCTCAGTTCCGAGCCGCGACGGTGACGGAGCGGACCGCACTTACAATGAAAATGCTCTAGAAGCGAAGCAGGCCTGCAAACTTGATCTGCTGATCGCTTTGGGGCTCGATGAACGGAACGCCGGCCTGCCCGTGCTTGGCATGGTGACGCGCCTCGCTCATCAGAAAGGCATCGACATCTTCGCGGCCATCGCCGGCGAGTTACTCGCGACGGACGATGTCTGCCTCGCCGTGCTCGGTTCCGGTGACCCGGCGCTGGAAGATTTCATGCGGCGCCTGGCCATAGACTTCCCCGGCCGAGTTTCGGGCAAAATCGGATACGACAACAAGTTGGCCCATCAGATCGAGGCAGGCAGCGACCTGTTCCTGATGCCCAGCCGCTTTGAACCCTGTGGGTTGAATCAGATGTACAGCTTGCGGTATGGCACGGTCCCCATTGTGCGCGCCACCGGCGGGTTGGATGACACAGTAGATGAGGAGACAGGGTTTAAGTTTGCCGGTTACGATCCGCGCGATTTCCTGGCGGCTATTCGTCTGGCGCTCGCGGAGTTTCGAAATGACCCGCCGGCGTGGCGTTCACGAATGCAGCGAGGCATGGCAAAAGATTACTCCTGGGGCGCCTCCGCCGCCAGTTATTCCGGTATGTTTCGGCGACTGACGGGTTAGAATGGGTTATGAAACCGCTGCCGTCATTCATATCTGTTACTTGCCTGGTTTCACTCTCAATATCGCTCCTGGGAGCGGTCGAACTACCTCAATTGGATGTGGTGGAGTTGGTGACAGGTTTGCACCGTCCGACTTCCATCACTCACGCGGGCGACGGGTCCGGGCGTCTGTTTGTCACTGAGCAAACGGGCACGGTCCGTGTGCTCGCCGACGGCAACATTCTCGAAACCCCATTTCTCGACATCTCCGGCAAAGTTACGAGGCTCGACCCGATTTGCTGTGATGAGCGTGGCCTGTTAAGTGTGGCCTTTGCGCCCAATTTCGCGCAGTCGCAGCGATTCTATGCTTACTACACCGGAGACCGCAATGAGATATTTATCTCGCGTTTCAGGGTCAGCGCCGACGATCCGAATCGCGCCGATCCAGATAGCGAAGAAGTGTTATTCCGTTTTGAACACGAATTTGAGAATCACTTCGGCGGTCAACTGGCCTTTAAGCCGGCTGACCAAAAACTCTACTTCAGCATCGGCGACGGGGCGGGCGGCGGGAATCCGTTACGCTCGGCGCAAAACCCCGATCTGCCGTATGGCAAGATTTGGCGCGTAGACGCCGAAGCGGGCGCCACGGAGCTTGAGTTGTTTTCACTCGGCCTGCGGAATCCTTGGCGCTTTTCTTTCGATCGGCTCACTGGCGACACTTACATCGGGGACATTGGCGAAGACAAGTGGGAAGAGGTAGACTTTCAGCCTCACGGCGTGACAGGTGCGAATTTTGGCTGGAGCGTTTTTGAAGGCCCCCGATGCGCCGAAGAAGCCGACTGCGGCAAAGAGGGCTTCACTGCCCCGGCCATCTCATACAACCACGTCACCGGGTGCTCTGTGACCGGTGGTCATGTCTACCACGGCGGCGAATCGGCTCCATTGCAAGGCGTTTATCTATACGGCGATTTCTGCTATGGCAAGATCTGGGGCGCGATCAGGGAAGACGGGGAATGGAAGACGGAACTGTTGTTTGAGGATAACGCGAAGAACTGGTCGGCGTTTGGGGAGAATGAAGCGGGCGAGATCTACGTGCTCGACTATATCCCCGGAACGGTCTACCGCGTCAAACCCGCCGCAGACCGTCCCGAAGAAAAGAACTGACGAGTTACTTAACGAAGCTAAAGCCGAAACCCGTCGTGTAGAGGAAATCGTTCTTCTTCCGTCCAGCCACCGGCGAGTTCAGGAAGCGGTCGCTCACGGCAAGATTCCACGTCAACCACTTCGTCAATTGCGTGCTGGCGCCCATATCGAAATTCATGCGCCAACGGTCGCTGTTCGAAAGGTTGTTGAACATGCGGAAGCCTTGAAAGAAGGTGGTCCGGCTGTTCAACTTGTAGTTGAAATCGTCGCCCCAGTAGGCGTCGGCGCCGCTTCTGGTGAAAGGCGCTGCGCCCTTCGGGTCGAATTGCCGCGGGTCGAACTTCTCACGGTTATACGCCAAGCCGCCTAACAGGTCGAACCCGCCGCGCTCAGCCTTCCAGACTTTAAACCCAAGACCGGCGCCGATTACCATGCGCAGGTCCAGGGTCTGGAACTTATCCGATTCCCAGTCGTTAAACCCATTGAAGAAGACGCGCGGCTTAAGGTTCCGATTGTAGCCCCAACCACCGCGGACGGCTTGGGCCGTTTGTCCGTTGACGGCATTGACTGTGGCCGAAGCCCGGATCGAGTTGAAGTACGTGAACAGCTTGTCGGTGTTGGTTACGCGCGCAGCGTTCATGCCAGTCGCAAAGGTTCCGGTTTTGGCGTTGCCGGACGTGCCAGCCCAACCAACGGTGGCAGTTCCTGCCCACAAATCACCGAGACCTGGCGCGAGAAGCCGCTCATAGGCGCGCTGCTCGTCGGCGTTGCGAAGCGCCACGATATCGGCGGGAGCGACCTGACGCTTGTCGGCGCCGGCAATCACTTCCACCTTGTCGCCGGAAGTTGCCAGCGTACCCTGAACCGTCGAGTTCCCCGTCAGCTCAACGGTGATCGGCGTGTCGGCCTTCACCGTCTGAATCTGATCCCAAGGCAAAGTCACGACGCCGAAGAACTCGCTCTTGATAGTAAGAGTCTTGGCATCTTTCTTGATGAGTGCGCCGGAAACCCGGTCGCCATTTCTCATGATCACTTGGTCGGCTTGAAGTGCGGCCGAAAGCGTAAGGCAGGCCACAATAGGCGCGCCGCGGGTGAATAGTTTTTTCATTAGTGATATTTGACTCCGGCTGGTTGAGAATCGATTCGTAAAATTACAGGTGACAGCCCGTTAACCCAATGGGCCATTGCATGGTCCCACTCTCGAACCCACGGAGTCTATACCAACTTCACGGTAGCTACCGCCGGATGCAGAACAGTGCCGAGGCGCTGCGCAGGTACATGCTGCCGCCGGAAACCGCCGGGCTGGCCACGAACATGTGATTGGGGAAGTTATTGGTAGCCAAAATCTCAAACGTTTCGCCCATTTTCACCACGATGACGTCGCCATTTTCCGCCGCCAAATACAGTTTCCCGTTCACCGCCACCGGGGACGCTTTGAAGTTGTATGGATTCGGCAACCGCTGCTGCAGGTAGTGGGGCTTGCCAGTTGCCGCGTCGAGACAACTCAGCATTCCGTTGTCAGTCAGCATATATAGCTTTCCATCTTGCAATACGGGTGATGGCGTATAGGAGTTGCCCCGCTGGTTAGTCCAAACGACCGATTCGGTTCCAGTCAGATCGCCTGTTCCGCCCAGTTTGATGGCAAGCAGATTAGGGTCGCGAAATCCGCTCATGACGATCACCAGTTTGTCATCCAGAACCACGGGCGCCGGAATCACGTTACCGCCCAGACCTTTGCATTCCCAAATCAGGTCGCCGTTGGCCAGATCGTAGGCCCGGACTTTGTTGGTCGCCGACAGAACCACCTGATCGCGGCCATTCACCTTCACCACAAATGGCGGAGACCAGGAACTGATCTCGTCACGCTCTTTCTTCCAAATCTCCTTGCCGGTCTTGACGTCCAGCGCCACGATAAAAGACCCCGATTGCTGGTCGAAATTGAGCAACACGGTTTCGCCGTGGAGCACCGCCGCCGAGCCTTCGCCAAACTGCAAGCGCATACTCATGGGACTGAACTGCTTGTCCCAAAGAAGCTTGCCATCCAGATCGTAACAGTACAGACCACGGGAGCCGAAAAAGGCAACCAGGTGTTTGCCGTCGGTAACCGGGCTGTTGGAGGCAAAACTGCCATACGTGTTGTGATAGCCTTCGTGCGGAGTGGCCGTTTTGGCGATCCGCTCCCAAAGCGGTTTACCGGTCTTGGCGTCAAGCGCCATCACGACGAATTTATATTCCTTCCCCGATCCGGCGCCGCCACCGCCACCCCTACGATTGGGTGGCCCTTCCGCCGCCGTTGCTACCGCCGGAGCGGCATCGCCAATCGGCACGGCGTTGGTCAGGAACAATTTGTCGCCCCAAAGAACCGGCGAGGAAAACCCTCGGCCCGGGATGTCGAGTTTCCACGCCAGATTCTTGCTTTCGCCGAACTCAACTGGCACGTCTCCACGCGCGACGCCGTTGTTAAGCGGCCCGCGCCACCTGGGCCAATCGTCGTTGGCCGCCATCAATAGAGCCGGAAAAATGAATAAGACGAGTCTTCTCATGAGTATCCTAGTATTGTAGTGACGGACCGCCGCCGCCCAAGGTAACATCGAGCCAGATGGACGTCCAATTTGTCAGCCGGGACTTGTCGGCGGACATGCTGGAACTGAACTATCCGCTCGGCCTGTTTCCCATGACCAGCGCCGATTGGCCCGAAATCACCTGGCACAAGCCGAACCGGCGCGCCGTGATCCCGCTCGACAATTTTCATGTCTCGCACTCCCTGGCTCGGACGCTGCGCCAGGGGCGTTTCCGCGTCACCTATGACGAGGCTTTCGATGCCGTCATGCAAGCCTGCGCCGACCGGCCAGACGGCTCTTCCACTTGGATCGACGACCGAATCCTCGCCGCGTACGGCGAACTTCATCGGCGCGGCAAAGCCCACTCGGTCGAGATCTGGTCTGGCGAAGGAACCTTGGCCGGTGGAGTCTACGGCGTGCATCTGGGCGGAGCCTTCTTTGCGGAGTCGATGTTTCATCGCGTGCGCGATATGTCTAAAGTCGCGCTGGCCCGGCTGGTTTTCCGGCTGCAGGAACGGGGGTTCGGGCTGCTGGAGGTACAGTACGTCACCTCGCACCTACAGCAGTTTGGGGCCGAGGAGATTCCCACCCGGCAGTACCGACGCCGCCTGGGCGCCGCGCTTTCTCTCGATTGCCAGTTTGTCTAGTGCGTGGCCCTCAATTTACCATGCCACCCCGTCGCCGCAGCCGAGCCGCTTGCTCGGCCAACTGCGGCCAATCCTCATCGCTCGGGGAAGCGACTATCAGGTAGATCTCCAGATCCTGTAGCGCCCCCACCTCGTCGCCCGACTCCAACCGCAGCACGGCACGCTGCTTGCGCTCCAGCGCCGATTCCGGCATCGCCTCAATCAGTCTGTCCAAGATCCACGCCGCACGCACCCAATCGCGTTTCTGAAAGTAGACGTTCCGCAAATTATTTAACATGCGCACCGCCACCTGCCACTTGGTCACGGGCGCGAAAGCCGAGGGAACACTCAGGATGTCGATATGAGCTGTTTCAAGCGCCAACTCGCGGCATTCTTCGAACGAAAGTTCCTGCGCGCGAAAGCAGTCGATCCAACTCGTATAGGAATCCTCTTCGTACCGCACAAGAAAATGGCCTGGAAGGCCAATACCCACAACCGGGCGCTGGAGGCGGCGGGCAATCTCAATGTACACTAACGACAAGGTAATCGGAATGCCGATGCGATTGAGGAGCACCTGGTTCAGGCAACTATTGTGAGAGTGGTAGTAATCCTGGCGATTGCCGCGAAAGCCGAGGTTCTCGAAAAAATAGTGATTGGCCGTGCGAACGAATTCCGCTCCAGAGCAGCGTCGGGTAAGAGCTTTTAATTCGCGGGCGTGCGAATCGAGCAGTTCGACGTAGGGCTCGGGGTCCAGGGCGGGAAACTCAACGAGGGATATATCTAGAGCGGCTAAGTCTAACCGGACCTCTTCGTCACGATGAATCAACAACCGCTTCAATTCGCGCACTACCGCCCAGGATACCAGCGCTGGCTCGCTGGACTTGCGACTGCGTTGATCTGGCTGACGCCCGAGTTCGCAACCGGACAACAACGCATTGGATTTCGCCGGACCCGGACCATCGACTTCGAATCCAACACCTTCGCCGGTGCAACGTTAGTTCCGGGCGACCAAGGGACGCGACGGATTGTGGCGTGGGGTAACGAGGTCCTGGCGATCCGGTTCCCGGGCGGCAAGACCAGTCCGGTCTCAGCCGCCCGAGGTTTCGGCGCGGCTGGTTGCCTGGTGGACGCCAATTCCGACGGCCAATCCGATCTGGTGCTTTTCGAGAAAGGCCAACCCGATCAAAGCGGCCGGATGGTGTGGCTGGAAGCGTCGTCAGGCGGCACACTGCACGTGATCGACACGGATGCGGATTTCAGCGGCTGCCTGCCGACGAATATGTTCGGCAAAGACGGCGTGGTCGTGCTGCATCGCCACTCGCAATTGAGGTTTTACGAGATTCCGGCGGATCCGGCCGCCAAATGGCCGTACCGCGAAGTCTACTCGATTTATACGCCGTCGTCGCAAGGCGGCCTGCTCCGCTATGACGTCGACGGCAACGGTCACCCCGACATTTTGGGGGGCAATTATTGGTTCCAGGCTCCGGCGACGCCGGAAAAGCCGTGGCACATCTTCGCCATCAACAAGTGGTGGGAGAAGCAGCAATCGGCGATGCTTCGGCTGGCGCTGGTGAAGCATTCCGACAATCGGTTCCCCTCGCTGCTGGCCGCCCAGGCTAACGGTTCGCCCGCCCGGGTGGCTGTGTTTGACCGTCCACAGGATCCTAAGCAACTATGGCGTGAAACGCCGGTCGAGGCCATCCCGCCGATTCGCAATCCGGAGGCGCTGACCACAGCGGACTTGAACGGCGATTCGCTCACCGATCTGGTCATTGGAGAGAACAACGGCGATACCTCTCGCCTGTTGGTTTACTGGGGCATTGCCGGCGGAAAATATCAGGGAACACGCGTCGACGTGACGAAAGGCCTGCTCGGGGTTTGGCCTTTCGACTACAACATGGACGGCCGGATCGACCTGATCGGACTCGGGCCGTCCACGCTTTACCTCTGGCGCAACCAAGCGCTCCAGTCTAAGAAGTAGGCTTGCGCAGGTACGCGTCGTCGCCACGCACCCAGTCCTCGCGGACCGGAGCGAAGAGGTCCGTCGCTTCGCTGTCTTCGAGCGCGTCGACGCGGTGCGGCACGTGCGACGGAATCTGCAGGCACTGGCCCGCTTGAATGATTTCTTCGCGGTCGTCGAAGATAAATTTGAGCTTGCCTTTGTCGAGCATCGTCAGTTGCTCGTTCTCATGGCTATGCCTTGGCACCACGGCGCCGGCGCGCATCGACAGGCGAGCCACCGTCATGCGTTCGGTGTGAATCACCTGCCTCGCGCAATCGGCGTTCAGTTGTTCGCGCGGAATCTGGGACCAATCGTGTCGCTTCATCCTCGCGATTGTATCCCGCCGCCTCGCAGCGCCGCCACATGCGCCGACGCAGCAGCGGCCAGACCGCTCAAACTGTAGCCGCCTTCCAACATCGAAAGAAGCCGCCCCTTGGCATGTTTTTCGGCCAATTCCAACATCACCTGGGTGAGAGCGGTGAAGTCCGCGTCATCCAGCCGAAAGTGGCCCAGCGGATCGCCCACCCGCGAATCGAAGCCCGCCGAAAGGATGACAAACTCCGGCTTGAACTCCGCCATGGCGGGGACAAGCTGTTCCCGGAAAGCGCCGAGGATTTCGGTTGTGCCAGCGCCGGCGGCAAACGGGCAATTCAATGTTGTGCCCTTGCCAGCGCCTTCGCCTGTTTCCTGCCGCGCACCGGTGCCCGGATACCACGGCGATTGGTGCGTGCTGAAGAAAAACACGCTGCCGTCGGAGTAGAAAATATCCTGCGTGCCATTGCCGTGGTGTACGTCCCAATCGGCGATCAGCACCCGTTTGACGCCGTACTTCTTCTGCACGTAACGAGCCGCGATCGCCACGTTATTGAAGATGCAAAAGCCCATGCCGCGCGCGGGCGTGGCGTGGTGGCCCGGCGGACGCACGACGCAAAAAGCGTTGGCGGCCTTGCCCGTGAAAATCGCATCGACGGCATTCAACGCGCCTCCGGCCGCGCGGCGCGCGACTGCGAGTGACTTCGGACCGATCTCGGTATCGCCGGTGCTCAACATTCGATGACCCACCGCTACGTCGCGTTCCACCATCTTCAGGTACGGCGCCGTGTGACAGGTCAGCACTTCATCGTCAGTCACGGCGCGGCTCTCTATCCGTTGCATTGCGCCCGCGTGGCCCGCATCGGTGAGGGCTTTCGCGACCGCGTCAAAGCGCGCCGGCCGTTCCGGATGACCTTCGCCGGTGGCGTGTTCTTTCGAGATGGCATCCATCATGAGTCCGGTCATCCTATGATTGTAGGGCGATCTTATGCAGGCTGCCGCGCAACTTCTCACTCTTCTGATTCCGATGTTGGATTCACCTGCCACGATCGACGGCAACCTCGGCGAGTGGCGAGACCGCGCGTTTCACGATGGCGTCTGGGACATTCATCGCGTGGAGCGATCGCCGTGGTTCGACGGCGGTAAGCGGAACCGCCTGACGACGCATGGAGCGGAAAAGGCTTCGCCCGCAGACGATCTTTCGGCGCGTTACTTCATGGCGTGGGACAGCAAGTATCTCTATCTCGGCGCTGAAGTGCGCGACAACGTCAACGACGTGACCGACCCCGCGCACGAAGACAAACGCTGGTACTACAAAGACGCCATCTGCTGGTTCGTCGAAGCGCCGCGCGATGCCAAGGCCGAAAGCTTCGGCGAAGGCGACAACGCCTTCTGCTTCGTCATCGACAAGCGCAAACCGAAGTACGGCGCCTGGTGGCGTCATGGCGATGCGACCCGCACCTACATCGAAGAGCCTCTGAAGGCGGCGGACTATGCCATTCGCAGGCATGGCCGCGGCGGAGACTTTACGCTCGAAGCGCGCGTCGAGCTTTCCGCCACGCTGGCCAAGAGCTCACCATCATGGCATCCGCCGAAGGTGGGCGACGAATACAGCGTCGAAGTGGTGCACACCGACCCGGACGGCGGAGACTACGGCGGCCACCTGATGATCTGGGGTAATGGCGATGACGATTCCACTTGGAGCGCGATGCGGCTGGGCGGCGTGAAGAAGCCAGTGGAACGGCTCACGAAATGACCGCTACAATGGCGGAATGATGAAGCTTCCCGGTCTGATTCTAATTTTCCTAGGCATGCTCCTGGCGGGCTGCACCAACGATAAGAATACGGTGAAGACTCCCGTCCCGCCAGCCCCTCCCCGCAGGAACTAAAAAACCCCCGGGAATAGCGATTGACAAAATCGCGGGCTTGGCACACAATGCAAACAGGTCTGCAATGCAGACTAGTCTACACCATGAACACAGCTACCGCCGCCGATCCGCTTTTAGAGGGCGCCACTCGCGTCATCCGGGCTCATTCCCGGGACGGCCTCGCTGAGTTGGGCTATTTCGTCGTGTTTGCCGGAGCCGCTGGTATCGCCGCCGCCAAGCTCTGGTGGCCGGGCGGCGCTGGCTTCGCGATGGCCCTCTTGGCTTTCAGTTTCCTGGTTCGGCATGGCACTGACCGCATTCGCCAACGTATCGGACCGGCGCGCACGGGCTATGTGGGCCAGGGGTCCTTGCGACCCTCGCATCTTCTTTTTGTCGCGATTCCCGGTCTGGTGATCGGGCTGCTATTCTGGCTCGGCTTCGAGCATCCTGGCGTTCCGTTGCTGGCGATCGCTTCGTTTCTGGGTGGTCTCGAAATTCTCAAAGGCAGTTACTCCGGCGTGCCGCGTATGGCGGTGCTCGGCGCCTTCGCGATCGTGCTGGCAGCCGGCCTCGCTTTGAGCAGTTGGGGATTTGTATTCAACCTGCTGGTGTGGTGCGCAGTGATGGCGGCGATCTATCTGGCGCTCGGGTCCTGGCTCTTGTGGAGCTACTTGAAATGAACCGGTGGACCAACCTGCAAGATGTCGACCGCGTCGTGCATGAGCCGGCGCGTTTGATGATTCTGGGCATTCTCACCACCTGCGCCCAAGCGGACTTCGTGTTCCTGATGAACGAGACGACGCTCACCAAGGGCAATCTTTCCAGCCACCTTGTGAAGCTGGAAGAGGCCGGCTACGTGTCGATCGAAAAGACCTTTCGCGGGAAAGTACCGCTCACTCTGGCGCGGATCACGCCGGCGGGCCGTGCCGCGCTGTTACGCTACCGCAAGGCGATGATGGGCGTTCTCAAACTTGAGACCGCTTGATGCCATAGCTTACACTCAAACTACATGCTGAACCGGGGCTATGCCTACACCACAATCATCAGCAGCAAATACCATGGACAAGCCCTGCTCTCGCACCTGGCAAGCCTTTACCCCCACTCAACCCCACAAGCCTGGCAACAAAAACTGAACAACGGCGAAGTCACCCTCGACGGCGTGACCGCCACCGGAAGCGACTCGGTAACTTTAGGCCAAACCCTTGTCTGGAACCGTCCACCCTGGATCGAACCAGACTCCCCTCAGCACTTCGAAGTCCTGTTTGAAGATCCCCATCTGTTGGCCGTCAACAAACCCAGCGGGCTGCCCACGCTCCCCGGCGGCGGCTTCATGGAAAACACCCTCCTGCGCTTGGTGCAAAAGCAAACCGCCAACGCAAACCCTGTCCACCGGTTGGGCCGAGCCACCACCGGCATCGTCCTATTCGCCAAAACAGCGCAGGCTGCCTCTAATCTATTTGCAAACTGGAACACACCCAAAATTCAAAAAATCTACCGGGCGCTGGCTCAAAACATTGCACAGCACGACGCCTACGAAATCCTCACACCCATCGGCCTTGTACCGCACCCGCTCATCGGTTCGGTGTGGGCCGCCCACCCAAATGGCAAACCGTCAAAGTCATTGGCAAAGGTGATCTCACGCACCACCAGCACCACAACATTTGAGGTAAGCCTAAATTCGGGCCGCCCACATCAAATCAGAATCCATCTGGCATCCATCGGCCATCCCCTGGTGGGCGACCCTCTGTACGGCTTGATCGGCCAGCCTCTTGAAAATCTCCCCGGCCTCCCCGGCGATGGAGGATATTTCCTGCACGCCCAATATCTAAAATTCCACCACCCCGTCACCGGAGAACAAATCAATCTTGAGGCAGCTTTGCCGTCCGGATTCTCATTGCATCGGTAGCTTCACGGCGGGAATCAAATCTGGCGTCCATCCGCTCGAACCTATCTGATGGCGACGGTGACCGGGCTGCTGCCGCGACCAGCCACCGTGAGCGCCAAATCGACAGCCGCGCCCGGCGTCACGCCAGCGGGCACAATCCTCTCGTTGGCCGACAGGCATTAGCGAAACTGGAGTTCTCTTACGGCGGCCACCGAGCCAACACGCGGCAGCGTCACCCGTTCGAACCCAACGCTGACCGTGCGCTTCTGCACCCCGCAAGCGAGACCTGCGAACTGGGCGCGGTCCTCTACATAGAACATAAAGACCGCTACTTTGCCTCGAATACTTATTCGAGCGGTTTGACCGGCGCAGGTGGCGTGCTCTAGAACGCCCTCCACGCGGCTCAAGCGCGGCTTGTCGTCGGCCGGTAAAATCTCGACATTGTCGTCGGCGGGCTTCACCGGCGCCGCACCGGGCGTTTGCCCCGAGCGAACAGTGCCGCGCCGCGATGCATCCTGGGCCAAGCGCTCCACCTGCGCCGCAAGGGCCTCGGGCAGGCCACGCGCTTGTTCCAGCAAAGCGGCCGCATCCGGGAAGCTGCCATTGCGATAGGCGCGCATTCCGAGCCAGTAGAAGCCGTAGCCGCAGTTCTCGCTGCCACGCAAGCGCTCGGTGGCCAGCGCGACTAACTCGGTAGCCGGCGATGGATGCAGACCCACGCCACGAGCCAAATCGCAGGCCGCGGCAGTGTCCTTGCGGCAGTCGAGATCGATGCGGCGATGGTAGAGCGCATCGCCGAAAAGGCCAGCGGCCTCGGCCACGTCACCGAGTTCGCGTTGCCATTTACAACCTTCCTCAGCCGCACGGACCAACTTTTGATAGACGCGCCGCGCCTCCTCCTTGCGCCCGCTCCAGCCTTCGACGCCCGCCGTGGTGGCCTCGATATCGAACCCGTCGGCATCGAAGGCGGTGAGCTTGATTTGCGGCCGGATCATCGGGGCGGACTTCGCCTCGAGATTGCCGGCTTCGAAATACGCGCGCAGATCGGCGCGCACCCGCTCGAGCTTGCGATGGTAGACGCTCTCGAAGGCCCCGGCCGCGCTCTCTCCCTTTTGTGAGATCGCATCGCAAAATGCCAGCCAACCTTCCCGATAACGCTCGGAGCTGATGAGCATGTGAACCAGCAGCCAGCTTTCGGAATAGAACATGTCCTCGGAGAGCGCCGTGGCGGCGCGGCGTTGTGGTCCCCGGGTCACCAGGTCGTCGATCTCAAACCAGGGCGAGGCACGCAACCGGGCCACGCGTTCGGGCAGGGCATGGCCATACTCTGCGCGAGCGCCGGCCGCGCGCAGTGTCGAATAGTATTCGGCGATGCCTTCGTTCAACCAACGTGGATATCGCCGGCCGGAATACTGGACGGCGAGATGAGTGGACTCGTGGATAACCGCCCGCCGGAATGCGGCGTCCAGGCCCTGCAACACAATCGCGTCGCGACCTGGCAGGGGCACATAGAAACCATAGGCCAGCCCGGGGCCGCGCATGCGGGCAAACTGGGCGTCGGTGGCGGGCACGAAGATCAGCGGCGAGCGTGCGTGGGGTGATTGGAGCTTGGCCGACTGCTCAAAAAACGCTCGGGCAAACTCCAGTTCATGGAGAATCGCCGTGGCCTCGGGATCGCGCGGCGCGAGAATCTCGAAGTGTTCCGAGACCAGCCGCTGGTAGGGCCCGGCGGCGGTCAGCGTGAGGGCAGTGCCGGTGAATAGGACAGCAAGGCGCATTCGACTCGCAGTATATCTCGTGAAGCCGTTCACGCCACGGAGGCATTGTGGGTCGCCTCGCATGTCGGCACGTCACTTATGCCGCCTAGCTTAGCTAGTGTGATGATCTCATTCAATCGCTCAAAACAATTAAAAAGGCACGGTTTTCGCCGAGTAGCGCGTGACATGGACGAAGCTTCCGAGATCGGGACATCTCGGACTCATCAACTTCCGAAAAGCGCTCCCACCGTAACGGGTGGTCCCTGCAGTGGTTATCGCGCAGACAAAAGTTGATGCCTAAGTTCGATGTCTACGGGTGTTCTGGTGTGCCCGGTACTGAAATGGCCGGGTGCAACGAAAGCGATCGAGGATTCCGCACAACATAGGGCCGCCATATGAATTCGGATTTGCTTGATCACTGAGTCCGACGCCTTGGGAACCTGGCCATCCATCACGTAGCCAATCATTGCTGCGACCGGTAGGTCAGGCGCGTACTTGCCCGTCACGAACCGCATCATCCCCTCGGACACGTAGTCTGCGGCGAGAGAAGCGCCATTCACATTGAGCCGCTTACATTCAATGAACAAGCACACTTCGTCTAAGCCGATCGAAAACAAAATACCCACGTCAACGTACCCAACGGGGTCTGGATCTTGAGTCAGATCGCCAGCAATCAACTCGTACTGCGAAACAATATGAAAACGGCCACGCAGTGCAGGTATCAGGCGTAAATGCCGGACCAAATTCCGCGTGATGGGATCTTCGAGCCGCCGTCGAGCTGATTTCTTGCGCCGGGTTGCATCCTTAGTCTGAGCGACTGTAAGGACGGTATCAATGCTGGCCCGGCACGATGGCCACACTGCCATCACCCCAGCATAAACCACATCGTAGGCGTTAACGACTTGGTCCCTCCAACGCGACGGATCACCGATTGCGCTCATGTTTCCCCTTCGCCGAATGGCGCTTTTGAGCGGCGAGCAGATCTCCTGCGATTTCGTCCGCATCGTTCAATCCGGCGCTGGCGAGCCAGTATCTCCTGCTCAACGGCTTTGTGAGATAGAGTGAATCCTCGATAAACACCTTGAGATTCGGTTGGACCTCCACGTTACGAGAAGTGTTCTGCGGGAGCAGGCGCAGAATTCGATCCAGTGCTGCCCGGAGTTCCTGTTCGCCCCGCTCCACAGGCACATCTGGCCATGTCGCTCCGAGCCGCAATTCCACCAGGACAGCCTCCGCTCCGCCTTCAATAAGACGTATACCCAGATCGGCGCCAGGTTGGAGCCACTCACGAAGCGCAGCGCGAAGGGTACGGCAATACTGCTTTCGTTCCTCGGGTGACGGCCGCTCCATCAGGGTCGTAATCGTACCCTTTCGCGGCTGCATGCTAGTACTACTGTGTTATAAAATATTCAAGCTGAAGGACTTGGCAAACTCCGCGA
>JAYUSQ010000088.1:0-6985 GCA_043755595.1 Acidobacteriota bacterium | reverse complement strand
CGCCGGTAGGCCTCCTCGGCTTCCTCGTACCGCCCCAAATGATTCTGCAGCAGATTGCCCAGCCCGATCCAAGGCCACGCCAACTTTGGATCGAGCTCGATGGAGCGCCGGTAGGCCGCCTCGGCTTCCTCGTACCGCCCCAAATGATTCTGCAGCAGATTGCCCAGCCCGTTCCAAGGCCACGCCCACTTTGGATCGAGCTCGATGGCGCGCCGGTAGGCCGCCTCTGCTTCCTCGTACCGCCCCAAATCCAGTTGCAGGAGATTGCCCAGCCCGTTCCAAGACCATGCGAACTTAGGATCAATCTCGATGGAGTGCCGGTAGGCCACCTCGGCTCTTGCCCAATCGACAGCTTGGCGTCGCAGAATATTTCCCAGCGCATAACACCACTGTGCAGCAGTTTTGGGATCCGATTTTGCTCCAACCTCGACGAGCGCTAGTGCTTCGCCGATCCGGCCTTCGCGCAGGCTTCTGTCAACCCGCGCACCCGCTTCTCCCAGCCGCTGTAGAGTTAAGGCGGTACCTAGGTCCAAGCCTTCCGGATCATATTCCGCGCCATCCGGACCCGCTTCACTATCCAATCCGTACTCACGCCGTTGCGACGAGTCAAGCCGCTCGAGAAGCCGTTGCCGACCCTGACCTCGAGTCACTTGGGCGTAGGCGCCAATCAAAACCGGGTCGCAAACCCCACCATCCGCGATCAGGCCTGCCGCCTGCTCTTCAATCTCATCAGCCGAATAAAGGATTTCCAGAAAGTTCGCATACAGCCTGATCATCTGGCGGACCCTGCGGCTCGCGCGCATGATGTACCAGATGTTGAAGAAGCGTTCGCCCATCAAATACGCCTGGGGCTTGGTACCTTGCTCGTCCTTCTGCACAATGCCCAAGCCGATCAGCCGATTGAGTTGAGCCGAAACGATATTCACGTCTTCGTCGGCCCGGTCTGCGATTTCACGCGCGGTTTGGCTATTTGGCCAGCCGTTGCAAAGCGCGTCTAGCACCTTCTGGCCTTGGGGAGATTGCTCTTCGAAGCGGGCCTTGTAAAGCGGCGTGACGCGGTCAAGGAGTTCATCAAGGTCGCGCTCGATATTGCCCTTGCGGTCGCTCGAGAGAATATCGAAAAGCAGCATCGCCGTTCGGATGTTACCGCCTGTGAGCAAGTGAAAGGCGCGCAGACGGCCTTCGCCCGCTTTGCCAAGCCATGCCTTGGCCGTTTCCGCGCCCGGCAAACCCGCCTCCTGGCCGGCCAGCTTGCCTAGCAGTTCGCGAAGCTCGTCGAACTCAAGCTTGTCCAGCGGAACGCGATGGAAGAGCCGATGGAACGGTTTGCCCTCAGCGAAGGCGTCGGCTTCTGAATTCGCGGTAGCGCCCAGAAACACGATCCGCTCGTCCTTATCGATCAAACGGGCGAAGCGCTTGTCCTCATCGCGCGCCAGTTCGTCAAGGACGCGATCGGCATTGTCAACCAGTAGGACAAGCGTCTTGCCGGCCCGATCCGCTTCGTCCAGGAGGGCCTCGCCCGCCTGTTCTGCATCCTGATCTTTTAGCCCGGCCACCAGTTCGTCCAACCGTGCCGTTGAGTCGTCTTTCCTCTGTTGAAAGGCGTCGGCTAAGGAGTCCAAACAATTAAGGTAGAAGTCCTTCAGCCGGGTGACGTTGAACTGCTCCTCAGGAAATACCAGCGGTAGATAGCGTGCGGACAAGTCGGCGTCTTCCAGAATGGCGAGCCGAAGGCGGAGCAGCAGGGTAGTCTTGCCCATCCCCCGAAGCCCCGTGATGAGAATGTGGCGCGGCTTGGTCTTGTCGCGGAGACGCTGCAGGATCAGGTCGAGAGTGAAGTGGCGCGCCAGGAAGCGCTTCTTGAGCAGCTCAGGCTTGAGGAAGCCGGGGTTGTTGTGGAGTACGGGGTGCAATTCCTCCCCATTATACAACCAGTTAGGTTCGTTGCCAAAATTTTTGTTTGCAATTCTTTACAGAGCCGGTTATTATAAAACAGATTTGTTGGCTAAGTAAAATTCAAGGGAGAAACTAGTGAATTACCTTACACTTGTACCGCTTTTAGCGCTCGTCATCGCGATCGCGTTCTGCCGCTGTATCCTGGCCGCCGAGGTCAGCCACACGGTACCACAAGGCCTGCTGTCAGTGAAGGCCACGCTCATCATTCTCGCTGTCGCGATGGGCGTCGTCAAACTCCTTCGAATGAATCTCCCGATTCCCGCGATCCTGCTGACCGAAGTGGTCTGGCTCGCAGTCGCTAGCGCTCTGGCTTGGGACCAAAACTTGCAGGCCTTCAACTACTGGATGTTCGGCTGGCTGCTTCTGGCGCAGATCGTGGATGTTCCCCTGGACCTGATCCTCGATCAACTCATGGCGACTTGTAAGGAACTATGGAAAGGCTGATCCACCACGTTGGCTCGGCACGGAGTACAATTTGTCTGTACAATCGGGGAGTGGCGTTCGTCTGGGATCCGGACAAGGCGAAAGAGAACTTCCGAAAGCATGGCGTGCGGTTCTCGACCGAGGCTCTAGCGGTATTCGGCGATGACTTGGCACTCACAGTGTCCGACGATGAAAGCGATCCGGCAGAACGGCGTTTCGTCACCCTGGGCATGGGGGGATTGGGGCGGGTCCTGGTGGCCATCTACTGTTATCGGGGCGACGACATCCGCATCATTTCCGCTCGGCCAGCCGAGCCGCACGAGCGCAAGGACTACGAGAGACAACGATGAAACAAAACTTTGATTTCAGCGGCGGCAAGCGCGGCAGGGTCGTTCCCGAACCGCCCGTCGAGCCAGGGAAAGTGAAAGTCACGATCCGCCTCGATGAGGATCTCCTCGATCACTTTGGCGCTATGGCCGACGCGTCGGGAGGCAAGACAGGCTATCAAACCCTCATCAACGCGGCGTTGCGGGAATACGTCGAGGGCAAGGCGCCAAAAATCGAGGACACTCTGCGGCGGATCCTCCGCGAGGAACTCGCGGCCAAGCCGCAACAAGCGGCCTGACATCACTTCGCAACGCAGCCAGTGACCCAGCGCGACACATGAACGAATAGCGACCGTCCCCAAGCCGCACGCGGCCACAGAATCAAACACATCTTCGGGCCGGAGTCCAGTCTCCTTCGCGATCCTCGCCAGCGCCGCTGGACCGATCTAGTCACCGTCATGAAACGAAAACGTGAAGTTGGGCCATCCCTTTCGCTGCAACTTAACTTGCGCTGGGACCCGACGCTCTTCTTGAAACTCCAGCCGATGCGAAGCAGCGCGGCATAGACACGCCGAGCCTTCGCGGCGCTCCAGATGCTCACGCTGCGAAGAGCGCCTTCAGCGGGTCAGGAACAGTCTCGCCGGATTCGACCATGTCCGCCAATATTTGCAAGGCGATTGACTTGGCCTTTCTCACCGCTTCCGCTTCATCCTGCCCGTATGCCATGACGCCCGGCAGGTCCGGCGCCGAAGCGAGGATGCGGCCATCTGCCTCACGCTCGACTTCCACGAATCACGGCCCCCGGCGAACACCTGGCCGCCTCAGGTCAGCCGCGCGTTGCGTAAGAATCATTTATGCTCGAACCCGCCGCAGCCGCCGGTCCCCTCACGAGATTGAGCGAAGAGGATTCATTCTTCCAAGCCTCCATCCGCAATTCGCGCGCGAACAGATCGGCCCGCACTTGCGCGAGATCGATGAGCAATCGCGCTTCCGTCCGGAGTCGCTCAATCCCAAAGAGTACGGCGGACAGGGCGGCACGTTTTTCCGGTCCGTGCTCGCCGTTGGGAACTCGCCCCTATGGATCCATCGGGGCGAGTAATCGTCGGCGTGCAAAACACTCTGGTCATCAACGCCGTGTTACGCTGGGCCACCGTTGAGCGGAAAAGCGGCTTCCAGCCGGGCCTCGCCTGAGTTCGCTATTCATCCGCGGTCAATCCCACAGCCGCACGCAGCTTTGAGAAGTCGTAGGTGCCACCGTGTACAGCTCGCTTTTCGCGGCTCTCCATATCTCGTATGAGGTCAGCCACGGCCTGCCGGCCTGCTTTCGTCTTCACAGCCTCGCGCGGCGACTTGCCGCCCAATGCCGGAAGTCGTTCATCAGGCCATTTGGCGTAGTGCAGCTCTTTATACTCTGTGATAACGGCCTTGGAAATCTCCGGATCCACTGGCGCTCCACCGCCAGGCTGACCGCGCTTCATCGCCGCAGCCGCCGTTTCAAACGAATCGGCAAGGTGCTTCACATGAGGACCGGCAAACTTCGCGATCAGGTTCCGCCCTTTTTCCAGCCGCTTGCGCGAGTTGCACTCCAGACGCAAACGGCCGCCGCTCATCTCGATCCTTCCATACGAGCGCCGCATATCCTTGCCCAGGGTTTCGCCCAACCAGGCAAATTCGATGGGCCTGGCCTCATCCCCTTGAACCTCGGTTTCTTCAAACTCGGCACAGCCGCGCAACGCTGTCAGCGCCGCAGTCTCGTCCAGAATCTCATAGGTTGCGTGAGAAAATTCCAGCGCGTCGCCTTCGAAAGTCCTCAGCTCCGGCATCATCGCTCCGCCGCCCGCCATGAGCTTCCGATGCATCTGGTGGCTGTTCGCCCGCACCCACGCCGATTCGGAAACGCCCTCGGCGATGGCCTCATTCTTCACGTCGCTTAGCAATTTGCTCAGGAGGTTGCGCGGCACTCGCATCCCATCCCCACCCAGTTCCCACTTACCCTCGAATTGTTCCACCCGGACCAACAAGCAATCCCCCTTGGCTGCGGATCGCGAAGAGCTTACATCGCTGACGAACATGCGGGCTACCCCGCACAGATCCTTTAGCTCGACGCCCTTGCCACGCTCAACACTATCGACTTCCCAAATGCTGAAGAGGCCGTCGCGCCACGATTCCAGCAAGGTCCGCTCACGCGCCGTTAGCTTGTCTCCGCGCTCGCGCAGATAACGCTCGACCAGCGTTTCGTCCTTCGCGCGCGCGCGAAAATCGCAGATGTACCACTTGCCGAACCCGTAGTCTTCAACCTTTGAACCGGGCGAAGGTCCGTAGAATTTTCCGAACGCCTGCCGTCCCACCACAAGCTTGGGATCCCACTTTTGCCCAGCGCTCATGACATCGTTAAACAGGCGGCCGTAAATCGGGTCGCTTACAGGAGCCGCCGCAACTGGCGCCTCGATAACATCGTCATCCTCTTCGTCCAAGTCTTCGTCATCCTCTTCGTCCAAGTCTTCGTCGAAACTATCGAACAAGGCTCCTTCGAGGCAGATCGCCTCAATATCGAAGGCGGCGATTGATTCGGCCGTCAACCTGGGCGTGAAACCTCCGGCCTGCATCAAATCGAAATCGCGCTGCCTTGTCTTGGGCAACGCTGGGCGGCAACGCCGAATCGCCGCTTTCGCTTCGTCCAGACATCCGTGCGTTTCCAGCGCCAGGACTGTGGCGCTCAAAAGATAGTCGGCATCCATTTGACCGGCGATGCGGGCAAAGTCCTTCAACAAAAGCAGCAGCGTCAGGCCCGACACCTGCCCCTTGGGCATCAGGCTGAATTGCTCGGCGATGCCGCAGCGCAGCGACGCATCGGCATCCGGAATGCGGGCTCGGAATCGCTCCATAGCCGCTTCCGGGAATCGCTGGGATATTCGCCAGATGGCCCAGTGGCAGTGGAGAAACAGATCGTCGCCGTTCGCCGTCTCAGATGCGTCCAGTAGATTGTCCAGGGCACTCACCGGCGCGATCTCACCCAATAGCGCAATGATCAGGCAAATCGCGTCAGGCGTCACCACCTCTGAGTGATTGGCCCATTCACGCAGTGCGCTCTCGAACACGGGAACGACTTCTTCAGCCGAACGGCGAATCTGGCCAATCAAATCCTCGTCCACTTCCATTTCATCGGCTTGGTCCTGCAGCATGTCGAGCAGCAGGTAGGGGCGCAGCCGTGCGTCGGCCGGACCGGATCGATCTGAATCGATCGCTTCGGCCAGCGTGAGGAACGATTCCGGTTTATTGAAATCCAAGCCCGCCTTGCCGCCGATGGTTTCGTTAAACTGTTTTGCCAGGGATTGGGGAATCGCGCCGCTCATCCAGATCTTCCGGTAAGCGAGACGCTGTAGGTCATTGGTCAGTTGATCGTCGCTGCCGGCGATAGACTGAGCCCGCCGCGCGTCGGCCAGCCCCACATAGAACGCCTGGGAACAAGGCCACTCGGCGAGTCCGTCCCAGAAGTGTCGCTCGGCTTCTTCAATCCGGCCAGCCTTGAACGCCGTCGAGCCCAGCAACATGTGCGCGGCCGCGCAGTGCGGATCAAGGCGAAGAATCTCTCGCGCCGCCGCGCGCGGGTCATCTTCCTTCAGAGCGTTTCTCATTAGCTTGGCGACTCTCTGCCGCGCCGCCTCGGTGGGATAGAGCATGGGGATTTCTCATGCTACCGCGCTCCGGTGCGCTACGATGAGACGATCTCGCGTGAAGTACTTAACCTACTCCGGCAACAACATCATAAGCGTCGATCTGCCCCCAAATTCGCAGGTCCTGTACACGAACCCGCCCATCCCCGGTTTCAAGAAAGAGCAATATCCGGAGCAGGTGCGCCTGGCTTTCGAAAAGCCGTTGGGCATGGAACCGCTGAAGGAACTGGTCAACGGCAACTCCAAAATCCTGATTGCGTTCGACGACAATTGCCAGCCGTTCCCGCCGGTGCAGCGCCCGGACTTCCGCGAACTCGCGCTCGAAACACTGCTGCCGATGCTGTACTCCTACGGCGTCGAAAAGAAGAACATTCATTTGATGTGCGCGGTCGCGCTGCATCGCAAGATGAAAGAGCATGAACTGCGCCACATGGTGGGCGACAAGGTCATGTCGGAGTTCTACCCCACGCAGCTCACCAACTTCGATGCCGAGGCGCCGGAAGACATGGCGAACCTGGGCGAGACCGAAGCCGGTGAAGTCGTGGAGATCAGCCGATATGCGGTCGAAGCCGATCTGGTTATCTATCTCGACTCCATTCAGATTCC
>JAYUSQ010000087.1:0-7008 GCA_043755595.1 Acidobacteriota bacterium | reverse complement strand
CGCGCCATGATGAGGTGTTGGAGGGCTTCGATATCGTCCTGATGCACGAAAAAACCAACGCCGATTACACGGTATCTCCGCCGGTTCGTCTTATGCTGTTCGAGGGCGCCAAGTGCCACTAGCGGCGCAATCCTGTCAGCATGACGAAGATTTTTTTGCCGCTTACGATACTCGCCTGCGCTTTCCACGGTCAGGAAATCGTCGTGAAAGGCGATCGGGTCTGGATCGGCACAAACCTTGAAGTGACGGCAGGAGAGACTATCGGTCTCGCCGCCTCTGGCTCGCTCGAATACACCGGCGGCAAAGGTGAAAAACAGTCGCCCGGCGTTGCGGGCCTGAAGCGTGGCTTTCGTGACTTGATCAAAACCTTGCCGGTGAATGCGGCGGGGCGCGGTGCGGTTGGTGGCGCGCATCGGCGACGCCACGCCATTTGCGGTCGGCGAAAAGTGGGAAGGCAAGGCTCCGATTTCCGGACGCTTGTTCCTGGGCGTCAATCAGAGCTCGGGCGACAAGGCGGAGGGTTCTTTCACCGTCAAATTGTCGCGCCTCGCAGCCGCACCGCCCCCCCAGTGGATCTCAGTAAGCTGAAGCTTCCCTCGATGACTCAGGAACTGCTCGAATCCATTGCGCCCCGCATACAGGATGCGGCGGGCACCCAGGGTGATCGCGTCAATTTCGTGGTGGCCGGCGATGAGAAGCGCTTGGTCGATTCACTGAAACAAGCCGGTTGGCCGATCGTGGACAAGAACAAAAGCAATGCTATCGTGGCGATGGGTTTGGCTACGCTCACCAAACAGTCTTACGTAACGATGCCGATGAGTGAACTGCAATTGTTCGGTCGCAACCAGGACTACGGTTTTGCGCAAGGCGATCCGCTGAAGGTCGTCGCGACCCGTCACCACTTCCGTATCTGGAAGCCGCCGATCACGCTTGACGGCGTCACCGTGATCGCCGGCGCCGGCACGCACGACACCGGGTTTGATAAAGATCAACGCACGGGCGGCGTCACCCCAAGATCGATCCCGATACGGACAAAGAGCGGGAATATATCGCCAAAACGCTTCAGAACACCGGCGTGGTGGCCAAGCTCGATTACATGACTGCGAAAGGCGCGATCTCGAAGGCGAAGACCGCACATGGCGAGGAGTTCTTCTCGGATGGCCGCACGTTGATCATTTATCTGATCCCGGAATCGGCGGCCACGACGCAGCCACAGTAAAGCTGTTCCTCTCCTGGTGCCACTTCGATCGGTAAGTTACTGCGTTGGCGCTGTTACTCTGCCCGCTCCCGCAGCGGCTGCCGCAGCCAAGATCTTCCGCGCCGGTTCGGACTGCGCAATCCCGAGCTTCGTGCGCAATTCCGATTCAATCGTCGCCCTTATCGCCGTGTTTTCCTTGAGGAAGACTCGCGACTGCTCCCGCCCCTGCCCCAACCGTTCGCCGCGGAAGCTGAACCAGGACCCGCTCTTCTCCACCACCCCGTTGGCCGAGCCAAGATCGAGTAACTCATTCTCCAACGACACCCCTTCGCCGTGAATCAGATCCACCTCAACTTCACGGAACGGAGGCGCTACTTTGTTCTTGACCACCTTGATCTTGGTGCGGTTGCCAATGATCGCATCGCCGTCCTTGATCGGTTGCCCGCGCCGTATTTCCAGGCGGAGTGACGCATAGAACTTGAGCGCGCGCCCCCCTGTCGTAGTTTCCGGGTTGCCAAACACGACGCCGATTTTTTCGCGAACTTGATTGATGAAGACAAAACAAGTGTTAGTCCTTGATACAACGCCAGTCAGCTTTCGCAGCGCCTGCGACATCAATCGAGCGTGCAGGCCCATGAAGCTGTCACCCATCTCGCCGTCGAGTTCGGCCTTGGGAACCAGCGCCGCCACCGAATCGACCACCACGACGTCGATCGCCTGGCTAGCCACTAACGCCGCCGCGATTTCCAGCGCCTGCTCGCCGTGATCGGGCTGCGACACGAGCAGGTCGTCCATATTGACTCCGAGCTTCCGGGCGTACGTGGGATCCATGGCGTGTTCAGCGTCGATGAACAGGGCCTGCCCGCCTTCCTTCTGAGCCTGCGCAATAATTTGCAGTGAAATCGTAGTCTTGCCCGACGACTCGGGACCATAAATCTCCACCACGCGTCCGCGTGGCACTCCTCCCACGCCGACAGCCGCATCCAGAGATAGCGAACCGGTTGAAATCGAGGCCACCGGCTGAATATTGTTTGACCCAAGCCGCAGCACCGAGCCTTTGCCGAATTGCTTGTCCATCTGCGCCAATACTGCTTGCAGAGCGTTGTCGCGCAAGTTGGTTGCCGCTGCCGATGCCATAATGTTGATGCCCCCTATGTTTCCGGATGGACGGCGCGTGTCAACGGCCGCCCTCAAAGATAGAGTGCGTGGAGCGGCGGAAAATTCTCAGGTTGTTTTCAGGAAAGTTGCGATTCGGCGGCGAAGATGGGCGCTACAGGGAGCCGTTTACCGATGGATACGGATTCGAGCGGAATCTCCTCGGCGAGGCCATAGCTTCTCGTCTGGCCCTCGGCGGTCGTGACTTTGATGGTCTGGCGCCTGGGATCGAGCGCCCAGAATTCCCGGCCCCCGTTTGAGAGGCACATCCGTTCGCGGTCGAACATCTCGGAGGCCGTATTTGATGGAGACAAAACCTCAATCACGATCATGGGCACGCCCGCAAAGTAATCGTCGTTGGAAGTCGCTTCCCATCGTGCTCGATCGACTACGGCTACGTCGGCAACCCAAACCTCATGTTCGGCGAGAGGCCGGAATGAAAAATCCTTGCTCACCCGATACGTCCGGCTCAGCAACCGGCCTAGTAGCTCAACCAGGGAATCCTGCAGTTTCGTGTGGATCGCTTTTACCGGAGGCATCTCAAATAACTCCCCATGGTGCAATTCCTGGCGCAACCCACCCGCCGGTTCAGGCAGGTTCATGAATTCGAAGACGGTCATCGATCCGCTAGCGACGGCCATGATGCCCTCAGTATATCGCCGGGCCAGAGTCCGTAGCTAGGTGGGTAGGATCGGAAGGGTTGGTGGGGGAGGAGGGACTTGAACCCTCACGGCCGGTGAGGCCGGCAGATTTTGAGTCTGCTGTGTCTGCCATTTCACCACTCCCCCATTTTGGAGACAGGCTAATTTCGGCGGCAGGAACCTTTAGTATACCGCGGCTTTGGCCTTCGCAAAGTCAGCATCCTTTGGCCACAGGTCATAATAGGGTCGTGAAGGCGCCCGTGAAACGGATGCCATGCCGCACACCGGCCGGAGCCCACACGGCCGAATGCGGAGGCGCAACCCAGGATCCTTCCGTCGTCCAGACGCTCATCACCCCGGATATCGCGTAGATCGATTGGCCCCAGGGATGCGAGTGGGGCTCAACTTTCCGCCCATTCGGGAACTCCGCCGCCAGCGTGCGAATCAGAAAATGCGGCTCGTCTGCCGCTGTGTGTCGTTTTATCGACATTAAATGTCAGAATAGCGTGATTGCGACTCAGGCCCAGGCTCGATTATCCTCTGAACGTGGCCAACAATCTTGCCAGTTTTTCCATTCACGCAGATGACGTCCAGCGCTGCCGCCGCTTCTACGAAGCCGTCTTGGGCTGGCGTTTTGAGCCCTGGGGTCCACCGGATTTCTACCTCATCCATACCGGCGACGCTCAGAAACCGGGCGTGCAGGGCTTAATGCACAAACGCCAGGAACCCCGCGGCGCAGGCGGCCCCAATTGCTTCGAATGTACGATTGCGGTCGATGACCTCGACGCCGTAACCGGCGCCATCGTCCAACACGGAGGGCGCATCATCTTCGAACGGGCGCCGATTCCGACGGTCGGTGTCCTCACCAAATTCGAAGACTCCGAAGGGAATGTGCTCGCCGCGATGTCCTACGTACAAGACCCGCACACCTAGTCATTTCACCCGGGCCGCGGGCATGTCCCGTCCGTTCTGATGCAGCACAACACTCGTGGTCTTACCCGCTTCATCGCGTTTGAACGTGATCTGCGCGTCCACCACTTTGAGGAAAAACTCCGTCTCGCTTTCCGCGAAAAGTTCGGAGCGAGGCTGCCCGGTTGCCCGCGCAAACAGCTTGCCCTCCTCGGTTGTGATCGTCAGGATGAACGTGGGCGCGAGCGCAAATTCGCCCACATGCCCGCCCAGTATTTTGGCGTCGATCGCTATTTCCTTGCGCTCCTTCGAAGGCTTCAGCATGGACAACGGAGCCCGGCTGTCGAGTAAATGAAAACCCACGTCGTCGTTGCTCAATACTGTATTGCTCAACACCACCACGGCGCGCTTGGCCCCCAATTCCATGCCTAAAAAAGTCCGGTAGCCGCCCGTGCCACCGTTGTGCCAGTAAAGATCTGTGCCCGTCTGCGTAAGAATATGCCAGCCCATAGCGATCTCCATGCCCTTCTGTCCCGGCGGCCGGCACGGCACACGCATCCGCGCCATCGCGGCATCGAGCGGAGTCTTCACCTGCCCCATATGCGCCGCCGCAAACTTCAGCATGTCGTTGGCGGTCGACCGGATCGCTCCGGCCCCGGCCAGCACGTCCAGATCCCAGTTCTTCACCGGCTGGAGTTTCTCATTGTGTCCGATCGCCAGCCGCTTGCGTTGATCCTCACTGAAGGTAATGGATGTGCTTGTCATCTTCAGCGGCTGCAGAATTCTCGTCCGCAACAGTTCCTCATAGCTCACGCCCGCCCGCCGTGCCAGCAGATGCCCCAACAACCCAACGCCCACATTCGAATACTCGTATTTTTCCCCGATATCCCGCCCAAGCGTCGCCCGTCCCAGGAAGGAGTACAACTTCGCCGTGTCGTAATCGGCAAAGGGATTGGCCGGGTCAGCCGGTTGAAACTGGTCCGGCATCCGCGGCAGACCGGAGACATGCCGCGCCAGATCGAGCAGCGTAATCCGCTTCCCGCCTCGCGCCGGCATTGCGACGCCTTCCGGTAGATACTTCCCGGCTTCGTCCTCCGCCTTTAACTCTCCGCGCTCGATCATGTCCGCCAATAGCAGCGAGGTGAAAACCTTGGTGATTGAGCCGATCTCGAACACCGTGTCTCCATCGAGCGGCCGATTGTTATCTCCGCCCGCCTTGCCTCGGGCCACGACGCTGTGCGCGCCGTCTTTATCGATCGTCGCGATCGCCATACCCACCACCCGCTGCGACTCCTCCACGCGATTGGCAAGAATTGTTTCAACGCTCGTGGCTGCCGGCTGCGCGGCAAGCAGCATGGGGATCGATAGAATCGGAATCAAGTGTCTCATCTGAGTAGGTAGTCGCTCCCGGCCCGCATTTCTTACGCGAAGCGGTCACTCTCCGATCAAAAATTTGTGATATCGGCCCATCCAATACGGCAGCAGGAAAAACGCACCGTCATCTTCTGAGCTTCCCTCATTGCCGCCAGTCACGACGAAAGGGTTGTTGTTCCATTTGATCACCGGCCGCTCGTCCGGCGGACTCCAGGTCAAGGCCTCGCGCTTCCCAAAGCGATCCGGTTCATCTGACCACTGAATGTCCTTCCGCCAGGAGTTGTCCACCCGCCAGGAGACCAGGTCCATCGGTATCTTGTGTAGGGTTCGCGCTGCGGGAACGAGGTCGATCTTGCCAGCCGGCCATGCGGTTTGATAAATGAACATCCACAGCGGATTGCGTTCCCGTTGGATGTTTTGCCACCACGCGTCCAGGGCCTTGCGATACAGCGTCAATCGGCCCGGGGTCTTCTCATACCGAAACACTGTGTAGAACGGTAACATCGCCAGTTCCTCGTCCGAATAGTTGATCTCCTCTCGTAACTCGGCCAGGCGCGTCGCGATGTCAAGATAGCCTTCCCGTTCGATCAGCCGATTGTATTCCGCCAGGTACCGCGCGTCTCCGGTCACATGATGCGTGACCAACAGAAAACTCAGCAGCTCCAGCGTGTTGAGCGGAGCGTCGCCTTTGCCGCGCGGCGTCGCGAAATAGTCCTTGGACCAGCGGCCCCAATAGGTCGGCTGGCCGTGGATATCGGTCAGATTGAGTCCATGGTCCAGAATATGGTCCATAATGCGCGCCGCCGTGCCGCGAATGCGCCCGCGGAGCGCATGATCGGGCAGCAAATCGTAGGCAACGGCAAAAAGGTAAAAGTGGCCAACGATTTCATCTGAGCTTGTATCGGCCTTCCATTCGATCTCGTGATCGGGCGTCCAATGCCACGTCCCTCCTGGCGCCCGCCAGTCGCCCTTGCGAATATAAGAGCGGGCGGGGAAGCCCGGCCGTCCCGTCACTTCCTCAAGTTTTAGAACCGCCTCGGTAGCCCTGCGCGCCCGCGCCAGCGCGTCCGTTGACTTGGTCGCTCCAAACCGGAAGCACTCGGCGGCGGCGTACATCGCCGTCCATAATCCGTCGTTGTCGCTCGGGTCCAGCCGGTTCGAAGTCAGATCCCCGGGCCGATCCAGGCGCGACGAGGCCACAAAACCCAGACGGTCGTGACGGGCTGTGATACGCTCCTCAAAATGCGCTGCCTTAGCCGCCAACGTCATCGGCCGCAGTTCAATCCGCGACACTCCAGTCGCGGTTCGGACCCACACCCCGCCGCGCCCGGTCAGAGGCTCGATATGTTCGACCGTGTCGTCCTTCAAATACCGCAAGCCCTGGAAATACTCGGTCTCCGCTCCCCGCTGCCGCACCAACCCGCGCTCGGCCGCCCGCCAGGTAGAACCATCCGGTGCGCGGTACTCCCGTTGTGAACCCACTCTGACCGTGGGCGGCAGTGCGGGATCCTGAAGGGTCATCTGGCTAACGATTTTCTGAGATTCCTCGCCGATTCTTACTTGGCAATCGCCAATCGGACTACACCAAACCGCTGCCACTGCCGATAGGGAGATTTTCGCAATTCGATCCACGTTAACCCAACTTTCGCAGCTAAACCCCATTTCGAGGAAAGATTGAGCAAATCGGCGAGCTAAGCCCCTCGCTGTCAATAAACCATTTCCAGAAGTGCT
>JAYUSQ010000086.1:0-7018 GCA_043755595.1 Acidobacteriota bacterium | reverse complement strand
TCGCCGACTATGATTTTGAATGGGCGGCTCGGCTTTGCGCGGACGCTGTATCTCTTCGCGAATCAGGGCTTGGGTTTTTCGCCGTCCACGCTGGGCTTTCCGGCGTATCTGGATCAGATCCTGGACGTACAAATGTTCCCCAGGATCGGGCCGGGCGGGTATCAAAGTTTGGGCGGCAATGGCAATCGGCGTAACGCGTTTAACTCAAACACCGCGTTGGTAAACCTTACCAAAATCTCCGGCAAACATACATGGAAAGTCGGCTATGAAGGACGGCTGCACCGCGTGGGCGTTTCCGAGTTCGACAATCAGGGTGTGTTCGGATTCTCGGCGACGATGACGCAGGGCCCGAATCCGAATACCGCTAGCGCGACGGCGGGAAACTCGATCGCTTCGATGTTGTTGGGCGTGGGGTCGAGCGGTAACAATCTAATACAGAACTTCAAGAACGTGGCCACGCAGAATTACTACATGGCGTGGTATGTGCAGGACGACTGGCGTGTCACCGACAAGTTGACTCTCAATCTGGGCGTGCGGTATGACTTCGATACGCCACGCACGGAGCGATTCAATCGAACGAATTACTTTGATCCGCGGGCCAACTCGCCGCTCGGTAACGGCGCCTCGGGCGGTTTGGTGTTCGTCGGCGTGAATGGTAATAGCCGCCACCAATACATCTGGGATCTGAATAACCTGACGCCGCGGCTGGGCTTAGCGTATCAATTGGACCGGAAGACCGTGATCCGCCTGGGCTACGCCAATATTTTCGGACAATCCCAACAAGCGGCGCACGGAACGATTGGGACGACGGGTTGGCGGCTGGATAACTTATGGGTGAATTCTTTGGATGGCATCACGCCTTTCAATTTGTTGAGCAATCCCTATCCAAATGGCTTCCGTCAACTGCCCGGCGCGGCCGATGGGTTGCTAACCGGCACCGGCGGCGATCTCGAGGCTGTGATTCGCCAAACGCCGGCGCCTCTTTCGATGCAGTGGAATTTCAACGTGCAGCGCGAGTTGCCGGGGCAGATGATGCTGGAGTCGGCCTACGTGGGAACGCGCGGATTGCAACTGCATAGCGGGGTCACGCTGAATCAATTGACTCCCGACAAGCTGGCGCTGGGATCGCAATTGAATCAACTGGTGGACAACCCGTTTTTTGGCAAGATTCCGGCCGGTGCCCTGGCGTCGCAACGCGTGGCGCGCGGGCAGTTACTGCGCCCGTTTCCACAGTTTGCCTCGATTGGGATCGTGAATGTTGCGGGCGCCTCGTCGACTTATCATTCCTGGCAGAACACCCTTAGTAAGCGTTTTGCGCGCGGGTTCACGTTTGATGGATCCTACACTTGGTCGAAGGTGATCGAGAATGGCACAAGCCACCAGAACGCGTACGACATCCGGGCGAGCCGCTCGATTACCGATCTTGATATTACGCATCGCTTCGTCGTTAGCTACATCTACGAATTGCCTTTCGGGCGCGGGCGCAGGTTCGGCGGCAGCATGTCGCGCCTGACGGACTCGCTCTTTGGCGGATGGCAAGTGAATGGCTTTACGAATATCCAGAGCGGCACACCGCTCTCCCTGTCGGCGAATAACACTGCGGGTTTGTTTGGATCGCAGACCCGGCCGAATAACAATGGAACCAGCGGTCGATTGACGGGGAAAGTGGACGAGCGTTTGAATGCCTATTTCAACCGCGCGGCGTATAGTCAACCGGCGGCCTTTACGTTTGGCAATCTGGGCATTCGGCTGCCGGATATCCGGACCGATGGCACGCGGAATTTCGACCTTTCGTTGTTCAAAGACTTTGTGTTGATTCCGCGCGACGGCGGTCCGTTGCGGCTGCAATTCCGGAGCGAGTTTCTGAACGCGTTTAACACGCCGAGGTTTGGCAACCCGAACACGACTGTAACGTCGAGCGCGTTCGGAGTGATTACTTCACAGGCGAATGCGCCGCGGCAGATTCAGTTTGGATTGAAGCTGCTTTGGTGAGCTACCGCTTAATAGACCTCTAAACAGGTTTGCCGATTGGCGTCGCGGGAAAGCCGGCGGCAACGGCAGCGGCTGGGATGGGCGGCTGGCCGCCAACGCCTGCGGGCCGTTCGGTGACGCTGTCCCGCAAGCGCTGTAGGATATCGGGCACGGCGGCGACCACGCGGTTCCAGTTGGGTAGCTGCGGTTGGCCCAACGGGTCTTCGACAAACTCAGCGGCGGCTTCGCGCAGACTGCGGGCGAAGACCGTGACCGCTGAGTCCTCCTGGTCGAGATCGAACTTCAAATTGTTCAGAGTCGCGTCGGCATAGTAGCGCCGGATGGTGTCTTGCGCCATCCGCGTGTAGTGAAGCTGGAGCGCGCGGAATTGATCGGCTCCGAGGACGACGCCTTCCTGCGCGATGGTGCGGAAAAGGCTCTTGCCGATGTCGAGCGTCATGCGGCGCAGCCCGGCGTTGGGATCCTCGCGCGAGAGGCCCTTGTGTTTGTGCTCGTAGTTGTCGCTGAGATCGACCTGGCAGATACGCGAGACCGACGAGTTGCGATAAACCTCCGAGAGCGTGCCCACTTCCAGACCCCAATCGCACGGGATACGAATGGTGCGGGCCAGATCTGCCGTCATGGCGATTTCCCCCGCGAGAGCGTAGCGAAAGCTGTCGAGGAACTGAAGGTAGGGAATGCCCGGCGAGATGTTCATGATGGCGCGCACGAGGGGCGTGAAGAAGAGCCGGGTGACACGGCCGTAGAGGCGATCGGCGACACGCGCGTAGTAACCTTTGGAAAATTCGAAGCCGAGGTTGGGATTGCCGACGGGGTAAACCAGACGCGCCAGCAATTCGCGGTTGTAATTGCGAATGTCGCAATCGTGCAACGCGATGATGTCGCAATCGCCGCACGCGAGCAAGTAACCGAAACTCAGCCAGCATGTCCGGCCTTTGCCTGGCGAGCCGGCGGAAAGATCGCGGGCTTCCAGTAGTGCGAAGATATCCTGTATCTCCGGCGACTCCATCCAGATGGCGGTCACCGGCACACGGAAGCGGCGGAATCGCGCGCGGGCTTCTTCGAATTCTCCGCGATCGCAGCCGCCGATCGCGACCACGATGCGGCGCAAGTAGCGCACCTCTCGCAGTTCGCGCAGAATGCCTTCCATGGCGGCATGTTGGAATTCGGAATACAAGGCTGGCAAGACGAGGCCAATCGGCCGTACACGGGAGAAGGTTTCGAGCTCACGCTCCAGACGGTCCGAGCCGCCATGCGTGAGACGATGCAGGTTGGCGATTACTCCGGCTTGAAAGAAATCCGACACGTTTCTCTCCTAATATTCGTCCCTGAAGAAAGCGGCAGAGTTGGAGAGCCTTGAGCAACTGGATGGCCGCGATTTTCCCTGCTATAGTCACTGCATATGCGTCCCACCACAACCTCACGGCGTGCCCTACTTCGAGCTGCGGGAGCGGTTGCCCCGATGGCCGTCACAGCCAGCGCAGCCAGTAAAAAATCGATCGAGAACGTCGGCAAGGCGAACGCCGATATCTACGCGCGGATTGGCGTCAAGCCGGTGATTAACGGGGTCGGCACGGTGACGGTGTTAGGCGGGTCGATCATGCCGCCTGAGGTGATGCAGGCGATGAACGACGCTTCCCGGCATTTTGTTCCGATGCCGGAATTACAGCGCAAAGTGGGGGCGCGGATTTCCGGGCTGTTGAAAGTTCCCGCGGCGATGGTGACGTGCGGCGCGGCCTCTTCGATTGCGGTGGCGACGGCTGCCTGCATGGCGCGCGGCGATGCTCAGGCGCTGGCGAAGCTGCCCGATATCGAAGGAATTCGCCATGAAGTGATCCAGCAGAAATCGCATCGCTCCGGCTACGAGCATCAAATGCGGATTCAAGGCGCCAAGATCGTGTGGGTGGAGACGGCGGCCGACGTCGAGCGGGCGATTTCCCCGCGGACGGCGATGATGTTCTTCCTCAATAAGCACGATGGAGAAGGCAAGATCCAATGGCGGGAGTGGGTGGCGCTGGCCAGGAAACATGGCGTCCCGTCTTTCAATGACGCGGCGGCGGATGTACCGCCCAAAGAGAACCTCTGGAAATATGTACACGGTGGTTTTGACCTTGTCACGTTCTCTGGCGGCAAAGGGATGCTGGGTCCACAGGCTTCCGGTTTATTGCTGGGGCGGACCGATCTGATTGAGGCGGCGCGAGAGTGCATTTCGCCGTCCGGCGGCGTGGGCCGCGGGATGAAGGTTGGTAAGGAAGAGATGATCGGCGCGCTGGCTGCGCTCGAACTCTATTTGCAGACCGATCACGACGCCGAGTTCCGCGAGTTAGACAAGCGGGTCAGTGAAATGACGGCGGCGCTGTCGAAGATCGACGGAGTGAAGTTGACGCGCGAAGTACCGGTGATCGCCAATGTGGTTCCGCATTTGCGGGTCGAGTGGGATGAGAGCAAACGCAAGCTGACGTCAGAGCAGGCGCTGGCGCGTTTGCGCGAGGGCGACCCGCCGATTCACGTGCAGAGCCATGGGGCCGGGAATCTGTTCATCTCGGTGTGGACCATGAGAGGCGCCGATCACAAGGTAGTGGCGCAGCGCCTGGGCGAGATCCTGCGAGCTGCCGGTTGAGATGGCGCGGATCCTCGGGATTGAGAGCTCTTGCGATGAGACGGCTGCGGCAGTCGTCGAAGATGGCCGCGCCATTCTTTCCTCGGTGGTAGCTTCGCAACTCGACGTTCACGGCAAGTACGGCGGCGTGGTGCCGGAGTTGGCTTCGCGCGAACATCTACGGTCGATCGTGGCGGTGGTGCGCGAGGCGATGGAGCGCGCCCGATGTGATTGGGCGGACCTGGATGCGGTGGCGGTGACGCATGGGCCGGGCCTGGTCGGGTCGCTGCTGGTTGGAATCACGTTTGCGAAGGCGGTTTGTCTGGCCCGCTCGCTCCCGCTGATCGGTGTCAATCATATCGAGGGGCACATTCACGCCGTCATGATGGAGGCGCGGATGCAAGGCGGAGAAGTCGCGCTGCCCACGCTGGCGCTGGTGGCGAGCGGCGGCCACACGCACCTGTTTCATGTTGACGCGGGATTGCGCTACCGGCTGGTGGGGAAGACGCGCGACGATGCGGCGGGCGAGGCGTTCGACAAGGTTGCGAAGTTGCTGGGCTTCGGGTATCCGGGCGGACCGGTGATCGACGCGCTTGCTCCATTTGGCGATCCGTCGGCGGTGCGTTTCACCAAGGTGAAGATGAGCGGCAATGCGCTCGACTTCAGTTTCAGCGGACTGAAAACGGCCGTGTTGCGGTGGGTCGAGGCGCGCGATCTGACGGCGGAGATCGCAGCGCGGCGAGAATTGATTAAAACAATTCCGAGGCCCACTGTAGAGCAGTGGCTGGCGGTGACCCCGCCGTTGACGCTCGGGTTGCTGGCTTCGTTCCAAAGCATGGTCATCGGCGAATTGCTGCGGCGATTGCGGACGGCCGCCGAAGAGACGGGCGCGGAATCGGCCGTGGTTTCTGGGGGCGTGGCATGTAATTCCGGCTTGCGGGCAGCAGCCTTGGAATTGCGGATGGGGATACCGATCTACTTTCCGCAGCCGGCTTTGTCGACCGATAACGCCGCCATGATCGCCGCAGCCGCGTTTCCCAAGTTGGACCGCCGCGAGTTCGCCGGTTTCGATCTGCGGGCTCAGGCTGGACTGACGCTGGCTTAGCCGCAATGCCGTTCAGATAACGGCTTGTGCAGGGGCAATTCCATCATGGAAGGGCGCTGCGGACAGTTCGTGTGGCCGCACGTACCACTTCAAGAGTCCCTGTGCGATTTATCCAGGAGTCCGGGCGCGAGTGGAATTTCGGACCACCCTTCGCCCGATTACGGTCGCCTGAGATCAACGTCGTTCGGCATGTTCCTCAATGGGAACAAGGGACCTCTTTGGTCCCATCGTCACGTCGGCGGTCGGAAGAGTCCACGGCTATCCCTCGCTTCACAAGAAACCCGTAGCGACACTGATGTATCTCCCGAGGCGACCCAACCGACGCGGGGGCATTGTGACGGGGCCTATCGTCATCCCGTATTGCGATGCGAGTGTCTTGTATGAGAAACGAGTCGGAGACCGTTCTCGGCCAAGAGTTGGCGTGCGCCATGCGTAGTGGATTCTATTGGGACGACGACCCCGAGTACTTCCCACCCGTTTCGGCGCAGCTGCTGCGCCAAATTGACAACAGTCTGGCCCGTGGTGATCTCGTCATCTACGATGATGGCCCGGCCCGTCGACGGAAGCGAATATACGAAGATGTCCTTTATCGCTGAATGTTCTTCGCGAAAGGACAGGCGCGTTGTGCCTGTTTCAAGATCGGCCTTAACAGCCATATACACAGGTAAACCGCTGACCATCGAAGCCGCCAACGCAGGAATATGACCACCGGCATCGACGCCGACGATCACGTCTGAGGCGGAGGGATGCAGTCCTTGGAGAAGGCGGTTCATGACAGCCCGGATGAACGGCGGCAAAATCGGCTGCAGAACCCCATCAAGAGGATGCACCACCATCACCTTTCTTTGGCCAGAGTAGTTCGCTCGTTCGCAAATCTGAACCGGCATAGAGCAGACGGCTGCAAGTCGCTGCCCGCTTTCAAGAATATAATCTCGACCGAATGGTCCATTCTCGAGATCATGAATGCAAAACTCAGGTAACGATGCAATAGATGCCCTGGCGGCAAAAAGCCCGAGGGCGATGCTGGCCGCAGTGTCGGTATCACCTCCTAGGGATACTGCTTCTCGCAAGACCTGAAAAGGATCGTCGCAAAGGGAGGAGAGCAAAATCGCGGCACCGGCCATCTCAACTCCATCCAACCCGAGCCCTCGTTCAGGATTCCACCCTTCCAGTTGAGTGGCCTCCACCCGCCTTAGACTTGCGAGTCTCCGATAATAATCGATGGGCCCCTCTGTGCCAACATCATGTGAGACACTTCTTTTCTCTAATTACTGTGCAGGGCGAGAAAGATTCTCTTCATGAACAATCACTTGGTTCCCGCT
>JAYUSQ010000085.1:0-24248 GCA_043755595.1 Acidobacteriota bacterium | reverse complement strand
GCTTGCGGCTAACTGCGCCGCGAAAGCCAGAGCCTTGTCGTTCTGACTCAACTGCCGGTAAGACGTGAAGTAGTAAGCCGGTCCCTGCGCCAGATATTCGCTTTTCGGATTCAGAGCCGTCAGCGCGTCCAGCGCTTTGATCCGTGCGGCCGGATCCTGAGAGCGGGCCATGGCCGCAAAGACCTCGTACTCGGCACGCTTCGGCGCCTGATCGGCTTTGCAGAAAGAGGTCTTGTATTTCCAACGCTCCAAATCTTCCTCGTCCTTCGGTTCCGCAGCGGCCACCGCCTTCTGACACGCTTCGGCGGTAACCCCAGCCCAACGAATAATCGTGTCGTTGTCCGTCTTCCCCACCGCAGCCTGCAGTCCGGCGTAGGCCATCTCGACGTCGGTCGGATCGACGGCTACCAACTTCGTCGCATTCGCGATCACCTTGTCATGCTGATTGAGTTTCTGAGCTGAAGCGAGCGATTGGCTCAAGGCCCAGGGAGCGCTCTGGTGGCTTCCGTGTGCCGCCAGAAACTTGTCGATCAACTCGACGCGTTTTGCGTCCTCTTGGGTCTGGCCGATCTCTTGCAGCAACTTTCCTTCTGGAGTCTCCGCATTGATGTCCGGCTTGTATCGGCTCTGTCCAAACGAGCTGATGCCCGCCCATAGCAGGACACACGTCAGTTTCCGCAATTTCATAAAACGCCTCCCTAAGTTACGTTGCCGGTCGCGTCCATACCGCGCGCGCCATGGTCCCGTATTATAAAACAGTAACGGAGCGTTGCGTGCGGCAACAACCGATTGCGCTATAATCGATTTCCGATCTGCCCATGGTATTTCCGCTTTCCTACACCGCCGTTCTTCTGGTCGCTCTCGCCAGTTTTGTGCTGGGCACGCTGTGGGCGTTGACTCCTCGAGCCGCCGGAAAGTGGCGATTTGAGCTGTTTGGCGTCGATTTCGGTCTGGGCGCCGTTCTGGCCGCTCTCTGTCTTGGATTCACACTTGGCGCCCTCGGGGAAGAGATCACGTTCTACGACAACCTGATGATCATGCGGAAGTCCAGCCTCTTGTTCCTGGTTGGGTTTGGCGCTCTCCTGAATCTCGGCATGTTGTTGTTGCTCGGAGCGATTGCGCTCACCGGGGTGGCGTCCACTTTTCTCATCGGGCTCGGCATGGCGGCCGTGACGGGCGCGATTGGGATGCACATCTTTCAACCCATCATGAGTCCTCTCTTCCTTGGACTTGGTTGCCTGCTGTTACTCGTCGCTGTTGGCGCGGCCGCTAACGCGCATTCCACGCGAGTGCGTCAGCGTGACACCGATCTCCTGCAGAAAGCCGTCGCTGCCGGTCTGAAAGGCAAGATCCCGCGCACCTCGCCGGCCAAGGGATTGGTGTTGGCGATTGCGGGCGGCCTGTTGACTGGCTTGGCTCAGCCGATTGCCCTCTGGACCCAGAGCCGCGACGAAATCGGCTTTGGCGCTTACTCGATGGGTGCGTTGTTCGCCGCGGCTTTCGTCGTAGGAACCCCGTTCTTCAGTTTGTTTTTTCTTAACCTCCCGGTACAGGGCGAGGCGCTATCGTTCGGCGCTTGGCTCCGCAGCCCTGTCAAGCGGCATCTGATGGGACTGGCGGGCGGCGCGATTTGGTATGCTAGCCTTCTGGCCATGTTACTGGCCGTTTCAGCGACGCCGGCGGCTGGCTTCAGCCGGACTTTGGCCTTCACGATTTGCCGCGGTTCGCTCGTCGTCGGCGCCGCGATAGGGATCTTCCAACTGGGTGAATTCGCTGGATCTCCAGCCGCCCGCAAACAGGCGGCGATCGCTCTCCTGGCGGCCACCGCTGGGCTCGTGGTGTTTTTAGTGTCGCGGCCTTAGAATGCTTATTTTGCCGGCATGGATCCAAGCCCCGACCCGGCTCGTATCCATAGTGAATGTTGATGACAGGATCTAACATCCCGTCCGATTCTCCCCCGAGGCCTCCCGGCCGCGTGGCCGATCCCCATTGGGAACGCTGCATCCAACGTACGGCGCGGGGTGACCAACAGGCATTGGCCGAACTCTACGATTTGTCGAGCCGTCTCGTCTACAGCGTGGCGCTCCGTATCGCCGGCAATTCTGCCGACGCCGAAGAGATCGCTTTGGACGTTTATTCCCAAGTGTGGAAGCTCGCCAAAGATTACTCGCCCGATCGAGGCAGCCCCACTTCCTGGCTGGTGATGATGGCTCGCAGCCGCGCTCTCGACAAGGTTCGTTCGCGCGCCGCCCGCGGTCAACATGAAACCGCGCTCGACATGGTGTTCGACGCCGCCTCTCCTGGCGAGTCGGCCGAAGATGCCGTCTTGGCCTCGGAAAGCCAGCAGCGCGTTCGCCTGGCGATGCGGGAGCTGAGCGCCGATCAGCGCCAAGCCATCGAACTTTCATTCTTCTCCGGACTGACTCACTCCGAGTTGGCTGAGCGTCTCGGGCAACCTCTTGGCACCGTGAAGACCCGCATCCGGCTGGGCATGATAAAGTTGCGCACGGCGCTCGGCGTCGCCGCCGGGGAGGTTGTGTAATGGATAAACAACTTCTCATGCAACTTTGCGACGAATACACGTTGGGCCTGCTCGAAGGCGAAGAGTTACAGCAGATCGAACGGCTGATTCAATCGGACGATCCGGCGGCGCGTGAGCAACTCAAGAAATCCGAAGCGCTGGTGGCGGAGTTGGTTCTCTCCGCGGCGGCGGTCGCTGAACCACCTGCGCTGTTGCGTTCTCAATTGACCAATAGAATCGGTGACCAGGAGCGTAGCCGCACCGCAGAGCGAGCCGTCGCCACACGCCCTCGTTCGGGCTCTTGGGTGACGGGGTGGGCGGTGGCCGCCGGCTTGGCCGTGGCTTCGCTGTATTCCTTCATGGCGTTGCGCGGCGCCAATAGCGAACTGCGCCGCGTCGAAGGGCAACTGGCCTCCGTCCGGACTGAGGCGGCGCGCAGCCGCAAGGTTTTGGAAGTCGTGTTCGCTCGCGATGCCCGCTTCATTCGCCTATCGACAGCGGCGCCGAATGAGCCCCAATTCCGGGCCTTCTGGGGAGGCTCGGCAGGCTTGGTATTGTCCGGCCTCGACGTACCCGCTCTCAAGCAGGGCCGCACGTTGCAGTTGTGGGTCGTGCCCAAGGGCGGCGGGAATCCGGTAAGTGCCGGTGTCTTCGCACCTCAAGCCAACGGCCAGGTGTTACTAATTGCTGAGACTCAGTTACAACCTGGTCAAGCGGCTGCCCTCGCGATTTCCGATGAACCCGAAGGCGGCAGCCCGCAGCCAACGACGAAACCTGTGTTTGTCGGAGCGATGGGCGAGTAGCGCGGCCAGGCGTCAACCTGGAGCGGCGCCACTAGACCGGGAAAATTGCGATTCAATTGGACCGCCTCTCATCTTCACGCGCGTGTGCCCGACGACGGGTCTGCGGCGGACGCCATAACATTCTCGCGCGAAATGTAGAAACTCCAGCCGCCCGCTTTACCGGGGTGGCAGTAGCCGTTTGGCATTTCCGGCAGTCCACCGGAAACTCCGAGCCGTGAGCCGCTCAAGCACACTAAAAGGGCATTTCCCAATGAGGGGGGCTTCCGATTCCTCGGTATGTCTTTATCTAAGCGCCTGCAATCCAATGACGCAAGGGGCTGACTGCACGAGGTATAGAGACAAACTAGTATTACCCTGTATCTGGAGAGTGCCGTTTCCGCTGCACGAGATCTGACGAAGGCTTCCCCCTTGCGAGCGGCGAAATCGTGGATTGCAGCGAATAAGGGTAAATGCCTGGCCCTGACTCGCCTCGAACAATGAAAGCGGCTTGAACCGTCCCAGGCCGTTTCAGCTGTAACCTTCCCACTTCGTGCAATGGCACACCATAAATACCGAAGTCACCTCCTCAGTTTCTTCGGGGGCAAGCTCGCTGCCTACTTGCACCATGACCGGCGTTGCCGGCATTCCCGGCATCACTGGCACATTGGGCGGCTGAAAAAACCTCTGCGTCTGAGTGGCAGCTTCTGCTTGTATCTTAACTACATCGCGAGTCAAAGCTACTACTTCCTTGGCGCTGCCTTCGAATACCTTGACGAAGGCAGTTACTAGACCGATAGCTGCGAGGACAAAGGCACCGAGCCAAGCAATGAATTTCAATGTCTCACCTCGTGCTCGGCCTGGTAAGGAGGGGAAGCGAGGTGACAAAGGCCGGATGTTTCGACCTCACCCGGAAGAAGGGAGACGGTGAACCGACAATAGGGCTCAGTGTTCGCTTGCTCAACATCCATGCAAACAATGATATCGATTGAATCGGAGCGGCACTGCTTTGGAACTGCGCAAGCGATTGTCGCGGTATTGTGGTTGCCTATCTGTAGTGATGCGGCAATTAGATGGCCCCCCACACAGTCTCCACGATCCTTTGTCATGTTACCGGGCGGCCCCAACTGGGACGCGGAGAGGGAGTGTCAACAGGTCAAACCCAAGAAGCCCAGGTGAAGGCCTTGCGATTCACACGTAGGAAAAAAATATCCCAACCTCTCCATCTCGCTAACCCTCAAGCTCTTATCAACCGCAGCCCGCCGCCCGCTCATGCCGGTCTGCCCGCCCGATCCTCCACAATATCGCCATGATGTCGACTAACACCTCCTCGAACCGCCGCATCGCAGCCAACCGCCGCAACGCGCAACTTTCCACTGGCCCGCGCACTGCCGAAGGCAAAGCGCGTGTCGCACAAAACCGCACTACCCATGCCCTTACCGGTAAGGGCCATACGATCCTCCCGGGCGAAGACGCCGCAGCGTATGACCGTCTCCTCGCGACTCTGATGGAAGAGCACACCCCATACGGCGAGACCGAAATTCACCAAGTCGAACTCCTCGCGCACAATCAATGGAAACTCCGGCGCGCGGCGCGGCTGGAGAACGAAGCCTTCGAAGATTCCCTCTCTCCGGAAACTGGCCGCTTCGCCTTAACGGACGGCGTCATGCGCGCCGCGCGCTACATGGCTTCCATCCGCCGCTCTTACACGCTCGCCCTGGCTGAGTTACACCGCTTGCAGTCGGCTCGCGCCAAGGCAGGGCAACAACTTAGCCCGTCTTCGGACCGAAACGAATCAAACCCAATCGCCCTCGATCAATCGCCGGATTTAAGCCGATTTGATCTCGGTCCAATACCTGTCGCGCAGGCGCTGAGCGGCGGGCGGGAGCGGAGCCAGCCATTCGGCGCGCGCCAGCACCTCGGCGGGGGGATACAGGATCTGGTTGTTGCGCACTTTGTCGGGTAGCCGTTGTCGCGCGGCGGCATTCGCAGTGGCGGACTTACTAAGTGCGACAATCGAAGCGCCCACATCCGGCCGGAGAATATAGTCGATAAATTTGTGCGCCAATTCCGGACGCCTGCTCTCGCGTAGGATGACGGCGCCATCGGCGTAGCGTGAAAAGCCCTCTACCGGATAGACAAAGCCCAGGTGCGGAGCGGCTTCAATCGCTTGCTGTGAAGTTGTGCCCCACAGTTCGGCAGCCTCCAGATCGCCGGAAACCAGTTGATCTCTCGCTTCGGCGTTCAGGTAGGCGCGCACCAATGGTTTCTGTCGAATGAGTTCGTCTTTCGCGGCGGCCATTTGTGACCCGTCGGTGGAATTGATCGAGTGGCCCAGTTTCTTCAACGCCGCCCCGATCGTATCTGCCGGGTCGTCGAGCATGGTCAGCCGGCCTTTCAACTTCGGGTCCCATAAGTCGCTCCAGGAGGTCAACTTCATGCGGCGCTGATTGAAGATGATGCCAGTCGCGCCCCACATGTACGGAGCCGAATATTCAAGCTTCGGATCCCACTCCGGGGCGGCTAACATTGGGTCGAGATTGGCGAGATTCGGTAGCAGCGAGTGATCGAGCGGAGTAAGCAGCCGGCTCTCGCGCATCGGGCCGACGAAGTAGTTGGTAGGGAAGGCGACATCCCAACCGGAGTTGCCGCCGAATACTTTCGCCAGCATCTCTTCGTTGCTTTCGTAGATACCGTAGCGGGTTTCGATGCCGGTCTCGCGCTCAAAATCGGCCAGCGTCGTCTTGCCGATATAGTCTGACCAGTTATAGATATTGAGGCGCGGTTTCTTATTCGACGTGCAGCCGGCTAGACCACTCAAGGCGAGGAAAAATGTCCGGCGTTTCATGAATGATGACCCTGTTGCAGTTTCTCCGCGGCGACGATCAGAATGCCCACGCCGATGACAATGAGCGCCGACATCGCGTTCACCGCCGGGCTGACTCCCTTGCGGGCCATCGTGTAGATGACCATCGGCAAAGTTTCCGAGTCGACGCCGGCGACCAGGCTGGTGATCACGTAATCGTCAAAAGAAATGGTGAACGCTAGCAGCGCGGCGGCGACAATGCCAGGCGTCAGGACGGGTAATGTGACTTTTCGAAACGCGCCGAACTCGGTGGCGCCCAGATCCATCGCGGCTTCTTCGAGCGACTTGTCCATCGTCTTCAGCCGCGCCTGCACGACGATCATGACGTAGGCGATTGAGAAAGTAACATGCGCGAGGATTACCGTATGCAGCCCAAGCCGAAAGTCAAAGTAGTGGAACAGCCATTGGAACAGCGCCAGCAACGAAACGCCGGTGACGATCTCCGGCGTGACCAGTCCTGTGTAGAGCGAAGCTTCCAAAACAGGAGCCGCTTTTTTCCAGAGTCCGTAAGCACAAAGCGTGCCTGCCACGGTGGCGATAAAGGTCGCGCCAATGGCGATGATGAGACTGTTAATCGTGGCTTCAATCAGGCGCGGATCTTCCGCCAGTGCCGCGTACCACTTCAGCGAGAAGCCTTCCCAATGCGAGTAGCGCGAAGAGTTGAAGCTGAAAAGCGTCAACACCAAAAGCGGCACATGGAGAAACAAATATGCCGCCGCCGCGTAGATGGCCAACCCGCGGCCCTTCATATCAGATCCTTGCCGCCGCGCTTCATGATGACCCACAGGAGTAACATCACCATCGCCGTCAGAACCAGCGAGAGCGAAGCGCCAAATGGCCAATCGCGGGCCGAAGTAAACTGCTGCTGCACCACGTTGCCGATCATGATGCTCTTGCCGCCGCCCATCAGATCCGGTGTCAGGTACGCACCCAGGCAAGGGATGAAGACCAGCACGGAGCCGGCGAGGATGCCGGGCTTCGCCATCGGGATCGTGACGCGCCAAAGCGATTGCCAGGGCGTCGCGCCCAAGTCCGCCGCCGCTTCCAGGAGGAAAGGGTCATGACGTTCGAGCGTCGAATAGATCGGCAGCACCATGAACGGCAGGTATCCGTAGACCAGTCCCAAAATTACGGCGCCATCGTTATACAGCAGCGGGAGCGGTTCCGTGATCAGCCCGAGCGCCTGCAGGATCGTGTTAATCAGGCCAGTGTCGCGAAGCAGAAACATCCAGGCGTAAGTGCGGACCAGAAAGCTGGTCCAGAACGGCAGCATGACTAAGTTGATCCAGGTGCCGCGCCACTTCGGGTCGCTGCGCGCGATAAACATGGCGAGCGGAAAGCCCATCAGCAGGCAAGCTGCCGTTGAAACAATCGCGATCCAAAATGATTTGGCCAGGATTTCCAGGTACAGCGGGTCGGCTAGGCGCGTGTAGTTCTCAAACGTGTAAGGCGCGCCTTGTCCGCCATAAGTGCCGCGCGTGAGGAAGCTGTAGACCAGCACGATGGCCAACGGGATCAGGAAGAACCCGAAGGTAAGTACGCGCGCCGGCGCCAGAAACCAGAACCGGAGTTGCTTCATTGGGGCAACCGGATTTCGTCGTGGGCATGCCACCAGAGATGCACATTCTCGCCGGGGGAGAACGAGTGGTCGAGGCGTGGGATTTCGGCGACAAGATCGGTGCCGTCTTCCAGGCGCGCTTCGACGTGGAAGCAGTTACCGAGGAACAGTGAGTTACTAATACGGCCGGGCTGACAGCGCGCGCCGTTGCCCGGTGGCGTGGATGTTATTCGCACCGCTTCCGGCCGCACGCCGTACTCGCCGCGCCAATTCACTGAGCCTAGAAAGCTAGCGACGAAGCGGGTCTTCGGGCGCAGGTAAATGTCTTCGGGTGTGCCAATTTGTTCCAGCACGCCTTTGTTCATCAGCGCGACCCGATCGGCCATCGCCATCGCCTCTTCCTGATCGTGAGTGACGATGATGAAGGTGATGCCGACGCGGCGTTGCAGGTCTTTGAGTTCGCCGCGAACCTGCTTGCGAAGCTTGGGATCGAGGGCCGAAAGTGGCTCATCAAGCAGCAGCAGGTCGGGCTCAATCGCCAGCGAACGTGCGAGCGCGATCCGTTGCTTTTCGCCGCCCGATAGACGCGCCGGGTAGCGCTCTTCCTTGCCGAGCATCTGCACCAGGTCCAGGACCTTTTGCGTGCGCTCGCGAAGATCCCCGTTCGCTTTGCCCTTGTGTTGCAAGCCGAACTCGACGTTCTGGCGCGCGGTTAGATGCGGGAACAACGCGTAGTTCTGAAAGACCGTGCTCACGTTGCGCTCGTAGGGCTTGAGCTGGGCGATGTCTTTGCCGTCCAGCAATACCTCGCCGCGGTCGGGCCGGTCAAAGCCCGCGATCATGCGGAGCACGGTCGTCTTGCCGCAGCCCGATGGGCCGAGGAGCGCGAACAGTTCGCCGCGTTGCACTTCAAGCGAGACTTCGCGCACGACGTGGTTTGTGCCGAAGCTCTTCGAGATCGAGCGAACATCGAGTACCGTGTTCATCTCAATAGCGTATCTTGCCGGTCGACTTGTTCCAAGCCGCGAAGGGCGCTCGCCCGGCGCTGCGGCTCATGTTGCATGTCGGGATGGAGCGTTCGGCAATGAATCCGGCTCGTGCGGCGTCTTCGCGTGAAGCGGCGTAGTAGATGCGAGATAGCCGCGCCCAAAAGATTGCGCCCAGCGACATGGGGTTTGGTTCGCACGAGCAATAGATCTCGCAGCCGGTAAGATCGAAGGTTTGTAAGTTTCGGGCAGCCTCGCGGATGGCTACGATTTCCGCGTGAGCGGTCGGGTCGTTATAGAGCACGACGCGATTGGCGCCTTCTGAAATGAGGTCCTTGCCTCGCACGATCACCGCGCCGAAAGGACCGCCGTTCCCATCACGGACGTTGCTAGCTGCCAATTCGATCGCCCGCCGCAGGAACGCAGTGGGTGAGTGGGTTCGAAAAGGCTCGGGTTTGCGATATCGCCCTGGCGCGACACGGTCCTCCAAGGGAAGATCGTCGAGGACGGCGAGAGCCCATTTCGCCTCAGTCGATACCTTTGAGTGCATAGCCCCGCGAGCGTGATCGGTGGCCGCGAGTTGTTGGAGCTTGGCTCGGGCTTTCGTGGCATGTAAGGTGGCGAGCCCGTAGATGCACCAGAAGCGCACGATGGGCGATGAGTCTTCCAGGCCGCTCATATAAGTGACGATGAGCTTTCGGCGTTCGATGCCGCTGAGGGCCATTTGCTCAGCGCAAAGGCCACGCACCAGAGGCGTTTCCGCCTGGTTCTGAAATGACGCCAGCAGAGCTTTGCCCGCCTCGGGCGCTCGGTTAGCAGACCCGAGGATGTAGGCGGACTCGTAACGTTGCATCTCGTGCCTCCCGTTTGCGAGGACGTCGCAAACGGCTTCGAGCGCGCGCGGATTAGCGGCAAATTGAGAGCCGGCACTCCCTGCACGCATCCAACCCACTTGGTCGTCGCCTTGCAGGCCTTTGAGTAAAGCCTTAATCGAGGCCATCAGTACTCAAGCCTTTCGAGGTCTGCCAGCCAGGCATCCAGGGGCCACTTACCTTCCCTCGCCAGTTGGCGCTTCGCCGGAATTGAACGAGCTGCCGGAGCAAGTGGAACTTGGTCATAGATGAACGAGTCGTCGAAGCCCGCTGCGGCCGCGTCCTCACGAGTGGCCGCGAAGTATAGCTGCCCCAGTCGTGACCAGTGGATCGCGCCGAGACACATCGGACACGGCTCGCATGACGAGTAAATCGCACAATCGCCCAGGTGTAACTGATTGAGTAAGTCGCAAGCCGCGCGGATCGCAATCACCTCCGCGTGGGCCGTCGGATCGTTGACCGCAGTTACGAGATTGACGCCCTCGGCAATGATCCGCCCCTTGCGCACGACGACCGCACCAAACGGCCCGCCACGGCCTGACTGAACGTTCTCCACAGCGAGATTGATCGCGCGTTGGAGGAATGTCGCATAAGTCCCGCGTAGCGCTTTGGGCGGCTTGCGCCAAACCGGCAAATCACATCGCACGGGATCGACGAAGTTAACAAGAGTCGATCGCGCCGCCCGCGCTATGGCAGGTTCCTTATCCTTCGTTAAACGGCGTAACACCCGGGCCGAATCGGGATCCTTTGACTCGGCGAGCCCCCAGATAGCGGCCCGGCGCGCTTCGGCTGGTGCATCGGGATCGGTGGCGGTTTGGATCAAGGCCTTGGCCGCCCGCGCGGTCACGACACTTTCCTCAACTTCGAAACCCGCCCGACCTCAACCCACTCAGCCACAAAGATATTGCCGTCCGCGTCGAAGCACGCCCCATGCGGCGCGACAAATTGCCCAGGCGTGAACGCGGACCGGTCCTTGTCGCGAATGCCTTGATACGAGTTGCCATCGGGCTTCAGCCCATCGCCTAACACCGCGACCGGCTTGTTCGCCGCATCGAAGATCGTCACGACCGCCTTCAAATCCGGCATCAGCATCAGGCCGTTTCTAAAGTCGAAAGTGCTCGGCCAGCGCACGCCATCCTTCACCATATGAAGCGGCTGGCCGTCGAGCGTGAAGTACTGAATGCGGCTGTTGGCCCCCCGCTCGCCTACCATCAACAGCGGCTGCAGGCCGCGCGTGTCGATGGCGATCGCATGCGGCCAGATTGTCGTGCCCGGACCGGTTTCGCGCTTCGGGTCCTTGTCCATCTCCGCGCGCGAGCCGCCGAAGGTGCGTATCCAACGGAGCTTCGAATCGTAGTGATGGATGTAGAACTTGCCGTAGCCGTCGGCTACATACAGGTCGCCATTCGGAGCGATGGCGAGGTTCGAAGGCTTATACTCGCGTGCCGTGGCGTAGTGTCCGCAAGCGACCGGCGCGTGCATAATCCAGACCTCCTCCCCGATCAGCGTGGTCTTGCGGACAAAGCCGCGCACGTTGTCGCAGTGATACAGAAACTCCTGATTGCCTTCGCGCCGGATCGTCAGGCCGTGCGCGCCACCGCGCAGATCGGCGCCCCACGAGGTCACGAACTTTCCGTGGGCATCGAAGACCGCAATGGCATCGGCGCTGGCGCTGGACTTGTGTACAGTGTGGGCGATGATGAGCCGGCCCTGCGAATCGGCGACGATACCGTGGGTGTTACCGAAGCGAAGCGAGCCAGGCAGTTGCGCCCAATCGTGAGTCACTTCGTAGGTGTGCGCCCCGCTGCCCATGACGGGCAATTTGTCCGCGCCCTTGGCGGCCGTCAGCAGGAATGGGAAGGCCAACGCTTCACGTCGATTCATCGGATCGATCATAGCAATGCTGCCGGGCTTACCATGGAAGCTTGTTCTTCCGCTATTTGGCCGCACGTCTACGGCATCGCGATCCTGCGGCCGCGCGGTACTTGCGTCAGGGCCTCGGCATCGCCGAACGGGAGAAGAAGCTTCGCAAGTATTGGGAGCCTCATCTTGAACGCACCAAGGCTGCGCAACGCCGCTGGGCGGAAAATCTTTCCGGGATCGACCTTGCTGTACTTGGCGCCGGGCGGCTATTTGACTTAGCCACCGACGCGCTGCCAGCGCGGTTCCAACGTCTCTTGCTGTTCGATGCCGATCCTTCCTGTGAGCAACATTGGAGCGCGCTGAATGGCGTCGAGGTCGAGCCGCACATCGGCGACTTGACCGGTTGCATACAGCGCTGGCAGCAGGATCTCGACCGCTTTCATGGCGGCTGGGAGGAATCGCTCGCGCACATCGCAGGCATAGTGCAGCCCGGCGATCACGCGAACCCGTTCTCGGCCGATGCCGTGCTTTCGCTCAACCTCATGAGCCAGTTGCCCATCGCCTGGCAGGATTGCGTCGAGGATTACCTCGGCCGAAAGTTCGGCGAGCGGAATGTGGAGAGCAAGGAAAGTGAATGGCTGTTGGCGGTCGAGGCCGGAGCGAAGTGGATCGTGGAACAGCACCTTGCCGGTTTGGCTGCGTCGAAGGCGCGGAGCATTCTGCTGATCTCCGATCTTGAGTACGCCGAATACCGCGGCGGCCCGAACTCAGTGCGGTGGAACGAGGGAGTGTGGGACACCGGCGCCGGTCTGCGCGTGGATGTTACTCCGGCATTGTACGGGCTCGACCCGATCGCTCTGTTGCCGAATTACACGCTGCGCTGGCAAGAGTCTTGGCTCTGGGATATCTCGCCGATTGGCGTCGAGAGCGCCACTTGCGGCACCACCCACCGAGTGGCGGCGATGGCGTTCGACCACCGTTCACTCTGTCACAATTGAATGAATATGCGCCGATATCTTTCCGTTTTGCCTGCTCTGTTGCTGGCCGGTAGCGCCCTGGCCGAAGCACCCAGGAAAGCCTCAGAGTTGTTCCAGACCTCGAAGGTTTGGACGATCCATTTGAAGTTTGCGCCCGAGCAATGGCCGGCGATCGAGCCCAAGGGCGGCGGCGCAATGTTCGGGATGCGCGGCCCGGGCGGCGGTCCTCCAGGAGGCGGGTTTGGGCCGTCGATGATGCTGGCGCCTGCCTTCCTTAAAGGCGACGCAAACGGCGACAAGCAACTCTCGGCTGCGGAGTTTCAAGGGCTCGCAAGCGCTTGGTTTTCCCAGTGGGACAAATCCAAATCCGGGAGCCTCGAAGCCGAAGAGCTAAGCACCGGGACTACGTCTTTGTTTGAAGCCGGCATCGCCGCCATGATGGGTGGCGCCGCCGGCCGCCCGGGTGGCCCTGGTGGCTTTGGCGGGGCGGCGGGACTGGTGGCGCCCAAGGGCAAGCGTAATGGCGTCGCCGGTATGTCCGGCATCGACTTTGAGAATGTTCATGCCGACCTTGATTTTGATGGCCAGACCTTCGCCGATGTGGCGGTGCGCTACAAAGGCAACGGAACTTTTTTGCAGTCGCGAGGCCGCGATAAGAAGTCATTCAAGATCGACGTGCATGAGTATCAGGCCGATCAACGCATCGCTGGGATCGCTAAATTCAACCTCCATAGCAATGTGACCGATGCGAGTTGGATGAACGAGGTCCTCTCGCATCGACTCTATCGCGACGCTAAGATCGCGGCCCCTCGGACGGCGTACGCGCGAGTCTATGTGAGTGTGGCGGGCAAGTATGAGCGCAAATACTTTGGGCTTTACTCGCTGGTGGAGGATATTGGTAGCGAGTTTGAAAAGGACAACTACGCGATGAAGGATGGGCTGTTTCTGAAGCCCGCCACGCGCGACATCTTTGGCTACCTTGGCGACGAATGGGAACCGTACGACCAGCCCTATGCTCCGAAAGGAAAGCCAACTGCGGTTCAGCAAAAACGCGTGATCGATTTCGCGCGGCTGCTGACGAAGGGTTCGGACGAAGAGTTTCGCGCGCAAGCGGCCAGCTATCTGAACGTGGAGCAGATGGCGCGCTACATGGCGGTGACGGTCTGGCTCAGCACTTTGGACAGTATCCTCGGGATGGGGCAGAACTACTATCTCTATCTCCATCCCAAAACCAACAAGTTCGAGTTAGTGCCCTGGGACCTCGATCACTCGTTCGGACAGTTCGTGATGGCGGGCACGCAGGATCAACGCGAGAATCTGAGCATACTGCAACCGTGGCAAGGCAACGTTCGATTCCTGGAGCGGCTCTATGCGCTGCCGGAGTTCCGCGAAACCTACTTGGCAAAGTTCGCCGAGTATCAGAAGACCATCTTTGAGCCGGGCCGCTTTGCTGGGCAAGTGGATGCGTTGGCCAAGGCGATTCGACCGGCGGTCGAAGAAGAGTCTGCGGCCAGATTGGAGCGGTTGGACAAAGTGGTGGCCGGTGAGTCTGTGGCGCCAGAGCCGATGGGCTTCGGTCCGCCTCCCGGCGCTGGCGGACCGGGCGGCGGGTTTGGCGGCTTTGGCGGCTCCGTGAAACCGATCAAGGGTTTCGTCGGCGCCCGTGCGCAATCGGTGGCCGATCAGTTGAGCGGCAAATCCAAGGGAATCGTCCGGCCGTCGGCCGTTGGCGGATTTGGCGGGCCTCCCGGCGGAATGCGCGGGCTTCAACTGGACAAAGCGGTGCTCGAGCAGTTCGATGCCGATAAAGACGGAGTGTTGAGTGCAGCGGAGTTCCAAGGCGGCTTTACGAAATGGTTCACGTCCTGGAACAGCGACAAGACCGGCCAGTTGACGGAGGCCCAACTTCGCGAGGGGATCAACCACGACATGAATCCGATGCGTGGCATGCGGTTCGGGCCTCCTCCGCCGCCTCCGCCAAGTCCAGCAGCGCCTAAATAGATCCGAGCATTTCCTGGTTGATGTAGACCGCATGCTCGCGCATGGCGGCTCGGAACCGAGCTTAGCGGCGGAACTCGTCTTCGAGATTGGCGAGCACTTCGCAGTCGCAGACGCCGCCGCGTTCGATCAGCCAAGAGACGACTTCCTCAGGTTCACCGGAGGCATCGGCGAGGAAGTCTTCGGTGACGCGGAGACTGTGGTCGCATTCATTCTCGGTCAATTGCTCGTCGAGAACGTCAAGGAGTTGCCTGAATAGCTCGGCGGCCATCGGCAAGGGCGCCGCTTGTGACTTCTTTCCCATGGCAATCAAGATACACAAAAAGCGGGTCCGTGTGAACCCGCCTTTTTAAGGACCTGAATTTTCGGCGCCGCGCGGGCTATTTTTTGGCGTTGAAGCGCGCTTCGATGGCGGCCCAGTTGGCGACGCCCCACCATGCCTTCAAGTAGTCGGCGCGGCGATTCTGGTAGTGCAAATAGTAGGCGTGTTCCCAGACATCGACGCCGAAAACCGGGTACTTGCCTTCCATGAGCGGCGTGTCCTGGTTGGGCGTGGAAGCGATCGAGAGGCTGGAACCGTCGAGGACGAGCCAAGCCCAGCCGGAGCCGAAGCGCGTCATACCGGCGGCTTCGAACTTCTCCTTAAAGGTGTCGAAGCTGCCGAACGTGCTCGCGATCGCCGCACCGACGTTGCCCGACGGAGCGCCGCCGGCGTTGGGCGCCATCACCTGCCAGAACATTGCGTGATTGGCATGACCGCCGCCATTGTTGCGGATGGCCGTGCGAACCGCTTCGGGCGCTGCGGCTACGCCGTTGGCGATGATTTCTTCGACAGACTTGCCGGCCAGGTCGGGGGCCGACTCAAGAGCCTTGTTCAGGTTGGTCACGTAAGCCTGATGATGCTTGCCGTGGTGGATCTGCATGGTGGTCGTGTCGATCACCGGGTTGAGTGCGTCATGCGCATAGGGTAGGGCTGCGAGTTCAAAAGCCATAGGTATTCTTCTCCTTCACGATAAATGAAATGGTCAGACCGCCGCGATTCCGCCGTGGCGTTCAAACGCTTCGGCCAGCCGGAACATGGCGGCTTCTTCAAAATGGTTTGTCAGAATTTGCATGCCAACCGGCAGGCCCGCCGCGGTATTGCCGCATGGAACACTCATGCAGGGGATGCCGGCGAGGTCGCCCGTGATGGTATAGATGTCGGACAGGTACATCTGCATCGGGTCGTCGAGTTTCTCGCCGAGCTTAAAAGCGGGAAAGGGCGAGACGGGCGTAACGAGTGCGTCGACCTCGCCGAAGGCTTTGGCGAAGTCTCGCGCGAGCAGCGTGCGGACCTGCTGCGCCTTCTTGTAGTAGGCGTCGTAATAGCCGTGGCAAAGGACGTAGGTCCCAAGCATGATGCGGCGTTTGCACTCGGCTCCGAACCCTTCGCCTCGCGTATCGCGGTACAGGCTGGCCAAAGTGGTTATGCCCTCTGGCCGCGACGTGTAGCGCACGCCATCGTAGCGCGCCAGGTTCGAACTCGCTTCGGCGGTGCAGATCACGTAGTAACTGGAAATCGCATACTCGGTATGTGGTAGCGTGACAGGCTTCACTTCACAGCCGAGTTTACGAAGGGCGTCGATGCCTTGCTGAATCAGCCCGCCGGTTTCACTTTCGAGGCCGTCGAAATATTCCTTGGGCAATCCGATGCGCATGCCGCGCACATCGCCCGTCATGGCCGCCGCGTAGTCGGCGACAGGGGCGAAGGCGCTGGTGGCATCCTTCGGGTCGCGTCCGGCGATCGCTTGCAGCAACGTCGCTGAGTCTCGCACGTTACGTGCGAACGGGCCGATGTGATCGAGTGAACTGGCGAAGGCGACCAAGCCGTAACGCGACACGCGGCCATACGTCGGTGTGACTCCGACGACGCCGCAAAAGGATGCGGGTTGACGGATAGAGCCGCCGGTATCGGAGCCGAGCGAAACAACCGCAGTACCTTGCGCGACCACCGCCGCCGAGCCGCCGCTGGACCCACCCGGCACGCGATCGAGCGCGACGGGATTTCGCACGGGGCCGAACGCGGAGTTTTCGTTCGACGAGCCCATGGCGAACTCGTCACAGTTGGCCTTGCCGATGATGATACCGCCCGCCGCTTCGAGCCGCGTCACCGCTGTTGCGTCGTAAGGGGCGATGAACTTTTCAAGGAGTTTCGAACCGCAGGTATTGCGCGAGCCTTTGACCAGGATCACATCTTTGACGCCAATCGGCACGCCGGCCAGGGCGCCGGGTTCCTCGCCTCTCGCTAACTTGGCGTCGACGGCGCCGGCGGCGGACAAGGCGCGTTCCGGTGAAAAATGCAGGTAGGCGTTGGTGTTGGGGTTTTCAGCTTCGGCAAAGCCAAGCGCGGCCTGCGTCAATTCGCGAGCGCTGAACTGGCGCGTTTTCAGGCCTGCCCGCACTTGATCGATCGTGAGTGAAGAGACGTTCAAAGCGGCGAGTTACCTTTCGATCACTTTGGGGACTTTGAAGAACCCGTTACCCGAGAGGGGCGCGTTGGCGAGAGCCTCTTCGTTCGAGAGCGGTTGGCGCTCGATGTCGTCACGCAGCGTCGCGGTTTCGCCGGCATCGTAGAGCACCTGAGTCATCGGCGGGACATCTTTGGTGTCGAGTTCGGCCATCTTCTCGATGTGCGTCAGGATCGATTCCATCTCGCGCGCCATGCGAGGAATTTCCGCGTCCGTCAGCCGCAAGTTGGCCAGTTCAGCGACCTGACGCACTTGTTCGTCTGTGATGTTCAAGCAGTGGACCTCTCGCGTTTCGCTTTGTAGACCATCGCCATATATGGATCGGCGATGGCGTCGGCTTCGTCGCGTCCCTGGAACAGGGGACCGCGCACGACACGTTCTTCGTGTCCGGGACCGCGGCGGGGCGGCACGACGCGGAACTCGATATCGGTGACGATTGGCGCGCCCAAATCCTTCTCAATCTTTTTGAGAATGAACCCTCGGACCGTGCGCAACTGGCGTTGCCAGATCTCGTCGGTCACTTCGACGACGAGGCGGCCGCGCACGATTGTGATAGCGCGGCTATGGGCGGCGATTTTTTTGCCTGCTGCAACAGACCAAGCCGCGATGGCGACCTGATCGGAGGTAACGCAACCGCTGGCGAGCTTCCACTGGCGCAGCAGTTTGGCGGCTCGTTCCATATGGGGACTTCCGATTTTAACACCTCGGGTCACCCGCAAAGGGCCTTCAGGTGCGATATAGTTGCGTCGATGATGAATCGACGTGAGATTCTCGCTGCGGCTGCGGTCACGGGCGGCGCGGCTACACTGGGCGCTAAAGAATCATTGGTGGACACGCACGTCCATCTTTTCGAACCGGAGCGGTTTCCCTACCATCCTGCGGCCACCTACAAGCCTCCAGCTCAGGCGCTGGCGCCGTATCTGGAGTTCGTCAAGCAGGCGGGTATCGATCACGTCATTCTGGTGCATCCGGAACCGTATCAGGACGATCATCGCTATCTGTCTTATTGCTTGGAGAATGAGAAGCCACAAGGTTTATTCAAAGGCACTTGTTTGTTCGACCCGATCGATCCGGCGACACCCAAGCGGATGCAGGAGCTGGTCAAGCGGCACCCCAAGAAGATTGTGGCAATACGGATCCATGCCGTCAATGCGCCCGGCGAAGCGCCTGTCAAAAGCGGACCGATCAAGAATCGAGACCTTCGCGATCCGGCTATGAAAGCGACGTGGCGTGCGGCGGCCAAGTTGGGCTTGGCGGTCCAGATGCACTTCCTGCCGCATCACGCGCCGGAGATCGGCGGGTTGGCGAAAGAATTTCGCGATGTGCCAGTGATTCTCGATCACATGGGACGGTTCGGGCAGGGCACGCCTGCGGACTACGACGCCGTCATGGCGCTGGCTTTGGCGCCGAAGATCTACTTCAAATTTTCGGGCTGGGGCTATTCATCCAAAACACCTTCGCCGCATCCTGATTTAAACAATTTCGTGAAAGGCGCGTTCGACAACTTCGGGCCCGAACGGATTCTATGGGGCGGTTTGGGCGAAAACATGGCTGGCTTCAAAACCGCGTCGGCGGTGTTCGACGAGCAGTTCGCGTTTGCCCCGGTGGCCGATCGAGCTTTGATGCGAGGCCTCAACGCCGCGAAGCTCTTCGGGTTTTAGCGGTTCAGACTTTCTGTAGGGTACCGCTCGCTTGCGCGCGCGGCTCGGTAACGGCTGCTCTAAACGATAGCGGGCGAGCGCCAGAGCCGAAGCCAGATGGCAACGGCGAGAAACGCCGCAGCGGAGGCGGCGCTGAAGATTTTGAGGGCCTGGCGTACGGGCGTGTTGGCGTATTGTAGTTCGAGATGGCCGGGGTCGCCCGCGTCTAATCGAACCAGAATCAGTCCGGTCGGCCGGTCGATTTCAACGGGTACTTCGGATGCAGCGGGCGCGCCGTTAGGATGCCAGTAGGCTCGCCATCCCGGAAAGTAATTCGCTCCGACGACTACCGGTGTCGCTGCGCCACGCACTCCCACTTCCCAACGCCACGGCGACTGCAGGTTGGGAATCGATTTGACTTCGACGCTGCCCGCCATGGCGTCGCCCGGGCGGACCGGATGCGAAAAGTTAGAGTTGCGCCAGACCGGGCCATACTCTTCGTCGACGGTGGTGCGTGTTTTATCGGCGCGCACCAAATCCGGACTCGGGTCAAATTGCCAGCGCTGCCAGCCGGGCCCAGGTCCGCCATACAATCCCAGGTTGACGATCAAGACGGCGCCGGCGAGCACAGTATAGGTGTGGCGCGCGAGATCGGTTCCGCGGCGCCGGATTGCAAGGGCGAGCGCGGGGACAAGCAACGCGGACACGGTCGCGTTCACCGAGAGCCATCGCCAGGGAAACTGCGTGTAGAGCAAAGGGCGAAGATGCTCCCACAGCCAAACCGAGGGCAGCATCGCCATGAACAAAGTTAGAGCGCTGAGAGTCAAGAGGGTGAGAGTCTTGCGGCGAAGCTCCGCGCTATCGAAGTAGCGAAACGCGATGACGCCCGCGATGAGCGCAAAGGGCAGCAACAAGCCCTGATGCCTGGGCATCACTCGATTTAAGTCCTGGCCGCTCAAACCCAGATTCCAGGCGCCGAGCGATAGCAGATGATCGACACGCAGGAAGTGGTCTCGTACTTCCCGTGGTAAGAGGTTGGCGAGTCTGACGAAAGGCTTTTCGACCCACACTGGCACGGCGAAGAAAGCGGTCATGCAGGCCGCCATGGCCCCGCCAGCGGCCCAGGCGAACCACCCACGACTGCCAGCCGGGCGAAACAGGAATGGCAACGGCAGGCAGACCAACAAGACCGCGTAGAGGGCGATCGCGTTGTGGCACAGGACCAGGAGCGTGAGCGAAATCGCGATGGCTCCCGCTCCCTTGGCGTAGCGCCGCGCGTCGGCCGAGATTAGCCACATGCCCCATAGCAGCCAGGGAATCAAGGCGCTGGCAGCGAACTCGGAGAGCGAACCGCGAACGAAGATGTTAATGAACAGGTAGGTGGCAGACGCCCAGCCGGCAAAAGCAAAGTCGCCCGAAGTGCGATCAGTGGCGCCTGGGCTGGCCCAGAAGCCCGACGCCAAGGTCCGGCAGCCCAATCCGCCGATCAGAAAAAAAATTAGGATCGACAGCTTGAGTGCGAGGATGGGTTGGCCGGTCAGGAGGAGAAACACTGCGCCCACCCAGGAAAACAGCGGCGAGTGATAACTGAAGATCGGATAGCCGTAGCCTTGATCGAAGAGCGGGAGCCAGCGAGCGTCCCAGATTCCGTGCCGCCACGCGTCCACGACACCCATCATCCTGAGCGGCTCAAAGGCGGGCGAGTGGCTGCTCCACATCAGTTCACCTTCCCACCAATGGAGTGAGAGCGACCAGAGCAGAGTGACCACAATGACTACCTGGTATCGCCGCCAGGCGCGTGGGGGATCCCGATCGGAGTCTTGCCGGTCGTCGTTCACAGTCAAGTTAGTAGGATAGCCGGTAATTGTCGTAAGATGCCCTCATGGCTCTTAGGCGGCGACGCCTTATTCCGTGGTGGTGCGCGGTGGCGGGCGTTGCGTCCGGTCAGACGCTGCATTACACCGGCGAGTGGCGCTTTCTCGATGCCGGGCGCGTGCAAACGCATTTGAGCCCGACTGGGGCCAGTATGGAACTGCAAACCGCTGGACTCGCCGACCGGTTGTTCCAGGTCCGAAACTCCTATGCGGTGACCTTTAACGAGGCTTTGTGCGCCGCCTCTTCGCTGGAGAATGCGCGCGAGGGGTCGAAACATCGCGAGATCAAAGTAGCCTATGGAGACGGGAAAGCGGCGCGCGTGGAGCGCGACCTGGTGCAAACGTCGAAGGAGCCTGCCAGCGGAGCCGTGGCGATTCCGGCGTGCGTTCACGATATTCTGGGCGCACTGGAAAAGCTGCGCCGCACGATGACCAAGCCGGGGAGCTCTTTGACGCTGCCGATGAGCGATGGACGAAAGAGCGCCGCCGTGGAAATTCGTGTGCAAGAGAAGGAAACCATCCATACCCCAGCCGGCGTCTTTACAGCAGTCCGCCACGAGGCTATGTTGTTTAACGGCGTGCTCTTCCGGCGCAAGGCCCGGCTTTTTATCTGGCTGACGGACGACGCGCGCCGGCTGCCAGTGCAGATTCGCGTGCAGATGCCGTTTTATCTGGGTTCGGTTACGCTACAACTGGAGAGAGAGGAACCAGGTTGAGATTCATTTTAATACCGGCGGCGTTGGTTGCCGCCACCATGGCTTTCGGGCAAGAGGCGCCGCAGGCGACGCTTAGCAATCCCGAGGTGCTGACGCACTTTGGGCGGGTGGCGCAGTTGATGGAATCGACCGCCACGACAGCTCCAGGCCTGGCGCGCGCCGCCGAGCCGGCGATCGAGAACGTCCGGCAAGGGATTGCAACTCTTCGCGTCGCCGCCAGCATACAGGATGGCGCCATCCAATACGACTTGCTCTCGAACGTTCGCGCCTATCTCGCTTTGAGCGACTCGGTTCCCAAGCCGCATCCTTTTTCTTCGGAGGGGCGTAGGCAGTTTTCCGAGTTGCGTGAGACTGTGGACCGGTTGGAGACGCACTTCCGGGCGCTGCTGGCCGCGAAAGAGATACAGTTACGTTCGGCTGATCGCGACAATTTGCGGCGCTACTCGGAAGCCAATCAAACGCTCGGACCGACGACGTCCGGACGGGTGCTGTTTCTGGGTGATTCGATCACGGATGGCTGGCGGCTGAACGAATATTTTCCCGGCAAGGATTATGTGAATCGTGGGATCAGCGGGCAGGTGACAGGGCAGATGCTGGGCCGGATGCTGTCCGATGTGACCGCGAACAAGCCTGGCGCGATGGTGGTCCTGGGAGGGACCAACGACATCGCTCGAGGGACGGCGCTGGCTGCGATTCAACAGAATCTGACGATGATCGCCGATCTGGCCGAGAGGTATCAGATCAAGCCGGTCTTCGCTTCGATTCTTCCGATCCACGATTATCACAAGGACGTTAACCCGGCGTTCGAGATGAGCCGCCGGCGTCCGATGACAATCATCCGCGAGATGAACGTCTGGATCAAGGCGTTTTGCACCAAACGGGGTTATACCTATTTGGACTACTTCACGCCGATGCTGGACGACTCGGAATTTCTGAAGAAGGATTTCGCCGACGACGGACTGCATCCGAATGCGGCGGGCTACAAGGTGATGGCGGGGCTGGTGCAATCGGCGATCGACCGTACTTTGGTTGCGGCGCCAGCGCCCGTTCCGGAGAAGAAGCGACGGCGGATATTTGGGATCGGCGGCGGAGGCAAGCAGAACTGATGATGGGTCTGCGTCAGTTACGGTTGGTGTTTTTTTCGCTGATGGCGGTCACCATCGTATCGGCACAGATGAAGCTGAGCGTGCGGCAGTTGGAGCAGTTCATCAAGTCTTCGATCGACCTTCGGCATGACGATAGGAAAGTGGCCGAGTATCTTCGCAAGGTCACGCTGCGAGAGCAATTGGAACGCGATGTGATTGAGACTCTTCAGGGGCTTGGCGCAGGGCCGAAGACGGTTGAGGCTTTGGAGACGCTGGCGCTGACGTCGAAGAAACTGGCGCCTCCCGCTCCCGATGTCCCTAAACCGGCGCCTCCCAGCATTCCGATTCCCAGCGCCGCTGAGCAAGAGCGGGTGTTGGCGCAGGCCCGAGAGTATGCGCTCAATTATTCCAAGCAGCTTCCAAACTTTATCTGCACGCAGGTGACGCGGCGCTATGCGGATCCGACGGGTTTGGAGTTTTGGCAGCGGCAGGATGTGCTGACCGCCAAGCTTTCGTTCAACGAGAACAAGGAAGACTATAAGGTGGTGCTGGTGAATAACAAGCCAGTGGACCTTCAGCCGGAGCAGGTGGGCGGCGTCACGTCGCGCGGCGAGTTTGGGACGCTGTTGCTGGAGATTTTCGAGCCCGAAACGGGGGCTCAATTTACCTGGTTGAAGTGGACGACTTTGCGCGGCCGGCGGACCCATGTTTTCGAGTATCGGGTGGTGAAGCGTGAGTTTTCGATTCAGTATGAGGAGAGATCGATCCTGGCCGCCTATTCGGGTTTGGTTTACGTGGATGCGCAGGAGTTAACGATTTCCCGGCTGCGCCGGAAGGCCGATGATCTTCCGCCGTCGTTCCCGATTCAGGAAGTGTCGCAGGAATTGGACTACGACAAAATCTCGATCGGCGAGGGTCTGGAGTTTACGCTGCCATTGAAGGTGACGGTTCGATCACGGGCGGGGAAGATGCTGACTAAGAACGAGATTGAGTTTCGGATGTACCGGAAGTTCGGGGCTGAAACGACGATCAAGTTCGATACGCCTGAGGAATTGCCGCCGGATAAGACGGTTGAGGAGCCCCCGAAGTAAGCCGGCGGAGGTTCTGGCCGCCGATTAACGCCGATTAACGCGGATGAGATTCGGACACCCGATTCGACCACAGTTCCACTTTGAGACCGCAAGCTTGCGCTTGGCGGCTCGGAACGGAGCGGCAGCTTCTAGTGTTTGGGAAGAGGGAATTCGTAGACGCAGAGTTGGTGGTCGCGCTTGAGAGCGGTCACGGTTTCGACGCGGGAAGGCGTCCAGCCGGGGATTGCGTGCGTAGTCGTGCGAGACGACGTGGGCTCCAGGCTTGAGTTGCTTCTCAAGTAGCGGAATTGCCGCCGGATAAGACGGTTGAGAAGTCTCCGAAGTAAGCGCGCCGAGGTTCTGGCCGCCGATTAACGCCGATTTAGCGCCGATGAACGCGGATAAGAATCGATGGTTTTACTTCGGCAGGCTGGATGAATCCCGCCCGCAACCCACACACCCGATTCGACCATCGTCCACTTTGGGACCGCAAGCTTGCGCTTGGCGGCTCGGAACGGAGCGGCAGCTTCTAGTGTTTGGGAAGAGGGAATTCGTAGACGAAACGAACGCCTGAAGAAGTGCCGCTCAAGGTGCTGGCCGCCGATTTACGTTGATAAGAATCGGCGGGATGAATCCCGCCGCTTCGGCGGGATGAATCCCGCCGCAAGATGAATCTTGCCCTACACCTGATTCCGACCATCGTCCACTTTGGGACCGCAAGCTTGCGCTTGGCGGCTCGGAACGGAGCGGCAGCTTCTAGTGTACGCCTGAAGAAGTGCCGCTCAAGGTGCTGGCCGCCGATTTACGTTGATAAGAATCGGCGGGATGAATCCCGCCGCCTGGAGTTTCTACATTTCCGACCGAGAATGTTTTGGCGTGCGCCGCAGACTCGTCGGGCGCACCCGCGTTGAAATGAGTCGGTCGGTTTAGTTAATT
>JAYUSQ010000084.1:0-7159 GCA_043755595.1 Acidobacteriota bacterium | reverse complement strand
TTCTTCTTCATGGGCCGGTTCTCCTTTGCACCATTGAGTGCGCACCAGGATCATACTGCATCCTACGAGGACCGGCCAGCCCTCTCATTCCATCTCGGTAACGAGTTAGCTAGCGGCGATCTTTCTTTTCGGCCTTGCGATACTCGGCTACGGCGCGGGAATGTTCGCGCATGGTGCCTGAGAAAATATGTCCGCCGCTGTGATCGGCCTTGGCGACGAAGAAGAGATGCTCTGTGGCGGCGGGCATGAGCGCAGCCCGGAGCGAGGCTTCGCCCGGATTAGCAATAGGGCCGGGCGGCAGGCCGGCATGCTGGTAGGTATTGTACGGGTGCCGGTTGTCGAGGTCGGAACGGTAGATTTTTCCGCGATACCGGTTTTCCAGCAGGGCGGCGTAGATGGTGGTGGGGTCGCAATCGAGCTTGATGCCGCGCTGCAACCGGTTCTTGTAGACACCGGCGACGATCGGCCTTTCCTCCTTCACGCCCGTTTCCTTTTCGACAAGTGACGCAAGAGTGACGGTTTCGCGCGGCTTGCCCCTGCCATCCAGCTTCTTCCAGACAGCACGGAACCGGTCCGTCATCAGACGGCAGATCTGCGCGGGCGTCGTCTTGCGGGCAAGGCGGTAGGTGGACGGAAACAAGTACCCTTCCAGGCTGGTGGCTTCGGGGTCGAGATCGCGGATCGGCGACGGGTCTGAGGCGGCGGCGCGGAAGGCTTCCTTGCTGCCCATGCCCAACTCTTCCACCGCTTCGGCAATATCGAAGAGATTACTGCCTTCGGGAATGCGGAGCTCAAACAGGCGGACGTCGCCACGGGCCAGCCGGTCGAAGATCGTCCAAATCGAGGCGGGTTTTGAGAACGCGTATTCACCGGCTTGGAGCCTGGTCGAGGGCCGGAGCGCGCGGGCGGTGAGGAAAAGGATCGGAGACGATATGACTCCTTTGCCGGCCAGGAGCGCGGCGATTTGGCGGGCGCCGGTGCCCTTTGGGATGTCGACGAAGCGTTCCCCGGAATAGTCGCCGCCCTGAGGTTGGCCGAGGGAATAGGCGATCCAGGCGCCGGTGGCGATCGCGGCCAGTCCAACAATGAGCAGGAGTTTCTTCAGCATTGTCCTTCGAGATAGCTCTCCAAGATCAGGACCGCCGAGAGTTGGTCAATGGCGCGCGCCCTTTTCTCGATTCCGATCCCACTTGAACGCAGCACGCGCCCGGCTTCGACGCTGGTCAGGCGTTCATCCCAATAGGCTACCGGGATTCCGGTGTGTATTGCCAGCCGTCCGCCGAATTCCTTCACATATTCCGCCTGGCGGCTTTCCCGTCCGCTCATGTGGAGGGGGTTGCCGAGCAGGAATAGTGTGACTTCGCGCGCCTGCGCCAGTTCGGTGAGATGCGCCAGATCTTCCCGGATGCGCACTCGTTGGAGCGTGGGCAAGCCTTGCGCGGTGATGCCTAGCGCATCGGAGATTGCCAGGCCGATCCGCTTCCGACCCACGTCTAACGCGAGAACGCGTCCTGACAGGGCCGGAACATTTTCGTCCTGTTGCGGGATATTCATGAAGTAACGAACTCATTATAGGAGGTTGCATGATACGCTAGCTACAGCGGAGTCGCTCAGGTGTCCGTTTCGTCCAGCACCACCATCACGGAAGTCAAGCAGCGCCACTTCACGACCAACATCATTGCTGGCGGCGTAGTGGTGGCACTCTTGTATTTCGGGCGCGACTTTCTCGTTACTCTCGTCACCGGCATCACTATCGCCTTTATTCTCGAACCTTTTGTGCAACTGGTGATGAAGCTGCGGCTGCCGCGAACCGTCGCCAGTTTCCTGGTCTGCTCGGTGGCGCTGTTGGCTCTGTATGCGACCGGTTTAGGGCTCTATACTCAGGTGGCGGTGTTGATGGAAGACATGCCGGCTTACTCGGCGCGCATCAGCGATTTGTCGGGCCAAGTGGTGGCGAGGCTTGAGGCTGCCGAAAAGAGCGCGTATAAGGTTTTCGCTCCACCCCGAGCGGTAATTCCGGATCCCAAAACTTTGGAGGCCGCGACGCCCGGGGATCGGAGACGACGCTCGGCGGAACCACCGCCAACAGCCGTTCCGATTGCGCCGCAAGTTGTCCAGGAGGTGCGGATCCGGCCGGACCGGACGCCACTGGTGGACTATGTTTACTCCAATTGGGAGCAGATTTATCACTCGGGATTGCTCGCGAGCTTTATTCCGTTTCTGGTCTACTTCATGCTGAGTTGGAGCGAGCATTTGCGCCGGGCGTATCTCTCGTTGTTCCAGGGGCCGGAGCGTCATGCGGCCGGGCGGAGTTTGCAGGGGATCGCCGATATGGCGCGCGCGTATGTGGTGGGGAATTTCCTGTTGGGCTTGATTCTCACTGCGGCGTCGGGATTATTTTTCTGGTACATCAAGCTTCCGTTTTGGCCGTTGGTCGCGCCGATGAGCGGCTTTCTGAGCCTGGTGCCGTATGCGGGATTGCCGCTGTCGATCGTTCCGGCGTTTTTCGCAGCGCTCACGCTTTACAACAAGCTCTCGGCGTACCTGATCATAGCGGCGGTAGTGGGATTCCTTCATTTGCTGGCGCTGAATCTGTTGTACCCAAAGTTGGTGGGTTCGCGTGTTCATTTGAATCCGTTGGTGGTGACCGTGGCGCTGATGTTCTGGGCGAGTCTTTGGGGCCCGATCGGGCTGGTGTTTGCGATTCCACTTACGGCCGGCGTCAAGGCAGTTTTTGACACCGTACCTGAGTGGGAGCCTTACGGTAAGCTATTAGGCGACTAATTTCTTTCGGAGGCGTTCGCTTGCAAGACAATACCTATCACCTGGAACTTCGTCTTTTTGTCGAGGAAACCTGCGCCGACTTGTGCCGGTTTCATCATGTCGTGACCGAGGGCATCCCGAACGAGCGGGTGCGGATCCGGCAGGAAGTAGACCTGGGCGTGGCGGGAGGCGCGTTTGCCGACATCGAAATCAAAGTCCAAGGCGCGCGGCCCTACTTCATGGAAGTGAAGTCCGGGTACCAACATGATGCGGTATTGGATTTGGTGGGCCGGAAGTATGGTCCGGTGACACCCGCGACCGACAATGCCGCGAAAGTCATTGTGGTGGTGGATGAAAACCTCCCTAGCTTCGAGAGCGAATTGGTGAGACGAGTTCGTCCCGGTCTGACCGTTGAAATTTGGGATCAAGCCAAGCTGGTTTCATTGATTGGGAAGGCGTTCGGGGTCGAAATCTCGACGTTGGATAAAGAAAATCTGCTTGACGTTCGCATGGCGATCGATCGTAAAAAAGGCGTACATGCTTTTGGCGAGGCTTTTACGAACGATTCGTTGCAGGCGACGCTGCTGTGGCATTTCGGGTCGTGGTCAGTGCGGCGGATTCAGGATGATCGCCAGGCGACCATGAAGGAGATCTTGCCGCCGGGGCTGTATAAGGGCGTGGCGGTGGTTTTTGCGGACTTGAGCGGGTTTTCCAGCTACGTGCGCGATACTCGCGAGGACGACGTCGTTCGGCATGTGTTGACGATGTTCTACACCAAGACGCGGTGGCAGGTATTGGACGCGGGCGGGATGTTGTACCAGTTTCTCGGCGACGGCGTGATTGGGCTGTTCGGGATACCCGAGCATCGCCCCAGTTATCTGGAAGATGCGCTTGAGTGCGCGGCGTCGCTGATCGATATCGGCAACTCGGTTTCGCGCGAGTGGCAGCGGCAGATCGACCGCGAACAGAGTTCACGCGGGTGCCATATTGGCATCGCGCTGGGGGACTTGAATATCGTCCCGTTGCGTCCGTTCAGTGTTTCTCATATGGGCGCGATCGCCGACTCAGTGAACATGGCGGCCCGGCTTGCTTCGGCGGCAGGCCCGAATGAGTTAGTGGTGAGTAACTCATTCTTCCAGCGCCTGCCCAAACAAGGGCGGAATGACTTTGAGGAAATGGACCCGGTGGAGGCGAAGAACGTGGGCCGGTTGCGGGCGTGGAAGCGGAAGTTTGCACGGCTGACGGTCTAAGGCGCGCCGGTGCGAAAACGCGCTAGAATTGGGCCATGTTGAGCTCCTTACTCACCGTTTTCGCCCTGGCCACTCAGCAAACGGCCACGCCCGCGCCGAAGGCCGACGCCTGCGCGCCGCCGCCGGGGGCGGTCGCTCCCTCACTCCCCGCCAAGCTGCTCGAAGGGCAAGGCAAAATCGACTTCAAGATCACCACGAAGAGCGCCGAGGCACAGGCGTTTTTCAATCAGGGTGTGGCGCAGATGCACTCGTTCTGGGCCCGCGAGGCCGAGCGGTCCTTCCTGCAGGCTGCCGCGCTGGACCCTGAGGCCGCGATGCCGCATTGGGGGATTGCGATGGTGGCGGCGGGCGACTATCGGCCAGGTTTCCAATTGGATTTAGTGAACGGCGTCATGCCTAAGGCTCCCAAGAAGGCCGCGAAGCCGCAGGGCGGGGCGGCCCGTGCCGTGGCCGCCGCGCAGAAAGCCGCCCAACTAGCGGCGGTGGCGGGCAAGGCTACCGATTTGGAGAAGTTGTTCATTGCGACGGTAGTGGCGCGGCGCGACGTTTCTCAGCGCGATGCCAATGTTGGCTACGTGAAGGCGCTGCGGGCGTTACTGGCGAAGCATCCTGCCGACGTTGAAGCGCGAACCATCCTGGCGCTGCAGGTGATGAGCGGCTACGAATTGCCCTCGCATCGCCCACGCACCGGCACGATGGAAGCGGTAGAGATTTTGCGCGCGGTGATCAAAGATGCGCCTGAGCATCCCGGCGGACACCACTATGTAATTCACGGATGGGAAGGGTCGACGTTTGCCAAAGAAGCTTGGCCCAGTTGCCAGCGATATGGTGAATTGGCTACCAACATTCCTCACGGCCTGCATATGCCCGGACATATCTATGCGCAGACAGGCCGATGGGCGGACGCGGTCAAGTCGTTCGATTCGGCGGCGAAAAACGAAGTCTATTGGATGAAGCGGGATTCGCTCAGCGGGAACGGCCACCACGGGCACAACGTGCATTTCCTGATTGCCAGCTACTCTTTCCAAGGGCAATTCGACAAGGCGTTTGAGACGGCGAAAGGCTTGCTCGAATACAAGGAGACGCCGCGCGAGATCAAGCAAGTGGACAACTTCCGCACGGCCTATCGGCAGGGATGGTTTGCGATGATGCGGACGCTGCTGCAGCACGAAAAATGGGACATGATTCTGGACGGCAAGACGCTGCCGGAACTGGATCGGCCCCGTGAGCGGAGTTGGCGGCATTGGGCGATGGCGCAGGCGCATTTGGCCAAAGGTAATCGTGGACAAGCCGAAGACGAGGCTCGTAAGATGCGGAATGCGATGGCGTATTTCAAGGGGCAGGCGAAACCGCTGGTGGTCGCCAAGCTGGAGTTGGATGCGCATTTGGCGGGCAACGATGAGAAAAAGGTTCGCTTGCTGACCCGCGCTGCGCGTGACGAGCGGGCGTTGCGGTACACCGAGCCGACGTCGTATCCGCGTCCGGTGCTTGAGGTGCTTGGTCAGGTGGCGTTGAAGGCGGGGAAGAACCAAGTGGCCGAGCGGGCATTTCGCGATGCGCTCGAACAGTATCCAGAGAGCGCCGGGGCCAAAGCGGGATTGCGGGCGGCGTTGCAATCGCAGAATCGCCCGGTCGAAGCTGGGCTTGATTAACGTTACGGTTCTGGGGGCTGGGCCGGCGGGTTCGGCGTCGGCGATTGCCGCGCGGAAGGCCGGGGCCGCCGTCCGTATTTTCGAGAAGTCGGTCTTTCCACGGCACAAGGTCTGTGGGGAATTCCTGTCGCCCGGCGTTGAGGCGGTGATGACGCGGCTTGGCCTGACAAGTGAGTTGGCCGCCGTGCAACCACATCCGATCACACGCTTCGTCCTGAATTTCCCGCGAGGATCCAAGCAAGGGCGGCTACCCGAGCCCGGTCTCGGTTTGAGCCGTTATTGTCTGGATCGACTGCTGCTGGACGCGGCGTTGGCGCAAGGCTCTGAACTGATTCGGGCTCCGGCCCCCGACCAGGTCGATGCGCCCGTGGTCATCGCAACCGGCCGTCATTTTCAGGGCAAGCGCGGCGGACGTTTGTTTGGTTTTAAATCCCACTTTTCCGGTCCGTTGAGCGACGCGGTGGAGTTATTCTTTTTCGATGGCTGTTATGTGGGCGTCAACTGCATCGAGGGCGGCGGAACTAATGTCTGTGGATTGGGGCCGGAAGAAGTGTTGGCGGCACACGGCTTCGAACCGGATTCTCTATTGGCGGGATTTGCCTCGTTGCGGGAGAGAATGGCTCCCCTGGAGCGGCGGATGCCTTGGTTGACCACGGGGCCTCTGTACTTTCGCAATCGGCTGGACCTGCAGCCCGAAAAAGGCCACTATTACGCCGGCGATCAACTGAGCTTTGTCGATCCATTTACCGGCACTGGAATGCTGGCGGCGCTGTTAAGCGGCTCGGCCGCGGGGGCGGCGGCGGCGGCGGGCGCGGACACGCACGAGTATCTACGCCTGATCTCGCGGGAGTTACGTCCGGCTTTGCGGGCGTCGACGCTATTTCGTTGGGCGATTGAGACTGGCTTGGCGAATCGATTGGTGAAGTGGGTTCCGGCGGACTTGTTGGTGAGCCTAACGCGTCCGGGATGAAAGGCCGGGCGGTGGGCACTCGGAGGAAGATACCCACCGGTCCAATCGACGCAGCCCTTGGGCAAGACTGGCGTCTTGTTTAACAGACGATTCGGAGGTATCGTCTGGCTTCGGCCTTGTTCAGGCCATCTAGCACAAGGGTACCATAACAATACCCCCAATTGATTAGAATATTTGCAAGTAAGTGTAGTAGGCCATAAGTGAAATTGTTAGGATCGAGGCTATCCATAAGCCCAACGTGGCAAGCATCCCGGGTCTAGCTTCAGCCGGTAACTGCTTGTAACGTAAATGGAGGGCTCCTATCGCTATGACTGGCAACATTATAGCTTGCGCGACGCCCCCCGCTTTCACCATGTTTACCGGTGACTGAACGATAAGATACAGGCTGGCAGAAACACAGGTTAAGATCCAGACGAATTTACGGCGATATTTTAGGCGAGTTTCGTAGTCATTAGATTTAAATCGGCCGAGGAGGCGGCAGAAGTCCGCTGCGACTCTGGACTCGGCAGCGGTGGCCGCAAAGA
>JAYUSQ010000083.1:0-7199 GCA_043755595.1 Acidobacteriota bacterium | reverse complement strand
GTACGCTCCAGCGCAGGCATCACGCCGCTGTTGTAAAGCCCGTGCAAAAAAATCCCGATCATCAACGCTGGGATCGCCGCTATCCATCGCCATCGTGCCGCCAGCGCCACTGTTACGATCGCGACGATTGCGGTTGTGCCGCCGTGCATCGTGGCCGTGCCCAGGCCTCGCACCAGCCAAACCAGAGGAGAGGAAAAAGCGGGAAGCTGATAGAGATAGACAAGATTCTCGACCAGCGAAAATCCGGAGCCGAGGGCGAACCCGATCACAGCGGCATCAACCGGGAAGCCCACGCGGTTTCTGGCGATGCAATAGAAGACGAAAGCCGCTTTGGCGATTTCTTCGACAACAGGCGCGCCGAAATAGGCGAATTGGCCGCCCCAATCCGCAAAGCCCAAGGTGTTGAGAGGGTAACAAACAAAAGCGGCGCCGCAACCAATCAACACCGCTGCGACCACGCGTTTCACCGTCAGCAACCGGTAGGTGTCAAGCGCCACCAGGCCGAGGAGAAACGCGACCACAGGCGCCAAACTCAACAGCAGGGCAGCCAGCGAAAGCCGCTGGGCTGCACCACCAATCATGCGGCTACTCTGCCGAGGCGCGGGTGGACCGCGATGGGCGCTGCCGCTCGATCTGTTTGGCCACATCCGCGAACGCCGCGTTGACAGCCTGACGGGCGATGACCGAGGTTGGTTCGATGTCACTTCCGCGTTTGGCGGGTGCGGCAAACCCATTCACCACACCAGTGACCGGTGACGCGCCCGGCGTGCCCGATTTTTCTTGCTCCATGCTCTTGCCCTTGGCGATCGAGGAGATGAAAGGAGTCTGGTCGCCAGCGATCATTAAACGGAACTCCACTTCGGCTTCCATCCGGTCTTTGCCTTTGAGCGCGACGATCTCGCCATAGACCGAACCGTCGCAAGCCGCTTCGCTACCGCCCGTGGCCGAGGCCTTGAACCCGGCGTTGCTCAACTGCGCGATCAGATCGCCGTCGATCCCGTTCATGTCGAGCGCCTTGCCACTGCGGTTTTGAATTTTGTTGACGCAGACCTTAGCTCCCTGCGCCAAACGGCGCGCGCCCAAGGCGCCTTGTACCCGCTCGTTCGGCGGCGGGTAGGGAGTGCGGGAAACGTAGTAGACACCGGCGGCCGCAATGGCTCCGGTTAGAACCAAAATAACCTTTTTCATCTATGTCCTCCAGACAAGTTATCTTGCCCATCAGTATACAAGTTTCGCCGGCCGCCTACTTTTAATCAGATTCGCCGCTATCGAGGAGCCTAATATCGTTAGCCACCGTCGGCGGCAACACGCCCGCCTTGGAATAAACGAAGAGCTTGCCGCGCGAATCGGCGATATCGAGGTTGCGCATCGTCAACTGGCCGATCCGGTCCTCGGGGCCGAACTCACCCTTGCCGCTCTCCATCGTCAACCGCTCCGGCGCATAAGTAAGGTTGGGACTCTCGGTGTTGAGAATCGTATAGTCGTTGCCGCGCCGCAGTTCAAGCGTCACTTCGCCCGTGACGGCCTTGGCTACCCACTTTTGCAGCATCTCGCGAATCATCAGGCTCTGCGGGTCGAACCACCGGCCCTCATACAAGAGGCGGCCCAGACGCCGGCCCATGTCGCGATACTGTTCAAGCGTGGCTTCGTTATGAATGCCGGTCACCAGCCGTTCATAGGCGATGTAGAGGAGAGCCATGCCCGGCGCTTCATAGATGCCGCGGCTTTTGGCTTCGATGATGCGGTTCTCGATCTGATCGGAAACGCCGAGCCCGTGGCGCCCGCCGATGCGGTTCGCTTCGAGTACGAGTTCGACGGGATCGGCATACTCGACGCCGTTCAGCGAGACCGGCAAGCCATCGTGAAACGCCACGCGGACCTCTTCGGCTTTGACCTCCACATCGGCGCGCCAGGAAGCGACGCCCATGATCGGCTCAACGATTTTCAGGCCGTTCTTCAGATGCTCAAGATCCTTCGCCTCGTGCGTCGCGCCCCAGATGTTGGAGTCCGTCGAGTACGCCTTCTCCTTCGACATGTGGAAAGGAAGATTCGCCTTCTCCAACAGCTCAGACATCTCTCTGCGGCCGCCGAGTTCCTTATTGAAAGTCACGTCGAGCCAAGGTTTGTAGACGCGCAGGCGGGGGTTCACCATCAGCCCGTAGCGATAGAAGCGTTCTATGTCGTTACCTTTGTGCGTCGATCCGTCGCCCCAGATATCGACGCCGTCTTCACGCATCGCTACCACAAGTTTCGTGCCGGTGACGGCGCGGCCGATTGGCGTGGTGTTGAAATATGCGACGCCTGCCGTAGTGATGTGAAAAGCCCCGCAACCGAGCGCGTTCAAGCCTTCCCGCACCAGTTCCGCGCGGCAATCGATCAAGCGCGCCCGCTCGGCGCCGTACATCATCGCGCGCTTGGGAATATTGTCGTAGTCGGGCTCGTCTGGCTGTCCCAGATTGGCCGTGTACGCGTATGGGATCGCGCCCTTGGAGCGCATCCAATAGATAGCGGCGGAAGTGTCGAGACCGCCCGAGAAAGCAATGCCGACGCGGTCGCCGATAGGAAGTTCACGAAGAATATTGCCCATGGTGGAAGAGGAAACATTGAGTGTAGCGCGAGCGCGCCGCCCGCTTCAGTAGTGCGAGTGGTTGGCGATTTTGCGGCGGTAGACGCCGTCGCGCGTAGCCGCCTTCTTCGGGGCGCCGCGGTGGCCATAGATCAGGAGTTCAGTGCCGCCGCGGGCAATCACCTGGTCCGTACCCGTGCCCATGAAATCGAACATATGGTAGACGTCCTGTTTAAAACTAAGCACGCCGCGGCCTTCGCCATCCAGCCGGAATTTGTACCAGAACAGCTCTTCCTGTCCGTTGCCGCGCCAGTCGCCCTTCACGAAATCGGGGTTGCCGTTGAGGGGATTCGCGGGCCATTTGGAAAGCAGTTTACCCTTGGCGTCGAACCAATGCACTTGGCCGCCCAGGCCCGCTTCCCCATTTCGCCCATACGTGCGCGCATTGGCGGCGATCTGAGGTCCTGCGACGCCCCGGAGGAAATGTCCAACTTCGAGTTGCTGCGTATGCTCGGCCGGATGCCGCCAGATCAGAGCGCCATCGCGCGAGCCGAACACCATGACGCCGATCTCACTCACGGGCGCTAAGAGTTCCGGAATCTTGTCGCCGTCAAGATCGAAAAAGCGGAAGCTGTCGCAATGATCGTGATTGTCGTCGAGCAAGTCGAAGCGGTTCCACACCACTTTCCCGGCGGCATTCAGCACCAGCCCGCTCACGACAACTTCGTCGATCCCATCGCCGGTCAAGTCCACAGCATAGACGTAATGCCCCAGGTGATCTTTCTTCTTCAACTCAACGTGCTGCCAGACACGTTCTAAGCCGGCCGTATAAGCGGTGATGGAAATTTCGCCGCCCGAGTCGGTGAAGGCCAGCAAGTGCCGAGGCGCCCCCGGCGCCAGTCGCGCCACCGCGAGGCGAAAGTTATTGTACTCATGTGGCATCGCGCGCGCCGGCCATGCCACTTGGTGGCGGATCGCACCGGTGAAGCCGTCCGACATCACCAGCCATTCCTTGCCTTCTGTGAATCGGTAGTGCACCACCTCGGCTTTGCCATCGCTATCAAAATCCCAAACCAGGCCAGGCGCTTCAAATTCGGCGCGTTTGCGTGAGTCGGTCTGATCGTTCACGTAGCTCCACAACTGGCGGCCGGCATGATTGAAGACAGCTCCGTCGTAGTTCCCAGTGACGGCAAAGAAATCGGATTTTCCGTCCCCATCCACGTCGCCAAACTTCACTGCCGACGAGCGAGGAATTGAATAGGACTTCAACAACTCCACATCTTCGGGAAACTCAATCCGCTTCAACTGCGCTTCGCTGAAATCCGGGTCTTTCGAGAGTACTAACGCATCGAACGTTGAGCCGCCAGCCGGCCCCAGTTCCACGCGGCTCAGCACAACCCAAAGCGGTCCTTTCTTCAACTCGAACGATCCGCCCTTCGCCCACTGAAGCGGCCCGCGCCCAAACGATTCTTTGGTCTGCCGGTCGCCTACCGTGACGCGGAAAGAGCTCCGGTCCGTACCCTGGCTGCGGACGAACAGATGATACGTGCCCGCCTCCGGGATGGTAGTGCGCGCGTGCAGGTAAGCTTGCGAGCGCATCGTCAGCGCCGTGTTGTTGTAGAGCCAATCGCCGCCGCGATTGGATGCGAGAATCGTGCCCTTCGGCATGTGCTCATAGAACGCCGAATCGTCCACGATCACGGGACGGGATTGCGCTGCCGCCAGCGAGCAGGCCACAAGCAGCGCCGCTATGGTGACACCCGCACGGCCACCGGAGATCGCGGTAACAAAATGCACTTCACTCTCCGGCGACACCGGTTCAAGCAGCCCCAGTGGCGAAACTTCACCATCAACCGCCACCGAGATGTTAGTGCGCAACCGTCCGCCTTCCACCAAACTCGCCTGCATCCCCGGGTGAAGCCGGTCAAGTGCTTCGATAATTTGCCGGACAGTAGAGCCGGGCACTTCCACCCGGCTCACCCCTCCCAAGGCCGCCTGCAACAACGTGGGAATGAAGACGGTCGCCATCTCGCCAGCCGCCTAATTCGGCTTAGACCAGATGGCCTGCATCACCGCCGGCGGATTCATTGGCAACCGGCGCATCCGCACTCCTGCCGCATGATAAATCGCATTGGCGATCGCGGCAGGAGGCGCTACGATGTTCGCCTCTCCCACGCCGCGCACGCCAAACGGATGCGCCGGATTCGGCACCTCCACGACGATCGTCTCAATCATCGGCAAGTCCAGACTTGTCGGCATGCGGTAATCGAGCAGGCTCGAGTTCATCATCGAGCCCTCACCGCTCATATAGTATTCTTCGTTCAACGCCCAGCCGATACCCTGCACGCTGCCGCCTTGCATCTGCCCTTCGACATAGCTTGGATGAATCGCTTTGCCGGCGTCTTGAATCGAAGTGAACCGCAGAATCGTGGTCTTGCCTGTTTCAGGATCGATCTCGACATCGACGATCACGCCCGCGAAAGATCCGCCCGCGCCCTTCGGATTGACTGCCCCGCGTCCCACCACCGGGCCACCGGTCGCACCCAGTTTTGCGGCAAGTTCGGCGAACGTGAACCGATCGTTGCCCGCGCCTTGATACACGCCATTCTCGGCCTTCACGTCTTCGGCGTTACTTTCCCACAGCTTCGCGGCGCGCTCTTTCATCTGGCGCACCACATCCTGCGCGGCTTCATACGCGGCCCAACCCGTGGCAAAGGTCGTACGGCTTCCGCCCGTCACGCCGGTGAAGCCCACTGAATCGGTATCGACGATCGTGGGGCAGACATCCTCCGCCCGGATGCCCAGCACCTCGGCCGCCTGCATGGCAATCGAAGTACGCGTGCCGCCGATATCGGTTGAGCCTTCGACCAGATTCACCGTTCCATCGGCATTGACGCTAATCGTCACCGCCGAAGGCAATCCGATGTTGAACCAATAACCGATCGCTACGCCGCGCCCGCGATTGGGCCCCGTGAGCGGCGTGTTGTAGTGCGCGCTCGCCTTCATGGCCTCGATAACGGCGACGCATCCAATCTTCCGGTATTTCGGTCCATCGGCGCGCCGAGTGCCTTCCTTCGCGGCATTTTTCAATCGCAGATCGAGTGGATCCAGGCCAAGTTTTTCGGCGATCTCATCCAGCACCGTCTCGGTCGCAAACGCCACATTGGTCGCTCCCGGCGCGCGATAGGCAGCCGTCGAAGGTTTGTTCACAACGACGTCGTAGCCATCGATCGTCACGTTCGCAATATCGTAGGAGGCAAAGACGCACATCGCGCCCGGACCCACCATCGCCCCCGGATAAGCGCCAGCTTCATAGGCAAGCGTGGCATCGGCGGCCATGATCCGCCCTTCGGCATTCACGCCGATTTTCACCCGAATATGCGAGCCGGGCGTTGGTCCGCTGCCTTCAAACACATCCTGGCGCGACATCACGATCTTCACTGGCCGCCCGGTCATTTTCGACAGAATCGCGGCCGCCGGCTCCAGGTAAACCGGAATCTTGCCGCCGAAGCCGCCGCCGATTTCCGTGGGCGTAACTTTCACGCGCGATACCGGGAGATCCAAAATACAGGCGGTCGTGTCGCGCACCACAAACGAGCCTTGCGTGCTGCACCAGATCGACACGCGGCCATCGGTGTTCCATAGCGCTGTCGCGTTGTGCGGCTCGATGTAGCCCTGATGAACGGTGGCCGTATCGAACTCGCGCTCGACAATCAGCGTGGCCTCTTCAAAGCCTTTGGCCGAGTCGCCCATCGCGAAACGGAAATGGTCGGCAATGTTTGAAACGCGCCCGGTTGGTTGACCGAACTCTTTCATTTGAAGATCGGGGTGAAGAATCGGCGCGCTCTCCTTCATGGCTTCCGGAGCGGTCAGAACGCTTGGCAGCACCTCATACTTCACTTCGATCAACGCCGCCGCTTCTTCGGCGACATGCCGATTGATGGCAGCGACCGCAGCGACGGCGTGCCCCTTATAGAGCACCTTCCCCGACGCGAGCACATTGCCCTTGAGGTAGCTGAGCGGCATCTCGCCTTCACCGAGGTCCACCATGCGGTCGGCCACCTGCGGTAACTCCGCCGCGGTGATTACCGCACGCACGCCTGCGAACGCCTTGGCCTTCGAAGTGTCGATGCTAACGATCCGGGCATGCGCGTGCGGGCTCCGCAAGATCGCGCCGTGCAACAACCCAGCCATCTGAAAGTCGGCGCCATAAATTGCCCTGCCCGTAACTTTGTCGGCGCCGTCGTGACGCAACGGTCTGGTTCCGATTACGCGATATGGTTGTGTGCTCATGCTTTTGCCTCCCGCATCTGTTTGGCGGCGTCCTGAACCGCGCGGATGATCTTGTCGTATCCCGTACACCGGCACAGATTGTTGGCCAGGTAGAAACGAATTCGTTCTTCGCTTGGGTCGGGCTCCCGATCGAGCAGCGCTTTGGCGGCTACGATGAAGCCGGGCGTGCAGATTCCGCACTGCAACGCGGCATTTTCAATAAAGCTCTTCTGCAGCGGATGCAGTTCGCTTCCCCGCGCAATGCCTTCGATGGTTTCGACCTTCGCGCCGCGCGCTTCGACGCCCAGGACCAGACAGGATGTGACCGGCACGCCGTCCAACAACACTGTGCAGGAACCGC
>JAYUSQ010000082.1:0-24406 GCA_043755595.1 Acidobacteriota bacterium | reverse complement strand
TCAGATTCCGCTCAACGGCGGCCACAAAAGCGTCGCCGTGGGCTTGGCCGGCTACAAGACCATCGCCTATCATCACAACCCGCATTGCACGAAGGACTCGCCGCACGTCATGCAGCCGTGCGGGTCCAAGATGCACGACTCGATCGAACGCATCAGCCGCGTCGTGATGAAGCATTGCAAAATCATGGTGCTGGAATTCGCCATGAACGCCGACACCTATCCTGCGCACACGGCATATCTGGGCAAACCCGACTCGCGTTGTAACGCCATGGAGAAGGTGCTCAAAGCTTCGACGCCATACTCGATGAAGCTGCTCCCCGAATCGGCGCGCAAGGCGATTCTGCGCAGCGTTCCGGGTTCTTATGAGCCGCTGTCGATCAAGGCGGGATCGATCGACGCCGTGCATCCGGTCACGCTGGAAAAGATCCGCGAGCAGATCATGGTGGACGTGCCGCGCCAGTACGACACGCTGGTGTTTGGACTGCCGGACTTGAGTCCGTATGCCATAGACGCGCGCGTGAACCCGGTGCTCGTCGTAAGCGACGTGCTGGGTTACGTCTTCAACTGGTTCTACAACAAGCCGCTCGTGAAGCCCGGTGGCACGGTGATCATTCTGAATCCGGTCGACGAAGTCTTCCACCCCGAGTATCACGTCGCCTACCGGCTCTTCTATGACGAAGTGCTGCCGGCCACGACGGACCCCTTCGAGATGCTGAAGAGCTACCAGGAAAAGTACGCCTTCGATCCGCATCTGCGCGACTGTTACCGCAACCGCTATGCGCATCACGGTTTCCATCCCTTCACTGTTTGGTATTGGGCCACGTATCCGCTGCGCTATCTTTCGCAGGTAATTATGGTGGGCCCGAAGGACGACCGGTCGGCGCGCCGTCTGGGTGTGAGCTGGGCGGCCAATATTCAGGACGCGCTCGCGATGGCTCGCAAAGGCAAGGGGCATGACGACGTGGTGGCTTTGACGATTCCGCCGTTTTTCTATATCAACGTGAAGTCATAGCGCCGCTGCACAGGCGCAAGAGAAACCCGGATCGTCTTCTGGAGGGTGCAATGTGCCTGGCGTAACCCCTCTGGCAAGCCGAATGGAAGGAGCTCCATTCGCAGTGAAAGATCACGGAGGCGACGGACAAGATGGAGCCCGGCGTCGCGGAGTCCCACAAAAGAAACTGCCGCCCTATCCGAGAACCGCTACGGACCGGGCCAAGGCGCCATGGCAGTGGCAAGTGACCCGTGCTCTTGCGGTTCTTAATCGGAGGGCCGTGAAGCTCCACGCAAGTGCCGGCCGCTATTCGCGCATGGCAAGTGAAGTGATGAAGTCGCTCCCGCTTGTCTACTGAGTTCGCCCCAAAACGTCCCTAAATGAATCAGGACGCAGAAGCACTGATTCGCGATCCAGCTGGCATCGCCTCGCTCGTCCGGCTAACCCGGCTACACTAATAGGTGATGAATCGCGCAGAATACGTGCGGAGCCGGGCGGCAGACCCCGTGCGGACCCAGATGGCCTATGCCCGGCGGGGTGTGATCACGCCTGAAATGGAGTTTGTTGCCCAACGGGAACAGTTACCGGCGGAGACAATTCGGGCCGAGGTGGCTCGCGGCCGGATGATTATTCCGGCCAATTGGAACCACGCGGCTCTTGAGCCGATGGCGATCGGCGTGGCTTCGAGGTGCAAGATTAACTCCAATATCGGCAATTCGTCGACGACTTCGGACATCGAAGGCGAGCTTGAGAAACTGCGCTACTCCGTCAAGTATGGCGCTGACACCGTGATGGATCTTTCCACTGGCGGCGACATCCCTACGATTCGCAAGGCGATCATTGAGCATTCGCCGGTGCCAATCGGCACCGTCCCGATCTACGAAGCCCTTTCGCGTGTTCGCCGCGTGGAAGACCTGAATATCAAGGTGATGCTTGAGGTGATCGAGGAGCAAGCCGAGCAGGGCGTCGACTACATGACGATCCACTCGGGGGTGCTGATTCAGTACGTGCCGCTCACCACCAAACGCGTGACCGGGATCGTTTCTCGCGGCGGGTCCATCCTGGCCGAGTGGATGGTCAAGAACCACAAACAGAACTTCCTCTACGAGCACTTCGAAGACATCTGCAAGATCTTCCAGAAGCACGACGTGAGCTTCTCGCTGGGTGATGGTCTGCGGCCGGGGAGCTTGGCCGATGCCAGCGACGAAGCGCAGTTTGCCGAATTGAAGACGCTCGGCGAGTTGACGCGCAAAGCCTGGGAATACGACGTCCAGGTAATGATCGAGGGCCCGGGCCATATCCCGATGGACCAGATCCAGATGCAGGTCGAAAAGGAAAAGGAACTTTGCAGTGAAGCGCCGTTCTATACCTTAGGACCGTTGGTGACCGACTTTGCACCGGGCTACGACCACATCACGTCGGCCATCGGCGCCGCGATGATCGGCTGGTACGGTGCGTCAATGCTCTGCTATGTAACGCCGAAAGAGCATTTGGGCCTGCCCAACAAAGAGGACGTCAAACAGGGCTTAATCGCCTATAGAATCGCGGCCCACGCCGCCGACATAGCCCGGCATAGACCCGGCGCGCGGGACCGAGACGATGAGCTGTCGCGAGCCCGCTACCGGTTTGATTGGAAGCAGCAGTTTGCCCTTGCTTTAGATCCTGAGACAGCCCAGGCCTATCACGACGAGACCCTGCCGCAGGAAGGGTTCAAGGACGCGCACTTCTGCTCGATGTGCGGACCCAAATTCTGCTCCATGAACATCTCTTCCAAGGTGGAGGAGTTCACCATGGAAGACGCGCAAGCCGTGCTGGTTCAGGTCGCCAAGTAAATTTATTGACGGACCGGGGCAGCGAAATAGGCTGCCCCGTCTCCGAATACTACCGGCTCAGTGTTGAGTCGTCATTAGTAGCAATCACGCCAATCGTTGCCGCTGCGGCCGCGCCTGCGACCACCACGCCAGCGATAACGGCTGTGCTAACTCCAACGGCGGCTGCTCCCGCCGCTCCGGCCGCAGCCGCACCAGCCGCCGCACCGCCGGCGGCAGCAGTACCCGCAGCAGCCCCAGCGGCTCCGGCCGCGCCTGCCGCCGCCACGCCAGCCGGCAAAGAGCACTTCTTCGACAGCGTCTTGATCCCGCTGACTTGGACCACCTGCCCGGCGCCGTTATAGACCGGTTCAGCCGGCATCACGCCCGGCAGTTGAGAGCCAGTGAGCTCCACTTTGTGCCCGGCCTGTTGCGACAGGCTGGCCCCGCGCAGTTCCACTGTGACGTTGGAAATCTCGTCCGTCAGGAAGAAGCGCCCATCTTTGCTAACCACGCATCCGCTCAGCTTGGAGGGCGCCGATGCTCCTGCCGACTGCGGTTCAAATTCAAGAGCCCGGCCGGCGGCGAGCGCTCCCACGACCACCCCCAATGAATTGGTTACTTGCAGGCTGCCAACCAGCGCCGAAACATGGACCCGGCTGGCGCCAATCATACTAACGTGCGCCACCGTGGTTGAGTCCGTGGGAACAATGTGAAGGGTTCTGGCCTCTAGCCCGTACTTATGCTGCGCGCCAGACCGGAACTGCGTCTCGCCCTGTTCAAGAATCAGGTGATCGGAGAATACCTTGCCCCGCGAGTTAGCGCCGAGTTGGACCCGCGCGCCATTATTGAGTTCAAGCTGCCCAGTCGCGCGCTGCGTCTCAATCATGACCCCATCAAAGATGGTGCCATTCCCTGAGATCGCGGCGTTGTCGATTCTGAAGTTGCCCTTTGCCGAGGCAATGCCGATGGCGGACGGCGCCGCCATTCCGACGGAAAGCTGCATCGCCATCAAGATGGCGAGGAAGGATTTCACGTGCATGTGTTTAATGTAAGCTCCTTGCTTTGCGTTTGCCGTACGCGCGATGCCACGCGCAGAGCACTCTCACGTAGTAAATAGTGCGAGTGAGACGGGCGTTGTCTCACCCAGATTCATCGGCAAAAGAAAGTATTGATCGGCGTCGAATTTGGGTGAGATTTTTCCGGGGCGAACTACACCATAGATATATGCACTCAAAGAAGTTAGTGTTCGGTTTGTCAGCCGCTTGTCTGACATTGTGCGCCCTTACTTCAGCCCGCGCGGCGGTGGGCGATCTATGGCGAAGTCAGGGGAAGCTGAACGCCCTGATCTGGCTGATCCCTGATCATGCCCCCGCGAGGCTAGAACGGGCAGCAGCCGGAGATATCGAACGGGCGGCCGAACTGGCTCCGGCACGATCGGCGGCCGTACTCGCCTTGGCGATGGCGGCCGAATCACGCGGTGACTTCAGCGCAGCGCGGCGGCATCTGGACGAGGCCTTGCGGCGCGATGCTACTTTTCGGCCTCGATGGGCACTGATCAATTTCCTGATGCGCCGTGGAGACGTTCCCGCCGTGCTGAGCAGCTCAGCCGCCGCCGCAGCGATGTATGAGGGCGACCTCACCGCTCTATTCGATCTTTGCCTGCGAACGGGAGCTCCGCTGGACCGTATCTACCGCGGCATTGTGCCGGTCAAACCGAAGGCTCAGCGAGAGTACCTGCAACTGTTGATGCGGCGTAACAAGCAAATCGAAGCCATGCCTGCGGCGCTTCGTCTGGCCGATCTCGCGCACCCGGGCGATCGGGAGACGCTATTCGATCTCTGCGACCAGTTACTATCTGCGGGCGAAGGAACAAAGGCGGCCCAACTATGGAAGGCCGTACCAAGGTTCACCTCCGGCGCTGGGCGGTGTCTGGACTGGAAGCAACAGCCGGTTGATGGAATTACGATCGCCGAGACAAGCGAGTCCGTCTTACGGATGGATCTGAGTGGCCGGCAGCCGCAGTCGGCGGCGGTAGTGCGGCGTAGCATGGTCGTCCAGCCCGGACACAGTTATCATTTACGGACGGTAACGGGCAGAGAGGAATCTGTGAAGAAGGCCATCGAATGGCGCTGGAACGGAGTGGCGGTTGGGACAGGCGGACAGAACGATATCGAGGTGGAGGCCACGCGTCAGATCTGCGAACTGGAGTTGGTGATCCGGAGACTGCCGGGCGACCAGGCCGCCGAGGGCTTGCTCGAGATCACCAACATCGAATTGGCTCCGAAGGCGAGCGCGCTCGCCGCCAGCGCCCCGTAGTTACGCGGGCAGGCGAGCGGTGTGGCGGCCGACGAGCTTCCAGGAAGAGCCGTCCTTGACCCACATCATCATGAAATGAAGCGCGGTTTGAGCGGCGCCCGGGTTTGACGTCATCTTGCCGTGTACCATGGCGCTCTTGCCGTAGACCTTGACGGTCCAACCGTCGACCATCACAAAGTTGGGCTTGCTTTTAACAAGCGCCGCGACGCACTCGGCCTTGGTTTCCACTTTGGCGCTGGAGTGGCTGTACATCAGGTCATCGCTCAAGAGTTTGTTGAGCGCGGCTTCGTCGCCCGCTTTGGCGGCGGCGTTGAATTGAGTCAAGGCGGCGCGCACGGCAGCTTCGTCGGCGGAGGCTTTGTCGGCCGCAAACGCCATGGCGCCGGCGGCGATCAGTGAGAGGAAAATGTTTCTAGTCATCGACCGTGTAGTGTATCGCATAACCATAGTCAGATTCCGATCAGGTTCGGATTGATCTTCTCAAAGCCGCTATCGATGGCCCAGACGTCGAGCGGGAGCGCGGCGATTTCGTCGACGTCGGGGCAGGCTTCGGCGTCTTTGCCGAGGTCGATTACGTGAAGGTATCGCTGGCACGAGTCGCAGGTTTGAGTTTGTATGTGGGGGAAGATTTCGAGGCTGTAGTAGGCCAGTTCGCCTTCGCCTCCGCACCAGGCGCATTGCGCGCGGGGGAAGCTCCACTCGGCCAGGCACAGGCTGCACATGAGTCGATAGGCCGAGCCGTGGCCTTCCGGGTACAGCACGGCGCACTGCGGTTTCTGGCCGCAGGTTGGGCAGCGGTTCGAATGCGGGGCTTCGCGCTGCGGTGGCTTCTGACGAAGCATGACCCGTTCGATGAAACCGAGCGCAGGCTCTTTCTCTTCACGCGCGGTTTGCCGGAGTAACTCCGGGCCGTGTTTGGCGACGATCCGTTTCAGGTCTTCGCGGGCACCCTCAAATCCGATCAGTTGCCGGTAGAAATCAAGCGCCTCTTTGGCATGTGGATAACGGACGGCGAGCGCGCGGGCGCGGGCTACTCTTAACGTTGTTGTTCGCGAAACCATTTGGGATGATGAGCGGCGGCCCAGCGCGGCGTGACGACTCCGCGCACCATGGCCTTGATGGAGCCCGGCACTGCGGCCGTACCCATGTAGATGTGAATGATGATGCCACCGATGGCGCCGATGGCAGCCAAGGGGTGGATGAGTATGGCGGCGAGCCGGGCCGCGCGCGGCATGTACTCCGGAAACCAGAGGACAAGCCCAGAGAGGAGCAGCAACGCCGAGAACGCCGCCTGCATCCAGAACATCATCTTCTGACCGGCATTAAATTTACCGGGCTCAGGAAGTCCCGCCTCCTGGTTGATCGCGTACTTATGAGATTTAGCGAGCCAAATGCGGTCATCGGCGTCGAGGTTCATTTGCCGCTTCCACTTGAAGTACATGCGCGTGAAGGCGGCGGCGAACATGAGCCCGATGATTGGGTGCATCGCTCGCACGGTGACGCCTCCGCCGAGAACCGCGGAGATCCAATAGAGTTTGCGGGACCACATCGAGAGGCCGCTCAAAGCCGCGTAGATAAACGTGATGGCGACGAGCCAATGCACGGCGCGCTCAATCGCGTCAAAACGGAGAATCTTATTCGGGGTCATCACGCGGCTCCTCCTCGTGCTTGGGGCCGTAACGGACATAGTGGAAGAAGGCGCCTAGGATGCCGCCGGCCATGACTAACGTGCCGAGCCATTTCACCGGGCCTTTCCACAATGTAACAGTCCACGGAATGGTGGGATCATTCGGCAGGCCGTATCGCTCAGGCGCCGACGCATGTTTCAGGACATAGATGACGTTGGTGCCGCCGACTCCGGCTGGATTATAGACGCCTGCGTCGGCATGGCCATCGGCCTTTAGTGTCTCAGCGCGGGATTCGGCCTTTCGCACCATCTCGGTGCGCGAGCCAAACGTCAGACAGTTAGTGGGGCAAGTCTTGATGCAGGCCGGTTCCAGGCCGACGGCGGTGCGATCGGAACAAAGCGAACACTTATAGACTTTCTTAGTAGTGGGGCTGAGGCGCGGCACATCGAACGGGCAGCCAGTGATGCAGTAGCCACAGCCGATACAGTCGTCATGATTAAAATCGACGGTGCCGTTGTCGAGGCGATTGATGGCGCCCGGGGCAGGGCAGGCGGCCATGCAGCCGGCGTCGGCACAGTGCATGCACTGATACTTCGACATCAACCAACTGAGCGCGCCGTCCTGTTCATGCTCATTGAATTTGATCAGGTTCCAGAAGTTATGCTCAAGCTCCGGCATCGTCTGGTAGGTGCCGCCGAAGGTTCCGAGCGTGAACTCCTGATCGTTCCACTCCTGGCAGGCGACTTCACAGGCTTTGCAGCCGATGCACAGCGTGGTGTCGATTAGTTTAGCGACAGTGATGGCTGGCATTGTAGGTTACAGCTTCTCCAGGTTCACGAGGAACCCTTTGTATTCAGGAGTGCCTGAGTTTGGATCGTAGACCGATGCGGTCAGGTTGTTGATGAGCGGACCCGACACGCGGCCGAGGAACCCCCAATGGATCGGCAAGCCTACATGGTAGACGGTCTTGCCATCCACTTTGAGAGCCTTCATTCGTTTGGTTACCAGCGCAGGCCCTTCCACCTTGCCGCGCGCCGAGGAGACACGGACAAGGTCGCCGGACTTGATACCTTTTTCGGTGGCCAACAACTCCGGTACTTCGACGAAGAAGTTCGATACTAACTCGCTGGCCCCGGCGGTGTGCTTAGTCCAGTAATGGAAATGTTCGGTGAGCCGGTAGGTGATGCCGACGTACGGGAAATCCTTCACGGTCCCATATTTGTCGGCAGCGCCGGTAAACTTCTTCGCCATTGGGTTGAAGCTGACCAGCGGATGCATGGGGTTCTCGACCGGCGACTCGGCCGGTTCGTAATGCTCAGGAAATGGGCCCTCGACCAGGTCAGCGGCGAATAACTTCGCGACGCCTTCGGGGAGCATGATAAAGGCCGACATTTTATCTGGTGGTGAGTCGGCTTTGTAGTCGACCGAGTCTCCCGTCCAACGGCCCATCGTTTCGTTCCACTTGACCGGCGCGCGAGTGGGATCCCATGGCTTGCCGTCTTTGTCGGCGGAGGCGCGGTTGTAAAGGATGCGGCGATTGGCGGGCCAACTCCAACTCCAGTTTGGATAGAGCGCGAGCCCGGTAGGATCGTCCTGTCCGCGGCGCGCCATCATGTTACCCGCTTCGGTCCATGAGCCTGCGTAGAGCCAGTTGCCCGAGATAGTCGTGCCGTCGTCTTTCAACTCGCCGAAGCCGCTGACTTGTTTGCCGGTCGTCAGATCGCGTCCGTTGATCTCACGCGCTACCTCGACCAGCGAGGGGCTGGCGGGAGTCGCGTAATTCCAGCCCATATTGAGGACTTGGCCGGTGCCCGGCCCGCCTTCCTTCTCATATAGTCTCTTGATTTCGAGAAAGAGGCGGCCGATGATTTCCTGATCGCGCCGCGCATCGCCCGGCGGGTCGAGCGCCGCTTCTTTCCATTGCAGCCAACGCGAGGAGTTGACGAAGGCTCCGTCCTTTTCGGCGAAGCAGGAAGCGGGCAACAGGAACACTTCGGTTTGAATCGCCGACGGATCGCTGGCGTCTTCGTAATACTTGTTTGCGAGTTCCTTGGCGCGCCAGAACGCGGCCGTCTCGGTCTCAAAGTTCTCGGCGACGATCATCCACTTCAGTTTCGAGAGCGACGCGATCATCTTGCCTGTGTTGGGTCCGTTGGCGACAGGGTTCATGCCGAATGAGATGAGCCCGTCCACGCCGCCCTGATACATGCTGTCGAAGAAGTAGCCCCAGCCATGATTAGCGGTTTCGCCAGCCTTGGGAATCCATTCGTAACCGAAGCCGTTTTCCTTGGTTCCCTTGGATCCGTAGTAGGCCTTGAGTAAGCTTGCCGCAAACTTTGGCGTATTACTCCAGTAGTTGAAGGCGTCCGGCCGGAGGGCCTTGGGTGTATAAGCCTTGACATACTCGTCGAGCGAAGTATGATTGGCGCGCGGAATCTTGAGATAGCCGGGCAGGTTATTCCACGAACCCATGTCGGTGGAGCCCTGAATATTCGCGTGGCCGCGCTGGGCGTTAACACCGCCGCCGGGCATGCCGATGTTACCCATGAGTAACTGCACCATGGCCGCGCAATGGATGAGTTGCACTGAGTGCGAATGCTGCGTCCAACCAAGTGCATAGAGCACCGTGCCCGACTTGTCGGCCGTGTGCGCCAGCGTGATCATTTCGGCGGCTTTTTTGAACTCCTCCACCGTGCAACCGCAAACCTGCGCCACTTTCTCGGGCGTGTAGCGCGAGTAATGCGTCTTCATCAACTGGAAGACAGTGCGCGGGTTCTCGAGCGTGGGATCGACCTTGGCAAAGCCGCTTTCATCAAGCTCATACTGCCACGACGACTTGTCGTAACTATGTTTGGCTTCGTCCCAACCGGAGAAATGCCCGCCCTCGAAATCGAAAGCGCCCTTAACCAGGAACGAGGCGTTGGTGTGTTGCTTGACATACTCGGCTTGGTAGCGGCCCGTGGTGAGTGAGTAATTGATGATGCCGGCGAGGAAGGCGATGTCACTACCGGCGCGGATGGGCACGTGTAAGTCCGAGACCGCTGCAGTGCGGGAAAAACGCGGATCGACACACACCAGTTTCGCTTTGCGCTTGAGGCGCGCTTCCATTACAAAGCGGAAACCGACGGGGTGATTCTCGGCCGGATTGCCGCCCATCACCAACACGACGTCGGCATTGGCTACGTCGGTCCAGCCATTGGTCATCGCCCCGCGTCCGAACGTTGCGGCCAGACTGGCCACAGTGGGGCCGTGTCAAAGCCGGCTTTGGTTCTCGTAAGGCAGGATGCCGAGGCCGAAGCGGAATTTCGAGAGCAGGTAGTTGATCTCGTTGGTGTCGGTGCAGCCGCCGATCATGGCAATGTTGGCTAGGCGGTTGACGGTGCGGCCTTGCGCATCTTTGGCTTCGAAGCCCTTGTCGCGCGTGGTCTTGATGAGGCGCGCCATCTTGGGAATCGCTTCATCCCAGGAGATGGGCGTCCAATCCTTGGCTCCGGGCGCGCGGTAGAGCGGGCGAGTGAGGCGGCGCTCGGCGTTAACGAATTCCTTGAGCGAGGCGCCTTTTGAGCAGAGGGTGCCGCGGTTGACGGGCGAATCGGGATCGCCTTCGATGTGGACGACGGCAGGCTTGACGTTTTTCGATTTGTCGCCGAGCGTGTGGATGATGACCGAGCAGCCGACGGCGCAATAGGGGCAGACGGAGTTGGTTTGCGTGGTGCGCGAGATTTTGAGTTCGCGGACGGCGGCTTGGGCGGGGCGGAGATCGAAGCCGAAGGCCGTGGCGAGCGCGGCTCCGGAAGTGAAAAAACCGCGGCGCGAGACGTTGTCCATAGCGAGGTCTTTATTGTATCCCTTGGGGCTCGCCGAGCGCGCGGTGAGGGGCGGTGAAAAATTCACATGTGTCGGATTGTGTCGTTCTTTGTCGGATTTGTTGAATTGGATGCCCGCTCCTTTCATCGCTGTTATTGTGCGGGCGGGGGAGTCTGAGGCGGCGTTTCCCCGAACGCCTCGGGGACGCCAAGGTAGTCTTTCTTCAACGATATGGGGATGGTTGAAATATTTAGCGGAACGCGTCAACGCCTTGGGCGGCGTAGAATGGCGATGCCGCCGAAGGTGGCTAGGTGGCGTTTGTTCCGGCCCAGCCTGATTGTCATACCCAAGGCGAGACTCTTTATGCCCAACGCTCCCGGTTCTGACGGCCACTACTGTCGGCGGAAAAAACGATCCAGAGTAACCGTGACTCCGCCGATGAAACGCAAGTCGTCGGGCCCTTCCCCGTTATTCAAGTCAAACCCAAGATGGAGATACTTTAGATAAACGCGGCCCTCGATATACATCCGGAGCGGCTTGACCCGGTTAAATTCGCTCTCCGGGGGCGGCCCGTCCTTCAGACATTTCGCAGGATCCTTAAGGCATGCGTTGGCCCTGACGGTGGTCCCGTCCGATACCCTTTCGAAATTTTGAAACTTACCCCAAGACATATCAAAATAGGCCGTCGGCATCCAGGTTTGACTGCGAGGTGTAGCATTGTTAGCTGCCTTGCCATAGAGAGTAGCTCTCAGTCCGTAGGTCTGTGCGTCGTACAAGTCATCATTTAGATTCCAGACGCGAAGCGATCGCTGAGTGTCGGCTACGCTCTGGAACATGCCGCGAACGATTGGCCCCACCCCCCAATGGAAATCTTGCTTGTTGAAGGCAAAGCCACCAAAGTTATAACTAGCGAGGCCACCGAACTGGATCTGCGCCGCCTTTTGCGACTGCAGAAAACTTTGGTCGGGAGTCTGCACTGGTCCGGCTAGCTGCTGGCCAGTTACCGGAATAGCCGTGAGGCGCACGTTCACAAAAGGATCGACGTAGAACCTGTCGAACATCCGGGGCGGGTTCGCCTCGCACCGTTCCTTCTGCCGCTGATGAGTGTCGCGTACAATGCGGGCACGCAAATCCGGGTCAGATGATTTCGCTGCCGCTTTGATCCGGTCGCGTTCGTCGTCGGTTAGGTGGCACCCTTTGCCAAAACCGAACAGCCGCGGTTGAGACTCGAAGGCTAGGTACATCGCAGCTTGGCCAAACTGATTCGACTGAATCCGCGCTGTTGTGTTGTCGGCATTAGTTACTATCTGGGGTGCTCCATTGAAGAAGATGGCTCCGCCCGCGAGGCGTGCGCGGAGGGCTCCAAAGATCCGATCGTCGCCCTCATCTGTTACCGGCAAATCAGGCATGCTCGCTTGTTGCGCAACGACGGTTGTCTGGCTGGCGGCTTCGGAAGCGAAGCTGGCAGCCTTCAAGGTCTCTGCGGCTGTCTCTGCGGCTTTGGCTGAGACCACCGCGCCAATGGCCGCAAGCGCCGCTGTTTCGGCTGCTTTGGCGGCGTCCGAGGCCCGAAGCGCTGCTCGCGAAGCAGCGGCGGCTGCGCCGCCCGCAGTTGATTTGGCTGGTTGGACTGAGATCGCGTCCTCGGCGGCAATCGCCGCTTTTGCGGCCTTGTCGGCTTCATTTGCCGCGCTACGGGCCGCTACCGCGGCGTCATCGGCCAGCTTCTTTAGATCAACGTCGGGCTTTTTCTCGCTGACGGCTGTCTTGGTGGCAGCGGCCTTGTCCAAGGCGGTCGAGGCCGCTTTGGCGGCATTCTGGGCAGCCTGGGCCGCATTTCCAGCCTCGCGGGACAGTGCCACTTTACGTTTGACTGCTTCAGCGGCACTAGTGGCGGCCCCAGCGTCTGCCTTGACCGAATCGGCTGTCGTTTCTTGTGCCCACGCCATAGTTAGCTGGGACAATAGGAGCAAATTACATACAAGTCGAAACGAAACCGTGCTGAACCTCCGGAGACTCGGTACTTCTATGGACCACGAAATTGACATAATGGACTATAACAAATATCGGAACTTGCCGTTCCGCAAGAAAATCTGCGGAACCGAAGGAACACCCGGGAACCTTTTCCCCACGCCCGGTGTCTCTACCTGTAGAATTGAAAGCGAGGACGCTTTAAGTGGCTGATTCAACCTTCAGCTTCGATCTCGCAGTCGCGGCGACACCCTGGGACGGGCCAGCGTCGTCAGCGGCGGCTTCATCCGAGGTGCGCCTGATTGAGGGGCTGTGCGCCGGAGACGACCGGGCCTATGAGGAATTGCTCACGCGGTTCCAACAACCGGTCTACAACATCGTCTATCGCCTGCTGCCGGATTCCACCGATGCAGCCGATGTAGTCCAGGAAGTGTTTCTCAAGGTGTTCCGGTCCATTGGCGGTTTCCGCGGCCGGAGCTCATTGAAAACCTGGGTCTACCGCATCGCCGTGAACGAGGCTCACAATCACCGGCGCTGGTTTAGCCGTAAGCGCGGCCACGAAACCGGGCTCGACGACGACCAGGGCGAAGGCGTCACCTATGAACAGATTCTGCCCGATCACGGTCCGTCGCCGCTGGAACTCGCCGTCGACCGGGAAACGCATACCGCCATTGAAGAGGCGTTGAAAAACGTCAAGCCAGCCTTCCGCGAAGCCCTGGTGCTGCGGGAAATCGAAGGGCTGAGCTACGAAGAGATCGCCGAGGTTCTGCAAGTAAACATCAACACGATTAAGACTCGCATCGTTCGCGGGCGCCAGTCGCTCAAGGAGCTACTGAGCGAGAGACAGGTAACAAACAATAACCGGCCTGAGAACGCCGTGCTGGGAGCGGCGTAAATCATGAAACCGACTTTGCATTCCATACCCCGTTTGAGTCCGCCGCCTGAGTTGCAGGCGCAACTACGCGTGATGGCTTCGCGCCACGCGCAGCGCCGCCGCCGCTTTGTGAGCCTGCGCGCGTTTGCCTCGTTCCTCCGGGAAGAGACCGCGCTGCTGGTCAACAATCTGGCGCGCCCCTATGCCGTGCCTTGCGCCGGCGGGCTGCTCTCGGCTCTATTCCTGTTCGGCCTCGTGGGCCCCACGTTCGCCGTCAATCGCAATATCCGCGCCGACGTGCCGACTGCGATTTCCACCCAAGCGTCGCTTGAGTTTGCGATGACGCTCCATCTGTCGGGCGACGATCTGAACTTCGACGAAATCGTGGTGGACGTCACGACCGACGAACAAGGCCGTGTCACCGGCTTCACCGTGCCGGTGGGACAACAGTGGTCGAAGGATCCCGGCTTGGTCCGCAGCCTCGAAAGCACGTTGCTCTATACCAAATTCACGCCGGCTACCTTCTTCGGTCAGCCTGCCATGGGCAAGACTCGCATCACCATTCGCCGTAATTCTGTAGACGTGCGGGGGTAGCCCGCGCTACTCTGGCTTTTTGGCGCAAAAGCTTGGTCAGCATTTTCTGCGGCGGGGTGGGTATCTCGAAAGGATCGCCGCAGCCGCTGCGCCTTCACACGTTCCACTCATCGTTGAAATCGGCGCGGGCCAGGGCGCGCTCACCGAACATCTGCTGGAACGGGCCGATCGTGTGATCGCCATCGAAATCGATCCGGAGTTGGTCAAACACTTATTAGTTCGCTTCGCCGGCGACGCGCGTGTCAAAGTGGTCGCCTCCGATATCCTCGCTACCGATCTGACGCAATGGGGCCACGCGGTCGTCGTCGGCAACCTGCCTTACTACATCACCTCACCGGTTGTCGAGCGCACCCTTGCGATGGGCAAATATCTGGAGCGCGCCGTCTTCCTGATCCAAAAGGAAGTGGCCGAGCGCATCACCGCCGAACCCTGCACGCGCGACTACGGCTTTCTCACCGTCGCCACCCAACTATCGGCCGAGACCAAGCTGCTATTCAAAGTCCCACCCGGCGCGTTCAATCCGCCGCCCAAGGTTGACTCGGCCGTAATTCGCCTGACCCCGCGCCGCCGCGAAGGCGAACCGGCGCCAGACCCGACCCCGCTCCTCGCGTTCGTCGGCCTCTGTTTCCGCCAGAAGCGCAAGACGCTCCGCAACAACCTCACCAGCATCTTCGGCAAGGAAGTGATTGACCCGCTCCCCGAAGCTGGCATGCGCGCCGAGCAGCTTACGCTCGCCCAGTTCCGCGACCTGTACCATCGCCTGACCGGGAGCTAATTGATCGCAGCGGCGAGTTCCCCCGCAACCCGGTCCCGCTCGGCGCTGCTAGCCAAGCATCCGCAAAATAATCCCTCACCCCGCTTTTCCGGCCCCCCGCAGCCCCAGTTGGAACACCGTCACGCGCAGCCGTCCCCCCTCGCGCCGGACCGAAACCAGAACCACCTGCGCCACGCCGAGTTCACGCCCCAAATCTAACCTAGACGGGCGGCAACGCTAACCCACTAGTACATCAGGCCGTCAACGCGCTGAAGCTGGACGGATGAGACGGCGAGATTCCGCCGTTCGAAAAACTGGAGTCGCCTGCGCCACAAGCCTACGCCCGCAACCCATGTGATATCCGCTGTGGGCCACGCCCGATCTGAAGGTCTACGCCACATCGTTTTTCTGGAAAAGCTGCTAAGGGAAAAGGACGGCGTCCTAACGGCAGTCGAGGATGGCTGACGCCTTTAACTTTGATCCCGCCCAGGCGGGCTAGCGCAAAGGCAGTTTGCACACCCGAATAGTTTTCGCATCCACCGAAACCGCAGCCCCGGCGGCCAATTCTTCACCACACGTTTCCCATACGGAATGAATAAGCGATATTTGCGCCAGCGCCTTCAATCCTTCGATTCGGATGAGCACAACGGATGGTCCGGCACTTTGCAGCATGGCCAGATGGGCATGAAAATCATGATCCAGAGTGACGCAGGTCCTGCCATGGGCTCGAGCGTAGCGGAGGATCTCGATATCTTCGGCGTGGTCCAATCCAACGTCCATAACATGAGCCGCGTCCCAACCATCCTGAGACAAAAGCACTGCCGCCGAAGGAGACAGCCCTTGGTCGAGCAGTATCCGCTTCATGCCACGAGATCGCGCACGCCCTCGTCAACCGCTGCGGCCGCGTAGTTGAGCGCTTGCTTCAGGTCCTCTTCTTCAAGGTATGGGTATTCGCGAAAGAGTTCCGCCCGGTCGTCATAGGTCGCAAGAATCTCCAGCACTCGACGCACCGTGATCCTCATATCGCGAATGCAGGGCTTGCCGCCACATCGTCCCGTTTCAACGGTGATTCGGTCAACGGCCGGAAGATTCGCCATACTGCCCATGGATAGCCCGGTTGCTGCGCCCGCCGACGGGTAGTGTCCTAAAGGTGCGTTGATGGCATTTGGGGATTTTTACCGCGATTCAGTTCAGCTACGGAGCTGTGAATCTTTAGCGAAACATCCGGGGATACGAGGATTCCCTTCGCTAGGCGCGTTGCCGGGTCGATTTGCTTCATTCGGAATGTGGAGGAAGTCATTCGCGATCATCCGGTCATGCTAAGCCAGCATGAGCGTCGAGCATTCCACCTGATAAAGCGTGGACTAAACCTCTCGCTCCGGGTTCTCGTACTGCCTATCTCGTCCACGATTGCAGCCCTGTCGACTGGAAGCAGCCCGAATAAACCCACCCCAAGAATTCCATGCCCACCTCCCAAGACTCCGAATCAACTCCTTCAATGAATCGTACTCCAGCATCAGCGATAATCATCGTTTGGATCTGGATTGCCCCCCGCAGGGCAATATTAATCAGCTCCCTTGCGGCACGCTGATTTCTGGGATCAGCGGGCGAGGTGGAGGCGACTAGCATTCGAGCCCATCAACTTTCCCGTCGATTCGCGCGATTGATTCGCCGTGTGTTTTTAGAGCCGCTGTCTGCGCGCCAAGCGCTTCCTGGGTACCCTTGAGCCTAGCATCCACAAGATCGTCTACGTAGTGGTCCGCCGTCCACCGAAAGTATCCGAGCACCGCCCCGGAGCCCAATATGAAAGCCAAGCCGGTCACTATGCAGATGTTCCGCTTGGGCCACGTTTCCTTCTTTGCTTGATCATTAGACGCCCTCGCGGCCATGGCCCGACCTTTTATCTGAGCTACCTCAAGCCGTACAGCCGCGAAGTCGCTCCCGAACGCGTTCAATTGAGGGATGAGATTGTCTACTCGCGCGTCCTGTGAGTTTGGCATTCCGGCTGAGTATACTACGCGATGGCCTGCGCGGGACTGGCGGCCCCTTCACTTCTTGCGCTTTGGTTTTGCTGCGTCCGGAATCTGCTTCGCTTGTTTTCCGCCAATGCGCGCGCAATACCGCTCAAGCTCGATTCTGGCGTGCGTATCGGCCCTCTGCCGATCATATTTTTCGTACCTGTAGAGCACCGGGTAGTCGTTCGCTTGAATCAGAATATTGAGCTTGGTCGTAATCTCTTCCATCGTCATCTTCTGAGCACGATACGCCTTTGACTCGTTGAACAGCATGCACTACTGTCGATCCGAATACCGGAGGATGCCGTAGCCGTGCCCACTTGTGCCATGGTGACGGCGCGAAGCGATCCAGAAAATACTTTACTCGATCGCCGCCGCGATTTCCCGCGCAACGCGGTCCCGCTCGGCGCTGCTAGCCAATTGATCCGCAAAATAATCATTCACCCAGATCTTGCGGCCAGTCGCGGCCTCCAGTTGAAACACCGTCACGCGCATCCGTCCGCCCTCTCGCCGAACCGAAACCACAGTCACCTGCGCCACCCCGAGTTCACGCCCCAAATCTCGAACCTGCCGCGCAACCCCGCGAGAGCGCGCGGCCACCGGCCACCCGATCACTCCGATCCGTCCTTGATTCGCCAGTTGCGCCGTAACAGCTTCGGCCAAAGCCTCATCGCCCGGATCCAACCCGGACGTATCGTTCCAAACCCAACTCGCCGGAATCACGGCGAACATCGGCGAAGGTGGCGGCCGTAGCCTGATCCAAGCGGCGGCGGCGCCCGCGATCAACAACGCCAAACCAGCCAGCGCTGTCCAAAGTCGTCGCGGCGCCGTCACTGGATTCGGTTCCAGCCCCGAACCTACAATCTCGATCACCGGCGCGTAGCTCCCCTTCGGGAACTCGATCCGAAACGGCTCGACGCCCCCCGGCCCCGCGTAGTACTGGCCCAGCCGTTGCCGCAAACGCCGAGCTTCCACTCGGACAATCGGATCAAGCCGCGGGTCGTAGTCCGCGCCCCTGTCAAAGACCTCCTGCCCCAGGAGGAATTCTTTGATCTGACCCTCCTCGCCGCGCAGTTTCATCTCCACCGTGTACCGGAGAAACCGGCTCATCCGTTCGGAGTTGGCAAACCCCGTGGATCGCAAAATCGAATCGAGGTGAGCGCGGACAGCCTCCGGGCTCGGGATTGGCACGTCCTTGACTCTCGCACGCGGCCCTCGGATTTTCAATATCTTGCCGCCCCGCCTGCAGTAAGCTTACGGTAAAATCACTCTAGATTACTAGCGTTTCAGCCTCGTTCAGCCGCAAGGTGGAACCTAGAAGGAGATTCCAAACCAAATGAATCTTAGAAATAGCTTGATCGCTTTGACGCTGCTCGCCTTGCCCTCGCTCGCCGGGCCGCCGCTGATCTGCCATCGCATTGAGATTGGCGACGCCACTCTTCCCTGGAAGACGGAAGCGCAAGGATGGGACGGGGCCGTCCGTTTCTATGACGTATCGGCGAACCTAGTCAAGGATACACTCGCCATTCTCTCGCCCGGTACTGCCATTCCCGTCCGGATGGAAACGATGAGGCGTAGCGCAATCTATGCGGCGCGCGACGCCCGGCTCGCTGCCGAACTGGCGGCGAAACTTGACGCGCGCGCGGCTGAGTCCGGCGCAGCCGTGGCTTGGTTCGACGCCGGCTACTGGATTGAGTCCGTCCGCCAAGCGTCGTTCATCTATCGTTATGACATGCTCTCCCCAAGCGAAAAACAGAGCTGGCAAATTCGCACGGGGCTGGCCGCGCGCGACGGCTACCCGATGGTGAAGAAAGCGATTTCGCTCGGCGGGGCTCCCGGCATGGACCGCGCGCTCACGCTCATTGAGGAATATCGTAACGCCGACAACAAGAAAAAAAGCGGTTCATAGACAAGGCGGGACTCGGGCGGTGGGCTCGCCTATTGCTCCCGCAAAGCCTCGGTGGGCTCGATCCGCAAGCTACGGCGGGCCGGACCCAGCGCCGCCAGGAAGCCCACCGCCATCATCAAAAGCGCCACGGCAGGCAACGCGACCGCTGCGTGGCCCTGCAACAAATCGCCTCCCGACACCTTCTCAAGCGCTGCCCCCAAGGCCAAGCCGAGCGCCGCTCCGGTGGCTAGCTGGACAAGAGCTCGCGAGAAAATGCTCGCGATTATCCGCCTTCGCCCGGCTCCCAGCGCGATGCGGATCCCGATCTCCTTACGGCGCTGCGACACCGTGAACGACATAAGCGCATAGATGCCCGCCGGCGAGAGCATCAGAACGCTCACTGAGACGGCAACCGCCACCGCCGCTTGCAGCCGGCTGATCCACTGTTCACTCCGCAAGACCTCGTCCAGGCTGCGGATGTTCCGTAGATGGAGATCGGATCGAGGGTTGTCGTGATCTCCCATAAACGCCGGGTGAAGGTGGAGGCGTCGCCGCCGCGCACCCGAATCGCCATGGCTGCCGGCCGCACCTGCCCGGGAGCAGCCGCATGGTACACCTTCAGGTTGGAGTCGCGCATTCCTTGGCTTACGCCGGCGGGAAAGTCTCCGACGATTCCGACGATCTCGTACCACCGCCCGGGCTCCCCATTCAACGCCGTAGGGCCGCCGAAAACCCGTTGGGCGAAAGACAAGTTGACGATCGCTACTTGGCCGCCGGGCAGGTCTTCGGATCCAGTGGCTGCGTCAGTAGTATCCGCCTGCTCGAACGCGCGGCCGGCCAACACCGGAACCTCAAAGACCCGAAAGAAATTGACATCGACGCGGTTCAACCGTACGTCGTGGCCCGTTGCTCCAGATCCGTCGGCCAAACCGTCCGCCTCAATCCCGCCGTTGCGCTCGTCTCCAGGATTGGATCGGTCAAATTCCTGGCGCATTCCCGATTCCCGCCTGAGATCAGGAGTTCTGAAATTAAATGGCGCTGGCCGCCTTGTACTATCCTGAAATCGCTGGCAATTGGTTCCTGCGCCACATAACGCCGAGCGCCACAGAAGATTTAAAGGGCGGGGCATTCAAGCCGGAGTACACGGGGAGATGAACTTCTATCTGGCCGCCGTGGACGACATGCTGAAGCACCCGGCTGACCAGCCAAGCATCGGCCCGATTCTTTGCAGGACGAAAAAGGAACTTGTGGTTGAATACGCGCTCCGCGGTACGACATCCCCCATGGGCATCTCCGAGTTCACGCACTTGGTGAAGCTGCCCGCCGGGCTTACAGGCAGCTTGCCTACCGTGGAAGAACTTGAGGCTGAACTTGGAATAGAGGGAGGGCCGGAAAGCTGAACCCAGGAGGCTTCCCCCTCCTGGACCTCCCCCGACTCGCCATTCGGTCAGGGGATCAGGTGTTGTGCCCCTTCGGGGACGCTGCCTGCGGTCGCTATGATGCACAGTATTAAAAATACCGACTTAGTCCGGGCGCGCCAACCGGCCTAGCGTAAGCAAGCAAGAACGGAACTATTGCGCAGGCAGACCAAGCCGTTTCCCACCGCGGGAAACGCTCGGATCTTGCCGTCCAGGACCTTGTAGTTACTCAGTACTTCCACGTCCTGAGGCCTCGGATCGATCCTGAAAATCTGCCCGTCGTCGCGGATCATCATCAGGTGATCCTTGATAAGGGTCACCGACCCGCCATTCTGACTGGCCGGCATTTTCCAAAGCACCTTGCCCGTCCGCAATTCCACGGCGCGCAGTTGCTGGCCGGTTTGCGTTGGACCGTGCAACCCGTATAACACGCCATCCTTCAGGACAGGAGTGGCGTAGTGTGCCGAAATAGCGTCGTCGCCGGACCACAATTCGGTGGGCGGGTTGGTGGAAAAGTCGAGCACGATCGCTCCCACCGCGTAGTTTGAACTGATGAAGAGCAAGTTGCCGTCCACCAGCGGCGAAGCGACATTGGCCGAGAAACACAATCCCGAAGGCAGCGGCGGCCGGCCAGATCAGCTTGCCGGTGGATGGATCGAATGCGCCTACGCCCGCTTTTTTCGACCCGATATTGAGAAACAATTCGCCGTCGTAAACCAGCGGAGCGCAGCCGGCGCCGAACCAGCCCTTGGGCGACTCGTACTGCTTGTGAACATCCACGCGCCACAGCATTGCGCCGGTAGCCAGGTCAAGCGCGTGCAGCACACCCTCGGCCCCAAACGCGAACACCTTCCCATCGGCCACCGTGGGCGGGGAGCGCGGGCCGTCGTCAAAGCCAAAATCGTCCCGGTAGTTGGTGACATAGTCGAACGCCCAAACCGTCTTGCCGGTGGATGCTTCAAACGCTTCGATGATCTCGCGCTTGCCCTTGCGGTGAAAAAGGATCACCTTGCCTGCGGCGATCACGGGCGCGGCAAATCTGGAGCCCACTTCCGTCTGCCAGGCAAATTGTGTCGGCCAGGCGACATCGGAATCGGAATAGATTCCGTTTCGACCCGGGCCGAGCAACTGCGGCCAGTCGTGAAAGAAGAACAGAAACGGCAGTGCAAACCGGACTAGCATCGATACCTACACAATACGGCCGGGAAGCCCTAGCGCGTTCTCTATAATGGGACAAGATGAGTTTGCTGTCTCAACGGCTTCAGCTCAAGGTGTCGCAGAAGCAGATTCTGACGCCAGGCCTTGTGCAGATGGTCACCGTGCTCCAGATGACCCGGCTGGAACTGAAGGATCTCATCGCGCAGGAGATCTCCGAGAATCCCGTTCTCGAAGAATCCGCCGATGGTGGCGAAGAGCTGACCGCCGAAGAACTCCAGCCGCTGCTGGAGGCTGAGCGCGATCCAAACCCGGCCGACCAGTCGTTCATGGACATGGCGCAAAACGCCGAGGCGAGCGCCGTCGAATATTATGCCGACGATTCGCCTGGCAACGCTCCGGCCCCAGGCTCGGTGGCAAACGACAACGGCCCCGATACCCCGGCGGAACCGGAAAAAGCAGCCGACCCATTCGATGAAATCGACTTCGGCAGCTACTTTGACGACTACCTCGATCCCGGCTTTAAATCCCCGGCGCAGGAAGCTTCCGACAAGCCTTCGTTTGAAATGTTCCTGTCGGCCCCGGTGCGTCTGGCCGACCATCTTGAGCAGCAGTTGAGCCTCGTCGCGTTGGGTGGACCGATTCGCGACGCCGCTGACGCGATCATCGGCAACCTCGATGAGAACGGTTATCTCATCGAGCCTCTGGAAGAAATCGTGGCCGCCAGCCGCCAGCCGATGCCTATCGTCGAAGAGGCGCTCACCGAAGTCCAGAAACTCGACCCCGCTGGCGTGGGCGCGCGCAACCTGCAGGAGTGCCTGCTCCTACAACTGGATCACCGCAACGCCCGCGGCGGTGTGGCCTGGCAAATTGTCGAGCATCATCTGCGGCTGATCGAGACCCGCCAGCATCGCGAATTGGCCAAGATTTTGAACCGCCCGATCGAGCATGTTCAGATCGCTCTGCGCGCCATCCAGCGCCTTGATCCTCGCCCCGGCCTGCGCTATTCGGTGCAAGGCGCGCGCCACATTGAGCCCGACGTCTACATCACCAAAGATGGCGTCGACTACCTGATTTCGCTCAACGACGACGACATCCCCCAGCTTCGCCTCAATCCACAATATCGCCGCCTGTTGGACCGTGAAAACGAGAAAGACGTCCGCAACTACGTCAAAGAGCGCTTTCAATCGGCTTTGCTGCTGCTGAAGAATATCGAGCAGCGCAAGCGCACCATCGTCCAGGTGTGCCAGAGCGTGATTGCCCGCCAACGCGAATTTCTCGACAACGGCATCGACCAATTGAAACCGATGATGATCAAGGACGTGGCCGAAGAGATCGGCGTGCATCCATCGACGGTGTCGCGCGCCGTGGCGCAAAAATATGCCCACACGCCGCAGGGCGTTTTCGAGTTGCGATACTTCTTTTCTGAAGCCGTGCAAGGCTCGGCTGGCAGCGATACGCCGCTCCTGGTCGTCAAACGGAAGGTCAAGAAAATGATCGACGAGGAAGACGCGCGCCAACCGCTCACCGACGATCACATCACGGCCAGACTTCGCGGGGAAGGAATCGACGTCACGCGGCGCACCGTAGCCAAGTACCGCGAGGATATGAAGATTCCGTCTACGCACCAGCGCAGACAGCGGGCCTGACGCCCTACAATTTCATGAAAATCCACTACACAGGGAAGCTCGAGAAAGTCGACGCCGATACCCAAAAAAAGTTAGACGCGCGGTTTGCGCGCCTTAGTAAACTTCTGGACGGCCGGTCGGAGAAGGAACTGCATGTCATTCTCAAGCACGAGCGGCATCTCCATCGAGCTGAATTGACGCTGAACCTCGGCGGGCAGCCCCAGGCGGGCATTCATGCCGCTACCGACCAAATCACGGCGTTAGCCGGCGCCTGCGACAAACTCGAAAAGCAGATGCTGAAGCTGCACGACAAAAAGTTGGCCGTCAAGCGGCGCGCCGGTAAACCGGCGATGCCGGTGGCTGTGCCGGTCGAGGTTGAGGCCGACAACGAACCGGCCGCCGTTCGCGTCTATCGCATCGCGCCCCAGCGCAAGCCGATGACTGTGGACGAAGCCCTGCTCCTGATCGACAACAAACGCGAATATGTGGCCTACCGTGACGCCGGTACGAGCCGTCTGGCATTATTAATTCGGCGGAAAGATGGCCATCTCGACCTCATCGAAAGCTAAAACGGCAAAAGCCAAGCGTCCCGCGCCGGCCGAGATGGTGATCATCACGGGCGTGTCCGGTTCCGGCAAGGGCACCGTCCTCAAGGCCCTGGAGGATTTTGGGTACTACGCAATCGATAATCTCCCGATCGAGTTGATCCCCAAACTGGCCGGATTAACTCAGGGAGCCTCCGATATCGCCAAGGTAGCCCTCGTCGTCGACATCCGCGAGGGCGCGGCCCTGCAGCAGTTCCCGCGCATTTACGAGACGCTTCGCCGGCAACGCGCGGTGCGTCTATTGTTTCTCGAAGCCGATGACACGACGCTCGCCAGACGCTATTCCGAGACCCGGCGTCCGCATCCGCTAGGCACCGATTCGACCGTGGCCGCCAGTATCAAGACGGAGCGGAAACGGTTGGCGCCGATCCGCGATTTGGCCACGGCCGTCATAGACACCTCGAAGTTCAACGTGCACGACCTACGCGATCACATCCGCACCGCCGTGGGAGCGGGCGCGCCGGAAACCAAGATCCGCGTCTATATCAACTCATTCGGGTTCCGGCACGGCGTCCCGCCCGACAGCGACCTCGTCTTCGACGTACGCTTCCTTCCCAACCCCAACTATATTCCAGCGTTTAAGCAGCTCACTGGCCGCCATCCGAAGGTCGCCAAGTACATCCGCTCCTTCCCGCAGACCCGGGAATTCATCGAGCGGATTTCCGATCTGCTCATCTACCTTCTGCCTCATTACATTCAAGAAGGAAAGAGCTACCTGACCATTTCTTTCGGCTGCACGGCCGGACATCACCGCAGCGTCATGATTGCCGACGAGATCCGAAAACGCCTCGCGAATGCCGGATTCCGCGTCAGTTGTTCGCATCGCGACATCGCCAAGCCGGTATAGACCGGCTCCTGGAGTTTCTACATTTTTTCAGGCCGCCGCAGCTTGAACCAGAGCTTTCTCGGTGATTTCGAAGCCGAATGGTTCGAGCAATGTAGGTAGTTGAG
>JAYUSQ010000081.1:0-24441 GCA_043755595.1 Acidobacteriota bacterium | reverse complement strand
TCCGTTAACCGCTTCCAGCCGTCCGGGCGCATTCGGTTCGAGCCTCAGCACGCGATTCAGGTTTTCGTTCACGATCAGCGGTTTGCCTGCTCGATCCAGAGCCAGTGAGGTGTCTGCTGACAGGGACACCGACCTTGCGCTGATATCTTCGGGAAAAGGCGCCGATGAATTGATCGAAGTGACGCCGCCCCCGGCAATGAGGAAGATCTGGCCGTTAGGCGTTATTTGATAGGCGTTAGACCCACGTACGAGGAATATGTTGCCAGCTGGGTCCTGCGCCATTGTCCCGGGGTTGGGGAATGGCGTCGAAGGCCCAACCACCGCACCCAAAGGTGTTGCGCTAAAGGTGCCATTACCCAGCCAGGTGGTGATCGTCCCGGCAGGCGTGACTTTACGGATTCGGGAGTTTGAGTAGTCCGCAATAAAAAGATTGCCCTGCTCGTCAAAGAAAAGGTCTCTCGGGAAATCGAGGAGCGCATCGACGGCCCGCCCGCCGTCGCCCCCGAAACCCTTCTGCCCCTTCCCGGCGATCAAACGGATGAGTCCAGCCGAGTCCACCATCCAGACTTGGGCTGTGGTGAAGTGGCTCAGGTATATTCTTCCGGTGCGATCCACGGTAAGGCCGTCGGGGAGGCCGATGTAGGAATCGGTGGCTGGCGTGCCTTCGCGGATCGTGGCGGCAGAGAAGGTCCTCCCGGCCACAGTTGTTATGATCCCAGCGGGAGTCACTTTCCGGATGCGCGTGTTCCCTTTGTCGTTGATAAAGAGATTTCCGCCCTGATCGATGGCCAAATGCTCCGGACTGCTGAGCAGTGCCGCTTTCGCAGCGGAGCCATCACCGCTGAAGCCTGGGACACCGGTCCCTGCCACGGTTGAGATCGCTCCGTTCGGATCCACCTTCCGGATCCGGTGACTGGCGGTGTCGGCGATGTAGATCGAACCATCCAAGCCGATAGCGATTCCCGCTGGCTTGTTCAAAGCCGCTGCGTTGGCCGGCCCGCCATCCCCGGTGGACCTGCTCGTGCCCGCAAAGTTGGTGATACTCGCGTCTGGAGCCAGCCGTAGGACGCGATTAAAACTAGGCTCCGCGATCAAAAGTCCATTTGTCGAATCTACGTGTAGCTGGGCATTCGTAAACGAACTGCCTCCCACACGAATGACCCCATCGGACGCAATGGTGGCCAGCCGCGAAGGGAGCAGAGTCGCATAGTGAAGCACTTTCTTTGAGTCGATCGCAATCGACTGGACAGAGCCGATCGAACTGGCCGTAGCGACCGCCAGGTTGGCCGCAACGCCAACGCCTCCATTGCCCGCCACCGTAGTGATGCGACCGTCGGCCGCGGAGATTTTTCGGATCCGGTAGTTCAGCAAGTCGGCGACATAAACGTTGCCTTCCGCGTCCAGCGTGAGGCCTCGCGGGGCGTTGAGCTTTCCTTCGCCGGCGGGTACATTGTCCTGGAATCCGGTGGTGCGGGCCTGACCTGCGATCGTGGTCACCCGCCCGCTGGGGTCGATCTTACGAACCGTATTGTAAGGGGCGCTTTCAGTAAAGTAGATCGAGCCGTCCGGCGCCCACGCAATACCAAAGGGCGCCATGTTCGCGGACAGCGCGGGTTGTCCGTCTCCATCGGAGGCAAGGCTGCCTTTGCCGGCGATCGTGGCCGTCGTCCCATCGGGTGTGATTCTGACGATTCGGGTGACGGTGGCAACCAGTAGGTTCCCATCTCCGTCCAGAGTCATGCCGTTTCCGGATGCAAACGGCAGTGGCGCAAAAGTGCTAATGACCCCATCGGGTGAGACGCGCCGGATACGCGCATGGCCCGCGTCGAGAATGTAAATGTTACCAACCTTGTCGCCCACGGTGGCTGTGGGGTTTTCGAGATTGGCAACCGTGGCAAGACCGCCATCGCCGATCAAGTGCGAGCCCGCCAACGTGCGAAGGATGTACGGAGGGGGCGCTTGAGAAAACGCCAGCGGCGCCCCCGCCAGCACTGCCACCGCCAGCCAGATTGTCCCTGCACTCCAGATCGACATTGTTTCTATCGCGTCCCTTGAGTAAACTTCACCGCCGCAGCCGTCTTCTTTTGATTCGCCTTCTCCACCAATTTGCGAAGCTCCCATCGGCAATACAGCCGGAAGAGAACTAAGAAAACCAAGCCTAGCCCCGCCAGGGGGATCATGGCGTACATGATATCTTCGCAGATAAACGCGAATATCGCGCCGAATTTCTTGCCCGCGTACCAATAGCCGGCGGGCGGATACAGCGTGCCTAGAAACGCCGCGCGCGCCGGGTCCTTGAGACCGGGAACCTGAGTTGGGTCAGCCATCGTAGTTTTCCACCTTGCGAGCTCTTAGCTCTGGACGAATTTTCGATTCTTGATGTAGGTGACAATCGCGACAAACGGGAGGAACAGGAACGCGAGACTGAGCAGGCAACCCGGCCCGTTCTCCGCCACCCTCAGCCCGATGCTGGTCTTGCCTCCCTGTTGCTGGAGCCGGGAAGCGACAACGGCATACGCGGGAATCCGCGAGGCAAAGAAATACAGCGCCCCGCCGCCGAGGTACCAAAGCTGGTACAGGAAGCCGGAGAAACCGCCGATCCAGACCCACCCGAGCGCGGACATCGCCGCCGCTCCGATCAGGATCCGCCGCGTTCCTTGAAAATGCATCGTCAGCGATGCTGCGATGAAGGACTCCAGTTCCTGGACGATCTCGTTGAGCCGAGCGGAAGGAGCGCCTAGTTGCCGGACCTTGTCGATCGCGGCCTGCGCGGACTGGATCTGGGCCAATGAACTCGCATACCGGCCTTCGGGCAACCCCATGCCGCTCGGAATGGTCCACAAAGCCTCGCTCTCACGCTCAAGAAGAACTTGCGCCAACATATCCTTGACCGGCTTGTTGGCGGGATCGGTGCGGAGGCAATCTTCCCAAATGGAGATCGCCTGCGTCCGGTTGTCCTTCAAATAGTAGATCCAGGCGATTTCGGCCCGATACGCCACATCGTTCGGCGACAGGCGTTTGGCTGCCTCGAAATGTTCCAGAGCGCGGTCGTAGTCCTTTAGTCCCTCGTGAACCAAGCCCGTTTCAAACTGCAACCCCGCGTCGGCGGGCATCAGACGGAGCGCGCGTGCGTATTCGAAGAGCGCCTGTTGTTTTTCGCCGATATGATCGTGAACCCGGGCCAGCAGCGCCCAGGCCTCTCCGTAGTTGCCCTGTAACTCCGTGGCGCGGGTGGCCAGTTCGAGGGCATCGGCGTACCTGCCTTCGGTGGACATGTTCAATCCCTGTTCCACGAGCCGCTCCGCCGATGAGTTCGGGGCCGCCTCCGCCGCAGGCGACGGACCCGCCGCAGCTTTCGGTTGGGCCGCCAAATCGCGATCGTATTCTTTACGCCGGGCCGGATCGCAGAGAACCGCCTCGGCTTCCGAGATCAACTTCATCGTCTTCTCGGCTTCCTGGCGGCGCTCGAGCGAGGGCGAAGAAGCGCGCCCGCTCCAGGTCCGGAGTTGGCGCATGACGGCCGCCTTCACCGTGGCGCCATCGGCTCCAGAATCGATAGCCAGGATCTGGTAGTAGTTCGTCATGACCGGTTTACGCGACGGCGATTCCTTTCAATTGCCGCTTCTTGTCCGCCAGGGCGGCGTCGGAAAGTCCGGAGCCTCGTTTGAGCTGCACCTCGCCGAGATCGCGCTTGCCGGTCAGGTCAAAAACAGTCACACGGATGGTGCCGTTCTTGTCGTACTTGAAAGTGACACGAACTTCGGCGCCCGCCGGATACGGGGGAATGGCGATGTCGGCTTCGGCGGCCATGGTGACGTCCGCCAGATCCTCCGCTTCGCCTTCGGTAATCTTGAGCCGGAGCCCGGTTTGATTGTCCTGCACCGTCGTGAACACGTCGCTTACTTCGCAGGGAATCGGCGTATCTTTCTTCAGCACGATCGAGTTGGCTTGGCCCATCCCCCGCTTGACAACGACGCCCATGCTGTGAGAACAGACATCAATGATTTCCGGCGGTTCGAGGCCACCGCGTGAGCCGCGTCCGCCCGCCGCCGCCGCGCCCAGGAATTCCGCCTTCAGCGCTGCCCCCAGAGCGACCACCTCATCGGGGTGCAATTCGATCGAGGGCGCCTTGCCCGCTACCTTCTCAACAATGGCCGGAATCGACTTCATGCGTGTCGATCCCCCTACTAACAGCAACTTGTCGACGTCGGTCCAAGCCAGTCCGGAATCTTCGCGCACCAGTTCCAGGATGTTGGCGGTTTTCTGGACCAGGTCTTTTGTGACACGGTCGAAATCCGCCAGCGTAAGCGCCACGCGTTTGGTTTTGCCGCCGCCCGCCAGGAATACCTGAGTGCTTTGCATTTTCGGGCTGGATAGCGTGCGTTTGGCGACTTCTGCTTTTTCGCGTAGATCCTGCGCGGCGGCCGGGTCGTCGAACAGATCGACGCCATGGTCGGTCTTGAATGCCTCGTTTAGAAGTTCCATCACGGCATTGTCGAAATCGAAACCGCCCAAATTGCGGTCGCCGCCCGTCGCGATCACTTCGAGTTTGCCGGCGCGCAAGCGCATGAAAGTGACGTCGAAGGTGCCACCGCCGAGGTCGTAAACGACGATGGTCTCGTCTTTGGCGGGCCCGGTAGAACGGCCGAGCCCGTAGGCGATCGCGGCGGCCGTAGGCTCGTTCACCACTTCAAGCACGTTCAGCCCGGCAATGGCGCCAGCGTCCATGGTGGCCTTGCGTTGGCCGTCGTTGAAGTAAGCGGGAACGGTAACTACAGCTCCATCGACAGGGCTGCCGAGAAGTAATTCCGCATCCTCTTTCAACCGCTTTAGGATGATGGCTGAGATATCGATGGCGCCGAACTGCTGCCCTTCTTCGGTGACAAACCGCCAGTCTCCGGCGCCCATTTGGCGCTTGACGAATTGCACGACGTTGAGTGGGTTCAACGCTGCCGACCGTTTGGCCATCGTCCCGACCAACGGCTGGCCGCTATCGAACATCACGACCGAAGGCGTTATGTGTTCGCCCTCGCGGTTTGCGACGATTTCGGCTTGGCCGGCCGGGTTCACTTTGGCCACGGCGCAGTAGGTAGTTCCCAGATCGATTCCGATGTAGTTAGGCATGATTGATAGCTGGTCCTCGTGGGCTTAGATCTGGCTGGCGCTTGGAGCGCGGAACTTGTAAATCGCCACTTCGGCGGGGCGCAGGATCGCGCGCCGGTGGCGATAGCCTTTGCGCAGGACTTCGGCCACCTGGAGACCTGAGGCCTCGTTCGTAGTAGGAATGGTTCGCAACGCCAGATGCAACTCGGGGTTAAAACCGTCCGCCGCTGGATCCTCAAGGGCGGTCACCTCAAAGCGTCGCAAGGCCTCGAGAAACTCGTCCCTGTACTCTTCGAGTTGGGGATTGCCGGCTTGGGCGAGTTCACCCTCCATGCGGTCCACGATCCGCAACAGATCGAGTAGCAGCGGGCGCATAGAGGCTGCCGATTGCTGGCGCTTGAGGACATCCAATTCGGCGGATAGATATTCGACAGCCTTGCTGGCGGCGCTTTCGCGTGCGGCCTGGCCGGCGATTTCGCGTCGCAGATCGAGTAGCGCTTCTACCGTAGCAGCGTCCCCTCCGCCATTCGCGGCGGCCGGGAGTGCCTGTCCGGGCTGCTCCGGGTATCCCGATCCGGACTGCTGGGCCGACTCTTGTTCCTCTTGTTCCGCCACTTACAGATGGTCCCCCGGCAAGGTATGCGAGAAGCCACCTGGTTTCTGCGGTGGCGAATATGAAAATCTCCGACCGCGAAGGAATGGAACGGCGGCCGACAACAGAAGTCCCCGGGTTCTTCGCATACTGAGTAGGTGCGGTTGTCAGCCCTGTTTCTCGCAATTCCGCTTGTTGCGGTCACACACCCGCTGGGCCCAGGTGTGGATGTCCGCCGGATCGCGTTCGACGGCCAGGGCTTCGTCTGGGTCAGCGGCGAGCAAGGAACCTTCCGATTCGATGGTGTTACGTACCTGCCTGCCTCGCGGCTGGGTCTGCCGGTGAGCGGTTCAAACCACGTTGCCGTCACCGGCGATGGCACCGTTTGGGCCCAGGCCGCGAACACTTTATGGCGATTGGACGGAGACCGGTTTCTTCAAGCGAGCCCCGGCAACGTTGTGACGCCGATCGAAGCCGCGGGCGAATTTTTGTACACCAATCCGGGGCCGCTCCGCGTTTGGTACCGGCAGGGTAAAGAGTGGCGGGCCGCCGATGGCCCGGCGATTGCGACCAGCCTCCGCCTGCACGGCGAACCAGACGGCCGCGTCTGGTTTGGGGGGAGTTTTGCACAAGGGAAGCCATCGACCGTTCAGTGGGTGCGATTCCGGAATGGCGCCTTCGAACGTGGCGAGGAGACTTTGCATCGGGAGATGCTTCCGCAGCGGGAGGTCGTACCTGCCGGAAACGGCACGATTTTCACGGCTCACACGACGGGTGTTTTTCGTTTTGAACGAAGCGGCGGGCATTTCTTTTTCGCTTCCGAGTACACGTCCGCGTTACCGGTCGGCGCGCGGCTTTTGGCCGGCGACAGTAGAGAGGTCTGGTATGAAGCCTGCAGCATGTGGCTGTCTTCGAAAGGGCGCAGCCTCCGCCTGCCGGGTGCCAAGGAGATGGCAACCGACTTGGGCGGTAACGTTTGGGCCGCGTTGGGCGACAAGGGCCTGCAATTTTCCGGCGGTGGAGGCACGATTGGCAGCTATTCGGCGCCCACGTTATCGGACCGCCCAGTCATGGCAGTATCGCGAAACGCAGGCCGCCTGTTTGTAGCCAGACAGGATGTCACGGCGGTGATCGAGGGTGGAGCGGCGTTTTGCGATGGTTCGGCCAACGCGGAAGCGACTATGAGGCCGTGGGGGCAAGTAGGGGAGAACGCTCCATTCTCGGGCTTGGCCGCCGATGCCGACGGATCTGTTTGGGTGGCCGGCAAGAATCAGGGAGTGATGCACATGAGCGGTGACGGCCGTTACATCGGGGTGGTTCCGTCTGGCGGCACGAACTTTGTCGCGAATATCCGGCAGATCGTGTTCAGCGTCGATGGGCGGCTATGGGTGGCGTCAAAGGAGAATCTGGCGGAGGTTCAGCGACAGCCCACACTACGATATGCTGGCGTGTACCCTACGGTGCGCTACGTCAGCGGCTTTGTGAGAGATGGCGCCCGCTTGTTCGCGATTGCCGACGGCGGGTTGCCTTTGTACGAAAACGGCGTATGGCGCGAGACTCCGCTGCCGCCTTGCCTGCTCTCGCAGAAATTGCGGACTGTTGCATTTGCCTCCGATCGCGAGCGGTGGTTTGCATATCGCAACCAGCGGGGATTCACCAAGGCGGTCAGCGACGGCGCGGCTTGGTCTTGCCGGCATTTTGAGGAGTCGAACGGCTTTCCGGGCGACACCCAATTCTTGGGTGTTGATGGCAAGGGCCGGCTTTGGCGCGGGTCGAACCTGGGCGCATTCGTCCGGCGCGAGGGCGATCGGTGGGCGCGTCTCGTGGCGCCCGATGGCGAGATGCACCAGTTGTTTCATAATGAGCCCGACGGGGCGGTGATGATCGCGATGGGCGATCGGCTGCTGCGTTTGCCCTCGCGGCTTGCCGATGGCGACCCGGGATTACCACCTGCCATTAGCTATCTGGAGACCGGCGACGGCGGCATCGAGCTGCGTCCGACCGCGTTGGTTTCGATACTGGGTCACGGCGCGGTGCTTCATTTGTCGGCATTGCCCGAGCGTGAATTGGGCGCTCCCAACGCGATCGAGTATCGATTCGACGCCGGCTCCTGGAGCCGTGTGCGCGATCATGCTATCCCGATGGACGATGCGCCGCGCAGCGCCCGGCGAGTGGAGTTCCGGTACGCCGGCAGCAGCAACGCCGTTGGCATGCCAGTGTCAATCGGCATCCCCTGGTGGCGGTCATATTGGTTTGGCGGCTCGCTGTCCTGCTTGTTTTTGCTCCCGGTTTTCTGGCTGACAGGCTGGCTGAAGCGGCGGCGCTACCACGAACGCAAACGCAGATTCATGGCGGATGCGGAACCGACGCCGGGGCGGCTTTCTTCTGTGGCGGTGGATGGCGGATTGACCATTGGGGCGCTTTTGAAGGGCCGTTATCGCGTCAACCGGCTGATTGCCGATGGCGGATTTTCCCAGGTTTTCGAAGCCATGGACGAAGATACCGGTAACCGGGTCGTGGTCAAGCGTCTGCGCACCAGCGGTATACCGGTCGAGCGGCTCGGGAGGCGGTTGGCTCAGGAAGTGGCGGCCGCAAGCATGGTGAATCATCCCGGAATCGTGCCGATCACCGACACTTGGATCGACGGTGGAATGGTGCCTCATCTGGTGATGCCCTACGTGAATGGCTCCACGTTGCGCGACCGGTTGCGCAATGGCCGATTTGACCGGGGCGAGGCGATGGAGTTGTTGCGCAGATTGTCGGAGGTTTTGGCAGCGGCTCACGCGCGCGGGGTTGTGCATTCGGACTTTAAGCCGGAGAATATTCTCTTGGCCCGCGAGGGTCCGTTGATCATCGATTTCGGCGCTTCCGCGCTTCACCTGTCGACCGGTTTGAACGAGTATAGCCGTCCGGCGGGGTCGGTTCACTACATGGCCCCGGAGCAATTGTTGGGGCGGTACTCAAAGGCGACCGATGTTTATGCTTTTGCGCTGGTCGCTTTCGAAATGTTGACAGGCCGCCGGTACTCCGATGTGGACCTGCCAATGAGTGAACTCTGGGAACCGGAGTTTCGCCGCGCGGCAGTGCAGGAATTCGGACTGAGTGCGCCGGCCGCAGGCGTGTTTGTGGAGGCGCTGCGCTTCGATCCGGAACGCCGGGCCCAGGACGTTGGCGCCTGGATGCGCAGGTTGGGCGAGGCAGGATAGGCGGCGCGGTTGGTAGATGAAATAGACTGAAGGGAAGTGATCGAAGACGCGGAACTGACGGAGTTGATCCAGCGGATGCAGAGCGGAGATCGCGACGCTGGGCATTCGCTATTTACCGCTGCGGCTGCCCGCCTCCGAAGGATGGCTCGTTCATTGATGTCTCGCGAACAGACGAACGGGTTTGACGCATCGGATCTGGTCCAGGAAGTATTCGCGCAGAAGGTATCCGGTACACGGCTACGAACGGCGGTTGGCAGCCGGGAACATTTCTACTCGTTGATGGCTTCCGGGATGCGCCAAGTGTTGGCCGATCGAGGCAGAAAGCGCAAGGCCCGAAAACGGCAGGCCCCGCCAATCGAGCATCTGCTCATTGTATTGCGCGAAGATTCGCGGATGGTGGAATTGTCGGCCGCCTTGCGAAAACTCGAGAAGATCGACCCGGATGGTTGCAAGTTAATCCAGATGAAGTATCAGCACAGAGTAACTTGGGACGAACTGGCGCAGGTCACCGGGCGCTCGATTTGGCAAGTGCGGGCCGAGTGCGACTACGTTTTGCGATGGCTCCGCGCCGAGTTGGCTTGAGGATGCCCCTTTTCCTGGGCTCCCATCGAGTTGAGCGGGTCAACTTTGCGCGCGTTTAACAACTCGACAAACGCGCGAAAGTCTGGGTAGAGTTGCATCCGGATTACCGCCTGTATGGTGGTTGTAGATGATTTCGAGCATGATATCGAGACGGCGCTGCGGGGTGAGGCTGCGATAGTAGGCCCGGTCAGCGCGGTCGGCTTCGACCGCGCTTTGGAATTTTTGGACTATTTTTTCAATCGCCATATCGTAAGACGAAGAACCGCTCCCTCGCGGTCGCGGCTCGGTTAGATTCACACGTCGGTTAGATTCACACGTCCGGTTAGATTCACACGCCGGTTAGATTCATACGGCGCGGTTTGATCGTCGCCACCTTACACGTCCAGATTGCGTACGTCGAGCGCGTTATCCTCGATAAACTTGCGGCGGCTTTCGACATCCTCACCCATCAACGTCGAGAAGATAATGTCGGACTCAACCAGATCCGTCAGATCGACGCGCAGCAGCGTGCGAACCTCGGCGTTCATCGTCGTTTCCCACAACTGGCTCGCGTTCATCTCGCCCAGCCCTTTATAACGCTGCAGGTCCACGCCCTTCATGCCTTCGGTCTTGATCAGCTCCAACAGGTCGCGCCAGTTGCCCTGCGCGGCGCCGGGCACCGACTCACGCACCACCTTGAACGGCGGCTTGTTGTACTTGGCCAGCTCCTTCGCAGTCACGCGCATGCGCCGGTATTCGGAGCGCACGGCGAGGTCCACCCCAACCGTGCGGATCGCCTGCGTTTGATCTGGATAACACACCTTGCACAGCGACGTCTCTTCATCAATGACAAGCTCCGCCGCCAGCTTCAGCTCTTTCATCGAGTCGACGAGCGGCTGTAGATTCTCCTTGTCCTGGAAATCGGCCTTGGTGTCGATCTTCAACGCCGGGTTACACAGTAACTCCGTCACGCGGTTGTCGCGCAGTTGGCGATCCACATCCTTGATGTGCTGCTTGAATTCGTCGAGTTTCCCCAGGAAACCACGCATTTCCGAGCCGTCAACACTGCCGCTGTTGCCGTTGTGGCCGTAACTGACCGAGATATTATCGGTCGCCCGGCGCAGGATCTCCTTAGTAAGATCCTTCTCATTCTTGATGTACTTTTCGCTCTTCCCTTTCTTGAGTAGATAGAGCGGCGGCTGCGCGACAAACACATGGCCGCGGGTAATCAACTCCTGCATGTGACGGAAGAAAAACGTCAGCAGGAGCGTGCGGATGTGCGAACCGTCGACGTCCGCGTCCGTCATGATGATGATTTTGTGATAGCGGAGCTTGGCGACGTCGAAATCGTCCTTGCCGATGCCGGTGCCGATGGCCGTAATCATCGACCGGATTTCTTCATGGCCCAACATCTTGTCATACCGGGCTTTTTCGACGTTCAGGATCTTACCGCGCAGTGGCAGAATCGCCTGATAGCGCCGGTCTCGTCCGCCTTTGGCGGTGCCGCCCGCGGACTCACCCTCGACCAGGAACAGCTCACACCGCGCGGGATCGCGCTCCTGGCAATCGGCTAGCTTCCCGGGCAACCCGCCCGAGTCAAGCGCGCCTTTGCGCCGCGTCAGATCGCGAGCCTTGCGAGCCGCTTCCCGCGCGCGCATGGCGTCGATGGCTTTGTTCACCACCTTGCGCATGACGGCCGGATTTTTGTCGAAGAACTCGCCCAGATGCTCATTCACCAGGCCTACAACGTGGCCCTGAATATCGGAGTTGAGCTTGCCCTTGGTCTGCCCTTCAAATTGCGGCTGCGGCAGCTTCACGCTGACGACGGCGACCAGGCCTTCGCGCACGTCGTCGCCGGTGACCGATTCCTTGTCCTTATCCTTAATCAACCCCGACGAAATGCCGTGGGCGTTGATGGTGCGCGTGAGGGCCGAACGGAAGCCCGAAAGATGGGTGCCGCCGTCGACCGTATTAATGTTGTTGGCGAAGCAGAAGATCAGATCGCTGTATTCGGAGTTGTACTGGAGCGCGATCTCCATGGTGAGCTTGCCGCCGTTGGGCAGGTCCTTCTCGCCTTCAAAGTAGATCGGCTTTTCGTGCAGGACGGTCTTGGTCTTGTTCAGATCGCGAACGAATTCGGAGATACCGCCGTCGTAGTGAAAATCGTGCGTCTTGATCGGGTCCACGCGCTCATCGGTCAGAACGATGGTCAGGCCCTTGTTGAGAAACGCCAGTTCGCGCAGGCGCTTCTGGACGGTGTCGTAGTTGTACTCGGACGCCTCCATCACGGTTGGGTCGGGGTGGAAGGTAATTTTGGTGCCGTGCTTTTTGCCGGCCTTGCCCGTGTCCGCCAGCGGAGCCTTGGGCGCGCCGCGCTCATACTCCTGCTCGTAGGTACGCCCTTCGCGCCAAACCTCGATCTTGAACCAGTCCGACAGCGCGTTGACGCAGCTTACGCCGACGCCGTGCAGTCCGCCGGAAACCTTGTAGGAATTCGAATCGAACTTGCCGCCGGCGTGGAGCTTGGTCAGCACGATCTCAACAGCCGATACGCCGAATTCGGGCTTGATGTCGGTAGGAATGCCGCGACCGTTGTCGACCACGCTGATGGAGTTGTCCACATGAATCGTCACTTCGACGCGGTCGCAAAATCCGGCGAGCGCTTCGTCAACCGAGTTGTCCACCACTTCCCATACCAGATGGTGCAGCCCCTGCTCACGCGTGGAGCCGATATACATGGCCGGGCGCAGGCGGACTGCTTCGAGTCCCTCTAGCACCTTGATACTGGACGAATCGTACTTCTCTGCTGCCATTTCTTCCTTCCGAATCACGGACACCGGTAATTTTTTCCCGGTAAATTCAGATACGCATCGGCATTATTATGTACCGATACGTATAGCCACCACCCTCGCCGGGGCGCATTTCGCCCGCACTGGCACCATCTTTGAAGTGGAAGCTGACATTTGCCTCCGGCGTGGCACGCAAAAAATCCAACATGTACTGGGCGTTGAAACCGATTTCCACCTTGGGACCGTTGTAGTCCGCCGCGATGGTTTCCTCGGACTCACCGGTTTCGGAGAGCGACGAATGGATGGTCAACTCGCCCGGATCGATCCGCATTCTGACGGCTCGCGAACGCTCGTCGGCAAACTGCGCGACGCGCTCGATGGTGCCCCGGAGTTCATCCTTGGCCAGCGTCACCGAGTAGGGATGTTCCTTCGGTAGGACGCGCTCATAGTCCGGGAAGTTCCCGGTCAATTTTCGGCTGATCAACAGGCGGTCGCCGAGGGAAAAGAAGAGGTGATTGTCGGTGGCTGAAAACTTGATCACTGCGTCTTCGGCGCCCGCTTCGGAAGCCAGCTTTTGGACTTCGGCCATCGCTTTCCTTGGCATTAAGGCCCGAAACGCCATGCCTGCCCCGAGCGAAGCCGACCGTTCCACCATCGCCAGGCGGTGGCCGTCGGTGGCGACCATCGTGATCGCCTCAGGCTTTAATTGCAACAGCGCGCCGTTCAGGGTGAAGCGCGACTCTTCGCTCGAGATTGAGAAGATGGTTTGCGCAATCATCGACGACATCGCGGCCGCCGGAAGCTCAGCCACCATGTCGGCCATCGCCGGCAGTTCCGGGAAGCTCTCGCGCGACATGCCGGCGATGCGCGTTTTCGACCGCCCGCTGGTGATCGAGACCCAGTGATTGTCGGCGAACTTCAGGGTGACGTCGCCCTCGGGTAAGAGTCTGACGTAGTCCAACAGGCGTTTTGCGGGGATAGTACCAGCGCCGGGCTTTTTTACTTTGGCCGAGCAAATGCTTCTAACCCCGAGTTCTAGATCGGTGGCGGTCAGCGTGATCTTGTCCTGGGACGCTTCTACTAAGACATTCGACAGTATAGGGATGGTCGTACGCTTCTCGACGACGCCTTGGGTTAACCCCAGTTCACGCACCAGATCCGATTTTAAGATCGTGAATTCCATCGCTGAGCCTATGGCCTTTCAGTTGCCTACTCGGGTTTTCAGAGGGAGCACCCCAGAGTAATGACTTAACTCTAAATTATACAAAACCCTATGCATTCGCGTCTCGTTTCGTCGATAGAAATTCTAGCAGTTTGTTTGGTTTGGTTTAAAACCGACGGGGAGATCTAATTGTTCACCATTCGTTGCTTCGGACTTTTGGCCGCTGCGGTGCTGACCGTTTCGGCTCAGGCTCAAGATGTCGAGCTTGGACCCGCTCCCAGAGTGGATTTCGACGCTTTGAAATCGGGAGATCAGGTGCGGACCTTCAGCCCGGCGGCAGCCGGAGGCTGGCTGGACACGTCGAACCGCACGGCGGTGGCCACGAGTTGGGCGAGTTCGATCGCGAATAGTGAAAATGTGGTGATGAGCTGGACTGGCACGGTCAGCCCCTGCGTAGCCGGCGACGTATCGACGACGTGGCGCAATGCGGTGCTGGCGCGCGTGAAGTGGTATCGCGGCATGGCTGGCGTTCCGGATGGAGTCGTTTACGACACCACGTGGAATAGCGGCAACCAGCAGGCGGCGCTGATGATGAGCGCCAACCAGGCGCTGAACCACGAACCGCCGGCTTCCTGGGCTTGCTATACGGCTGCCGGGAAGGAAGCCGCGGGCAGGTCGAATATTTGCTATCTCTCCAATTTCGGCAACGTCGATCCGGGCTGCGTGAGCGGCTATATGCGGGACGACGGCGCCAGCAACCTGTATGTTGGGCACCGGCGCTGGATTCTGTATCCGCAGAGCACTCGAATTGGCACCGGGGACGTGTCTCAGACGGGCTCGTTTGGCCGGGCTAATGCGATGTGGGTGGTCGATTCGGTGGCGCTGGCCGCCGCTCGTCCGGCTACGCGCGAGAGCTTTGTGGCTTGGCCGCCAAAAGGCTACGTGCCTTATCAGACCGTTTTCAAGCGCTGGTCGTTTGCCTACCCTGGCGCGATCTTTACGAATGCGGCGGTGACCATGAGCCGGAACGGCTCGGCGATCTCTTCGGCGATCCTGGCCGGTCAGACCGGTTTTGGCGAGAACACTCTGGTTTGGGAGCCTTCGGTTACGCTGGGAGTGGCTGGAGCGGACACGCCCGTGGATGTGACGGTCAGCAATGTCGTGATTGGCGGGGTCGCTCAGACTTTTTCCTACCGCGTGATTGTTTTCGATCCGCTGACGGTGGCTGGAACCAGCCCGACGGTTTCGGTGACGATCAATTCGTCGCCTTCGGCCCGCGCCGTAACTGTCGATGGCTCTAATTTTCAGACTCCGCATACGTTCCAGTGGACAACGGGTTCGAGCCATACACTCGCGGTCCCATCGCCGCAGACTGTTTCCGATTTGGAGCGCAGCGTCTTCACGGGTTGGAATTTTTCAGGCACGAACACTCAGACAGTCAGTCCGAGCGTGAATTCAACCTACACGATCAATTTCAGGACGGAGTACAAGCTGAACACCAGGGCGCTTCCAGCCAACTCGGGGACGGTCTCTGCCACTCCCTCCAGTGCTTCGGGATTCTACACGTCAGGCGACAAGGTGGTACTCAATGCGAGTGCGATTCCGCCCTATACTTTCACTAACTGGTCGGACGATTCGAGCGGAACAAGCGCTCAGTTGGAAATCACGATGGATCGTGGCAAGACCGCGACGGCTATTTTCGCCTCCAGCGGCAGCGGGGGCGGTGGCGGTGGCACGACGACAGGCGGCGCGGGTCTGCATTTTGTTCCCCTGGCTCCTTGCCGGGTGATTGATACGAGAAACGCAAATGGAGACTTTGGCGGGCCGATTTTGCGCGGCAACGCTTCCCGGTCGATTCTGATCCCCGGAAGCCCTTGCGGAGTGCCGGCCTCGGCGCGCGCCTACTCGCTCAATATCACTGTTGTGCCTTCAGGGCCGCTTGGGTATTTGACGATCTGGCCCACCGGGCAGACGCAGCCTTTGGTGTCGACTCTAAACGCTCCGGACGGACAGATCACCGCGAATGCGGCCATTGTCCCGGCTGGATCAAGCGGCGGCGTGAATGTTTTTGTCACCAACGACACGCATTTGGTGATGGATATTAACGGCTACTTCGACTTGCCGAAGACTGGCGCCAGCGGGTTCTTCCCGGTGACGCCTTGCCGGGTGACCGATACCCGGAACCCGAATGGTTCACTGGGTGGTCCGGTGCTGGCTGCGGGGGCGGTGCGGTCGATTCCGGTGCCGACCAGCCTCTGCGGGATTCCGCCGGGCGCGACCGGGTACGTGCTGAATCTGACGGTGGTGCCTCAGGGCGCACTTGGCTACATCAGTACGTGGCCCACCGGACAGGCTCAGCCCTTGGTTTCGACGACGAATGCGCCGAGCGGCCAGGTAACGGCAAATATGGCGATCGTGCCGGCTGGAACGAGTGGAGCCATTAGTTTCTTCGCACCGAACTCCACGCACTTCGTGCTGGATATCACGGGCTATTTTGCGGCCCCGGAACTTCCTGGCAGCTTGAAGCTTTACCCGGTCTCGCCGTGCCGGCTTGTGGACACGAGGAATCCGAATGGACCGTTGGGCGGTCCGGCGATCTCTGGCGGGGGCCAACGGAGTTTTCCGTTCACGCAAAGCGGGTGTGGCATTCCACCTAACGCCCAGGCGTATTCCGCCAACTTCACCGTGGTGCCGCAAGGTCCGTTGGGGTACCTGACCACGTGGCCTACGGGACTTGGGCAGCCGCTGGTCTCGACCTTGAACGCGACCGACGGTCAGGTGACGGCTAACGCCGCCATCGTGCCCGCCGGAGCCGGTGGCGCCGTATCGGTCTTCGTCACCAACGGGGCTCATGCGGTGATCGACACCAACGGGTACTTCGCGCAATAACTTGGACGCCCGGCTGAAACTGTGCCCATTCGGGCGAGGCTGAAGTAAGATGGAACCTTGGTAAATGCTTCGGGTCAACCTGCAGTTGTAGAGTCGACAACAGGCTGCGGGCCGGGGGGCCAAGACCCTCCAGGAAGCGGAGCCGGGTCGTTGGTTCGGTTCACATGGTTGGCCAAGCCGGGTCTTTGGTTCTGGATACTGTGCGGCGCCGGTCTGTGCTTGCGGTTGTGGCTGTCAACCGCTACGCGCGGTAGCGCAGACGCCGATATCTGGACCGAGCACGCCGCTGGCGTCGATTCTCACGGTCTGATCGAACATTACGTCCGGGATGAGATGTTTAATCATCCGCCATTCATCTCGATGGTCATGGCGAAGCTCTACGCTTTGGCGGGCCATTGGCAAATCGAGTTTCGCTTCCTGTATCGGTCGCTATTCTCTTTGGTCGACATGAGCGCCATCTGGCTCCTTGTGCGGGTATTGGCCAAACGGGACTGGCGGTTCCTGGCAGCTGGGCTCTACGCCATCGCTCCGATTGCGCTGGTGCTTGGCGCTATGCACGGCAACACGGATACCCTGGTGGCTGTGTGTTTGTTAGTCACTTGCCTTGCCGCCGGCGGCGGCAGGCCTATCTTGACAGGTATCTGTATTGGATTCGGAGCCTGGATTAAGATACCCGCGTTGTTTGTAGCGCCTGCTTTCGGTTTCGCTTTTCCTCGCTGGCGGGACCGGTTGACTTGTACCTTCGTTGCCTTGGCGGTCGCCGTATCTAGTTACCTTCCAAGTCTTGCAGCTAACCCATTAATCCTATGGCGGCGGATCTTTGGCTACCGGGGCTTTTTTATTTCGACGATTAGCGAACCACCGATTTGGGTGTGGGGCTTCAAGAACTGGTTCGTAAGAGGGTTCGGGCACGACATGAAGGACTGGCCCGCGGCTTTCAGTTGGTACCGCGACAACAGTTATTACGTTGCTTTTCCGCTTATGTTGACTTTTGCCTTCTTGCGCCGGCGGCGCAACGATGCCGAGTCACTGGCACTTACCGTCGCAGGAAGTTACGCGATGTTTTATGCCTTCACCGAAAGTTGGGCCTTTCAGTATTTCGCCTGGTCAATGCCGTTCTGGTTGGTAGCCGGCTGGCGCTTTGGGTTGGCGGCTAATTTGTTCGCGGGCGGCTACATCTATGTGCTCTACGCGATGGTGTGTAAGGATTGGCTCTTGCGGCCAGTCTGGGCTTTTCACACTTTCCCGAATTGGCCGTTCGGCCTCATTCTGCTCAGAGACCTGGCGCATGCAACCTTTGTTATTTTTACGCTCGTCGTAATGCGCCGCGCATTCCACAGTGAGTTGGCATTCCGCGGGACGCGGCGATTGAAGGTCCAACCTAGAGCCGTCAAGCGGCCGAAGAGACCGAAGAGTCGATAGAACGCCAAGTTCTCTGGTCGTACGCCCATCTGATCGGAGGCCAAGCAACCCGTGTTTCACGGTAGTGGGCGCTTGGCCCCTGCCTTTTCGATCAGATGGTTAGGGGGCGAAATACCCGTTTGCATCCAGGATCTAACCCGATCGGCGGAATGGTCATTTATGGATTATATTAGGAGCCCGTCGATCATCGGTTGTGTCGCAAGCGCCGTGGTGTGTGTTAGGCCAGGGCCGGTGAGGAGGCGGCGATTACGGACCGGTGATCGTGATCACGTGGCGGTCGACATCGGCCTCACGACCGGCCAGCGCACCCACAACCGCGCCGCCCGCCAAGATCCCGGCCGTGATCGCTATGTTATGTTGCGCTTCCCATAGATGCCGCCCTCGTTGCGGTGCAGACTCACTGCCACAAAGGTGAAGAAGAGGCCGGGAGCCGCGCCCACGGCGGCGCCGTCAATACTCCAACGCGGCCGCTTGCGCGTGGTCCACTCGATGGATGAGACGTCTGTCCGGGGGATCAGGCGACTCCCTTTCCGGTGCTGAAGCGTAATGCCGGCGTCGTCAACCTTTTCCACCACTCCCGACTCCCGCCGCCCTTTAGCTACTTCCACCTTTACCTTCCGGCCCACCAGGTTGGCGGGCAAGGCCGACCATGACAGCGAATTCTTCGGAGTCTTGGCTTCCAGCGAGGCGGCTATCCAGAGAATGCCCATCGCCGCCAGAGTCCGAATGTTGACCATGGACTACACCTTACCACCACCAAATCGCCGCTAGACGCGGTCTCAGCTTCGTTTCCGCGCCACGAAGTCCAGCGAGGCCGAATTCATGCAATAACGCAGCCCCGTTGGCTTCGGGCCGTCCGGGAAGACATGGCCCAAGTGGCCTCCGCAGCGCACGCATTCCACTTCCACACGTTGCATCCCGAGCGTACTGTCGGTGATTTCCTTGACGTTCTCTTTGGCGAGCGGCTCCCAATAGCTGGGCCAACCGGTGCCGGATTCGAACTTGGTCTTGGAGTCAAACAGCGCGGTCTTGCAGCAAACGCAGCGATAGATACCGTCGTCGTGGTGTTTGGCGTACTTACCGCTGAAGGCGCGTTCGGTGCCCTCTTTGCGGGTCACATAGAACTGCTCGGGCGAGAGCTGGCCTTTCCACTCGGCTTCGGTCTTTTCGACGCGGTCGAGCTCGACCACGCCAGTGCGCTTGCCTGAGTCGTCGAATTCTACAATCTTCACAGTCTTCCTCTTGACGGTTTTCTGGGCGGCCAGGGCGGCGGGCAAAGCGAGCGCTATAACTTGACGGCGATTCATCATTTCTTTACGAGCTCCGGATACTGTTGCTTGAGTTTTTTCAACTTGGGCAAGGCGTTGACAACTACATACCCGTGCCCGGGATTGAGCTTAACGAAGTCCTGATGATAGGCTTCGGCGGCATAGAACTTCTTAAGCGGCACGATCTGAGTGACGATCGGGCCGGGGAACACTGCGGCCGTGCTCAGTTGCGCCACGTAGGCGTCGGTCACGCGCTTCTGATCGGCCCCGATATAGAATATGGCGGACCGGTACTGCGTGCCATGGTCCGGCCCCTGGCGGTTTAGCGTAGTCGGGTCGTGCGCCACGGAGAAGAAAACCTTGAGTAACTGGCCAAAGGAAATTTTCGAGGCGTCGTAGGTGATCTCAATCACTTCGGCGTGTTCGGTGCGGCCTTCACTCACGATCTTATATTCCGCGTCGTTGGCCTGGCCGCCGGCATAGCCCGAAACGACCTTGTCGACACCGGCCAAACCTTCGAAAACCGCTTCGGTACACCAGAAGCAGCCACCGGCAAAAACGGCAACCTGCTTGGTCTTGACCGCAGGCTTGTCCAGGTCTGCCGCCGGGTCCGGAATTGGGCCACTCGCCCCGAAGGCAAGCGACAGAGAAAACAGCAACGGAATGGCAAAAAGGTTGCGCATGGCGATTATTTTCGAACTCCGGCTATAGTATACCGTCCGGCGGCAGGATTATTCCGGGGCTGCTGGAAGGGAGGCAAAAAAAGAAAGCCCCAGCCGAAGCCGGGGCTCTCGCGTCGTTATCCTGACTGGCTTGGCTGTTTAGAAGTAATACTTGAAACCAAGCTGAACGTTGCGCGCGCCTACCTTCACCCCCGTAGTGGTGCCGAAGTTCGAATTGCCAAAGCTCGTGTTAGGGTCGCCGAAGATGGGCGTGTTGGTGAAGTTGGTCGCTTCGAGACGGAACTCAAAGCGCTGGCCTTCCCGTGTCGCCCAGCTTTTCAGCAGCGCCGCGTCCACCGTCTTGATGCCGGGACCGCGGTAGTTGAGATACCGGGGAGCCGAACCGAAGACGTCGGGCGCCGGTTGCGAGAAGGCGGCGTTGTTGAAGTAGCCGCCGTTAAGCCGCGACACCACGCTGCCGGTGGTGGCCGGATCGCCGATCAGGTTGGGGCGCTGCGTGCCGCCGTTCTGCATCATGCCGCCGTTCTGGCTGGTCTGGAGCGGATTGCCGCCCTGGAACAGCGCGAAGCCGCTCAGCTCCCAGCCGCCGATGATGCCGTCGACCAGCCGGTTGGCGCTGCCCATGAATGAGCGGCCCTTGCCGAACGGAAGCTGGTAGGCACCCGAGAGCACTACGCGATGAGCGATGTCATGCGCGGAGAGCGATTTCTCACCCTTGCGGTTGAGCGGATTCTGCATGGACGTAGAGCCGCCGAGCCAAGAGTAATTGCCCGAGCCGATCGACGCGTCGTCGATCATCTTGGACCACGTATAGTGGCCGAGGAAGGTCAAGCCGCGCGAGAAGCGCTTCTCATACTTCATCTGCAACGCGTGGTAGTAAGAGCTGGCCACGGCCGGTTCGGCAGTGCCCGAACTGGCGCCGTCGTACTGCGTCATGCCGCGCAGCGTGCGGAAGCGTTGAATCGTGGGCCGGTTCATGTTGACGGCCAGCGGATCGGTAATGTAGCCCGAGAACGGGTTCGGCACCGCCGCGTTCAACTGATCGCGCGTGAACTGACCCTGGCCGGGGTACCAGAGATTGAGCGGCAACGGCACCAAATTCGTGAACGGGTTGAACAGGTGGGCGCCTCGGCTGCCGGTGTAGTTGACTTCCACGACGCCGATGCCGACATCGCGCTGGAACGATAGATTCCAGGTGTAGTATTCCGGATTCCGGTTGAGTGAAGGAACCGGTGTGCCAACGCCCAGACCGATGAAGGTGCTGTCGCCCTTGGCGCGGCCCGGAGGCAGCAACATGCCCTGTGGATACGGATTGTTGAGCTTGGCGAACAAAGTCTCGTTCGAGTCCAACGAGAAGGTGGGCTGGGAATTCACGTTGAAGCCCGCGCCCGTGTGTCCGTAAACCGTGGCGCGAGAGAGTTGGTACAACAAGCCCCAGCCGCCGCGAATCGACGTCTTGCTGTCGGCCGCGAAGGCGAAGCCGATGCGCGGGCTGAAGTTGTTGTAGTCGCCATTGAACGGCGAGCGGCGGTTCTTGTCGTTGAACTTCAACACGCCGCGCAGGTCGTAGCCAGGCACCACGAGAGGCGATTTGGCGTCGAGATCCCAGTAGCTCTGGCGGTCCTGCGTTTCCCAGCGGGGAATGTCGAATTCATACCGCAGGCCAAGGTTTAAGGTCAGACGCTTGGTAATTTTCCAGTCGTCCTGGATGTAGTTGCCCATGTAGCGGCTGCGCGTGAAAACCTTCGGGTCGATATGGAACTGCCCGCCCGTGCCCCAACCCAACAACATCGTGGCCAAGCCGTTGCCCTGGTTGTTGTTGCCGACGTTCTGGAGTTGACGCGACACCTGTGGGTCGAAGTTGATCTGGCCGGACGGATAGCCGGGCTGCAGATAGTCGAGAAAGTTGTGGCGCATTTCGCTGCCAATCTTGATCGAGTGGCTGCCGAGGAACTTCGATAGCGAACCGGAGAACTGGTGCGTGCCTTCCTGGCGATCCATGATTACCCAACCCTCGGTGCCGATGTCGGTGTAGCCGCCCGGCGCAATCGTCGGGAATACAAGATAGTTGGCGTTGGTCTTCATGTACTCTGGGAGGCCGAGCGAGGTGAGATCGAACGGAGCCATCGCGTTGCGGTGGAAGTTTGAGTAGATCCGGCCGTACCGCACGTTCCAAACAGTGGTCGCGTTCTCGGTGCGCGTGAATTCCACCACCATCGACTGAGTCTTGGTGGAGGTCGGGCCATCGTTGAACGTAAAGGCCGGGTTGCCCGCGCCAAACAGATTGGCCGGATCGCCATTATTGGGCGCGTAGCTGAATCGGCCGGTGAGGCGCATTTTCTCGCTAATGTTGTGGTCGGCCTTAAAGTCCATCTGTTTGGACCGGTTCTTGTTTACGTCCTGCGCGAACCAGTTGTTGTTGTTGGTGATCGCGTTGGTTACTTGGTTGCCCCTGGGGAAGAACGCCAGCGCTTTCAAAGCGACCGGGTCCATGCGGGACTTTGGAACGACGTTGCCAGGGAAGGCTGCTCTTTCCCATTGGCCGGCCGCGTTGCGCGAAGCGCTGAACGGATCGAAGATCGAAATCAGCGAGCCGTTGGATTGGAACGTGCGCGAAAAATCGCCATCGCGTTGCGGGTCGGTGGGGAAAGTCGCCGTTTGGCTGGTTGGGTTCTTCTGCTTCGTCTGTTCAAAGGTTACGAAGAAGAAGGTCTTGTTCTTGCGGATCGGGCCACCGATAACGCCGCCGAACTGATCGCGGCGGAAGAGCGGGCGGGCGTTGCCGGCGCGATTGGCAAACCAGCCGTTGGCATTCAGATCGGAGTGACGCAGGAAGTAGAAACCAGTGCCATGGAATTCATTGGTGCCGGACTTGGTCACCATATTGATGACGGCGCCACCGGTTTGCCCGTACTCAGCCGGGAAGAAGTTGGTCTGCATCTTGAACTCTTGCACGGCGTCGACTGAAGGCTTGTATTTCAGGTCGGTGATGCCGGAGTTCTGTTCCACCGTCGTGACCGTCGCGCCGTCCACCATCACATCGGAGGTGGAATTGCGTGAACCGTTGGCGACGAAGTTGGTGTTGGTCGCGCCACGGCTGCCGGCCGAGCCGACGACACCAGGCGTCAAGTACACCAGCGCCAACGAATCGCGGCCGATGTTTGGCAAAGAGATCATGAACTTGTTGTCGATCACCTGGCCCAGACTGGCGTTGGTGGTGTTCAAAAGCGGCGCCGAGCCTTCCACGTTGATCGTGGAGGTGACATCGCCGACGACCAGGCGCACGTCGATTGTGGCTTGCTGTTGGACCAACAGAGGAAACTTCTGTTGAACGAACTTCTGAAAGCCCTGCGACTCGACGGTCATTAGATAATCGCCCGGCGGCAAAGTTGGAACCGAATAGCGCCCGTTCGCGTCCGTAACGGTAGCGTGCGGGACATTGCGGTCAGCTTCGGTGACGATGACCTTGGCTCCGGCGATCGCCGCACCGGTGGCGTCGGTCACCGTTCCGCGCAATGCGGCTGTAAAAGATTGTCCCCAGGCCATGTCTGCCAGCATGACGCAGGAGAATAGCAGACGTAGCTTTCTCATTGTTACCCCTTAATTCTGGTCCCCCGATTTACCGGGCCACGATTGCGCGCCCGCCTCCATCGGTAGAACCATGTCATACAACTGAAATCGAGAAGAATGATATCACAAGGATTGCCGCTGCGGGAAGGGTTGTTGGACGGTTTAGGGTTTGTGCATAAATAATCGCTTCACTTATGGGAGCGGTGAAATGGTATAGTTCCAATCTCCGTGAAATGGGTGGCGTGCGATATTGATGGCCGCGAATGTGGCATCGGAGGTTTTGACTCCTTTGGGATATTTGTTTTCGTCTAGTTCAGCGCGGACAGTAAGTCCGGCGGTGGTTGTCGTTGCCGCAATGAGTTGAACAATGGTCTGAAAGCTCCGGAGTGGCTTTCCGCGCCAGTTGATCGTCAGGAACGAGAAGAGGCGATGTTCGATCTTATTCCATTTGCTCGTGCCCGGCGGCAGATGGCAGACGGTGATGGGCATGCGCAAGGTGTTGGCCAGAGCTTGTAGTTCTACTTTCCACAAGCGGACACGGTGTCCGTTGCTCCCGCCACCATCGGCCGTCACCAATAGTCGTGTGGCCTTGGGATAGCGGCTCTGACCCATGCTCAACCACCAGCGGCCAATGGCATGAACGGCGAAGCTGGCGGTATCGTGATCGGCGCCGACGCTCACCCAGCCCTTATTGGCGCCGATGTCGTAGACACCGTAGGGGACCGCGCGCCCCAGTTTCGGATCGATGAAATCGTGAACGTTCACCGCTTCTGGAACTCCTTTGGGATTCCATTCACGGCCATTATTCTTGAAATTTCCCACCAATTCTTTCTTCTTGGTGTCGACCGAAATAACCGGCTCGCCAGAAACCAGAAACGCCTTGGCGTGATCGCCGATGTATTGAAATTGTGCGTCCCGGTCCACGTGGCTGCTACCTTCCCGAGTCTTCCTGTTGGCCTGCAAACTGTATCCCAGTTGGCGCAGACAGTCGGCAATCACGTGCGGGCAAGCCGCATGACCCAGACCCTCTAAAGCCTCGGACAAGTGTCGCAGACTTTTCGATGTCCACAGCAGCGGACGCATGGGATCGCCGCGCATTGCCGGTTCCACCAGACGTCCCAGATCGGCTAGCAACGTAGCGTCTTTGGCGAATTGCGTTTTTCGTCCACCGCCCGGCTTACGGATACGCCCGGCTT
>JAYUSQ010000080.1:0-59848 GCA_043755595.1 Acidobacteriota bacterium | reverse complement strand
GCACATGCGCCTTCACTCCTCCTTTCGCTTGCCGGAACTTGGCCCAGGGGAACAGGTCCAGGCACAGCGAAATCGTGGTGGAGTCCAGCGACATCAGTTTGTTCTTGAAACGGAACTTGGCCTTGCGAGTGCCCAGGCCTTGCTGGTCGCGGAAGCGGTTCAACGCGGTATAGAACAAGTCCTCGAACAGCGCCGCCGGGCGGTGCTCGTTGGCATAGGACAGCGTCGATTTGTTTGGCGCGGTCAGCACGCCCAGATGCACCAGTTTGCCCTCACTGCAGGCCAAACCGTTACAGATCTCGCGGAGCGAATCGGCATGAGCCAACTGGCAAAACAGCATCGACACGAACTGGGTCCAACAGGTGAACCCCTTGGCGCCGCGCTCGGCTTGGTGCTTCTTGACCAGCGCTCCGAATTCCGTTCTGGGGAAATGATGGAGAAGTTGATTGAACAGGCTGGCGGCCTGTAGCATGATAGAGCCCTCCTTGAGGCGAGTGATAGAACCCCGAGACAGATTCCGTTCACCACGTTGACAGGAGGGCACACCCTAACGCAACGCGTTCATCGCGCTGGGCACCCCCTCGCCGACCACCGCCTCTCCTTACGCTACTCCGCAACCTAACAGCGCCGTGTCCGGGAGTAACTACTGTCTTGGACACTAGTGTTGCGATATAGCGATCGAGAATCTGCTCGGCCGTTCGATCTTCCCCCCGCAACAACGGGAGAGTAGCGAAAAGGCAAAGTGCGAGAGTACGTCTCATTTCGACTATGTTCCTTTCAACTGTGGCCTTTCAGTATAGGCGGTTTGCCGCTTTACGCCGGGCCTTCCCGCTCAAGCAGCGCGAGGAAGTGGGGCCGAAGGTGCTGATGCTCGTCCAGTATTATGCTGTCGACTAACTGGAGAAACTCGCCCCATTTCGGATGTTGATTCAAGGGGAGTGACTGCGGCTCCACGTTCGGGAGACATGGCCGGCGGCGCGGCTTCATCGGGCTGTTCAGATTGACGTTTAGTAGTAAGTGGCGACTCTTCATTTTCGGGCGTACGTTGCAGGCGCCAACGCGCGACAGCCATCTTCCTGAACGATAAGGTGCTCGGTATCGGTAGCAGGCGCATGTTCGGCGATGAGCGCCTTTTCTAAGTGGATGGAGTCGGTTGATTCTCGTTGTTGAGGCAGACCGACCGGGCTGTACGGTCTGGCGCGGCGAGGCCGCGACGGGTGGCGTTGGCGGCGGATCTTGTTCTACCTTCGAGCGTAGCAGCCCCACGAGAGTTCTTCCCGTTGGTGCAGGCGACGGCTTTCTGGCGTGCAGATGACATAGGTTGAGTCACTCCAGACCGGCGGGTGCTTTGCACCTGCGACGATGAGTGTCCCCCGAGGCTTGGCGGATTTGGAAGTCGATTGAGCAACCAATCGATACCAATGGAAATATGATTTTGCTTTCTTGAACCCCCTCCGGCGAGTCGGTGGTTTCGACGCGGGAGGCCCCCCGAGTCTTCAGATCGCCAGTCGGCCGCAGAAGTACGGGGCGACGACTCCTGTTCCACCGCCACCCGCTCGGAGTCACCAGCGCGATCACCATTCTGATGGGAGTTTGACGGGATGCCAATGCCTTCGTGACCTTCGTCAATCCAAGGAATTCATCGCGGATGTCAAGGGTCGGCCATACGGCGGCTGCGTCAAGTCGAGAGAACGGGGAAAGAGGATCCGGAACGCGTGAAGCCTGAGAGGACCCGCCGGGCGAACATTTGTTATAGAATCTGTTTTATGAGTACTGAAAGCATAGTCGCTCTCCTAATAGAAGAGCGCGACCGCCTGAACAGGGCTATTGAGATTCTCGGCGGCGCCGGAAACGTCGTCAAACGCCGTGGCCGCCCTCCTGGAAAGAAAGCCGATGCTTCGCCCGAAGCATCCTCCGAGTCGACACCAGTTGAAGCGAGCGCGCCCGCTGGCAGGAAGAAGCGCCGGATGAGCGCCGCTGCGAGAAAGAGAATCAGCGAGGCACAAAAGAAGCGCTGGGCTGCAGTGAGGAAATAGGCATGGCGGGCCGGGTTCGTCCTCGGCCTGTGTCGACTCGAACAATTGATCGAGCTATCTTCCTTTCATGCCACTGCGGCTTCAGCCCTTGCAGCCCTACGCGAAGTTCTTCTTCAAACGCCTCAGCCCCACCCGGCGAGAGAGTGAAGCTCGATCTGCGACGCTGCTGCAAAGGCTGGGGCCTTCGTCTCTACGCGACTGGATCCGCTGCAAGACGCTCTTCACGATTTCTCGCGGCCGCAGACCACGAATCGCGGGCTGGGGAAAATGCCTGTTGGGAGAAGCCACGCGCGACACGTTTCCGGATACGCAAAGCGCAAGCGATGGTTCTGCCTCCAAGCCACGGGCGAGCGATTAATTGGGAGTCCTGCCAACGAAGGCTGGAAAACAATTCGGGTTTGATACTTGTGTGAGCGTTACCCGTTCATACTAGACAGAAAATCCGAATTATGTTTCGTCTTCGACAATCTATCGATCAACAACTCAATCGACTCCACCGGCGACAGCGGGCTCATCATCTTCCTCAACACCCTAATCCGGTTCAAATCGATCTTCTCCAGCAGCAACTCATCCTAGTTGTACTCAGGCGCACGCAAAAGGCCAAAGCCATCGGGCAGGCATTCCAGCACGCCCTCGGCAAAGATCAGGCCAGACTTCTCGGCCTGCACCTACAGCACCTTGAAAAATCAAATCCTGCTTGTGCATACCCGCGCCGCCGACGCAGGGTGGACGCGGTGTCATAAGTCTGGACCTGGTCGAGCTGAAAGACCTGCCCCGATAAAAGGAACGTGTTGGGAAACTTCCCCATGCCGCAAAGCTTGAAGGTCCCAAAATCTTTATAGCAGTCGCCGTCGGGCACATCTGGATCCTCGATCTTCCATTGCGCCAAAGCGAAAAGATCGGCTTCGGAAATTTTCCGCTCCTTCGCTGCGATCGCGGAGATGCTGCCCACGCCTCTTTGGGCAGTCGTTCCCACTGAATCCCGGGCATTGCTCACCGACCGAGAATTAGCGCCCGGAATTCATCGACCAATTGCTCCTCGCTGCCAGGCTCTTTGCTGTTCAAGTTCGCTTTCAGTTTCTTGAAGAATTCGCGCTTCCTAACTTCCTGACCTTCAAGGCCAAAGCGAACGAGTGCGGCGATGGCCTTGCTCCTACTCGTGTCGACCGTTTGGGCGTAGCGCTCCACTTGATTGGCCAGCCCCTGCGCAAGGCCAACTGTGTATCGGACCTCTGACTTGTCGGATGAACGCTTGCCGGACTTCGCGCTACGGCGCGCCGTCGGTATTGAACTCACTTTTGGTTGCGGCATAGATCCTCAGTATGCATCAGTTTGAGGCGCGCCGAACGCTACAAAACAAATCGGCCCATCCACGTGATCCCCGTGGATGGGCCGATTCAACCTCGATCTATCCGGTGTCCGTTATCTACCCGTTCATACTCGACAGAAAATCCGAATTCTGTTTCGTCTTCGACAGCCTATCGATCAGCAACTCAATCGACTCCACCGGCGACAGAGGGCTCATCACCTTCCGCAACACCCAAATCCGGTTCAAATCGATCTTCTCCAGCAGCAATTCATCCTTGCGCGTGCCGGACTTGTGAATATCGATCGCCGGGAAGATGCGCTTGTCCACCATCTTCCGATCCAAGTGTACTTCCATGTTGCCCGTGCCCTTGAACTCCTCGAAGATCACGTCGTCCATGCGGGAGCCCGTATCCACCGGCGCCGCCGCCATGATCGTCAACGACCCGCCCTCTTCGATATTGCGAGCCGCGCCAAAGAATCGCTTGGGGCGTTGCAAGGCATTCGAATCCACGCCGCCCGACAGCACCTTGCCCGACGGCGGCACCACCGAGTTGTACGCGCGCACCAACACGGGGGCGCTGCAGCGGATCACGCCCGGACTGGCGAGTGAAGAGCATCCTTCTATTTCCGAGGATGGGCGGCTCGCGGCGTTCATCTCCGATAAAGCGGGTTTGAGGAGCTCATGGATCGCGATTGCGCCCGTTGAAGGATCCACTAACCCGATTGCGGAAGAGGCATGGATCAAGATTTCCGATGAAGGCCCGGAGGACAGGGCCAACTGGTCTCCGGATGGAAAGACGCTTTATTTTCGGCTCGTGTCGACCACGCCAGGCATGAGCGCAATCGCATCCATCACGTCGCGTCCACGGAGCGCGAGATTCTGAAAGTCTTCCTGCGTCAACTACGAGGATTTCTCGCTCGACGCCAACTGCACTTGAGCGATGTCGGCGGTCACCGTGACGGCTTCTTTGTTGTCGCCAACCGGCAGCCGGATGCGCCCCGGCGCACGCTGATCGCCCGAGTTCAGAGCCACGTCTTGCTGAGTGTATTTCTTGAAGCCCGGGTGATCGACGCGACCTGATAGGTGCCGGACTTTATATCGGGCCCTGGCCGTTGGTGGCCACCGAGCGTGTGAAGCCCGTTCGCCCTTCCGTTACCTGCACTGTCACGGAGGGATCGGCGCGAGCAAAACCAGAAAAATCGGCTTCATGATTGCGGTATCCGCCCGCCAGGCGTCTGGCTAATGGAGACGGGCTTAGAAGCGTAACGTCAGACCTAGCTGAAATTGCCGCTGGTCCTGCTCGGCGCCGTTGATCTCCGCGAATTGCGGCGATTGCTGGTTGCCGTTAGGGTTGTTATAGTGGGGCGTGTTGGCGAAGTTAAAGCTTTCCACTCGCAGTGCCAATTGCATGCCTTCCTTGATCTGAAAGTTGCGATGCAGCGCCGCGTCGACATTGACAATGCCAGGGCCTTGGAGGATATTGCGGCCCGCGTTGCCAAGCGTATTCTGGGCTGGCGTCGCGAAGGCGCTGACGTCGAAAAACTTCTGGCCAGGACCCGCGTTGCCGAGATACTTGACCGGCGCGACCCAATTGGGACGGTCGGCATTGCCGGGCGCGTTAACGATCCCCGAAACCGACGGCGAGAACCAGGTTCCCGTCATCATCCCTAGCAGCCCTTGAAACTGCCAACCGCCTGCGAGCCACATGGCCGGGCCGGAGTTGGCGAACTTCTTGCCTTTCCCAAACGGTAGTTCCCACATGTAACTCTGCGTGAAGATGTGAGTGCGGTTGTCGCTCATGTGCCCTTTGTTGAGCGCGACGTTCATGCTGGTGGCGACACCGTCCGTGTCTTCGGCGTAGTTGAGTCCCTTGCTGAAGGTATAAGCAGTGGTGAGGAAAAGGCCGTTGCCGACGCGACGATCCAGCTTGAGTTGCAGACCGTGATACCAGGTGCTGGTGCCGACGGGAACCGAAACGTCGGTGGTGCGCCGGAAGGGCGCGAACAACGGGCGGCCGTTGTTGCCAGAGCCGGGGATCGTCGAAGCGTTCAGGTTGTAAGTGGTCTGGTTATTCACGCCCTTGTTCCCGACGTAGGCTGCGTCCAGAGCGAGCTTCCACGGAAGAGCCCGCTGAACGGCGAGGTTCCAGCTCTGGACATAGGGACTGGCGAGATCGCGCTGCGTCACGCCGTAGGCATTCGACAACGGCGCGTTCTCGATAATTCCATTGGCCGGGCTGAAGAAGGGCGAGAAGGCCGGGAAACCAGTTGTCATCGTGACAGTCGTCGGAACAAAAGCATTGGCGGCAGGATAGCCATTGTTCTGCAGAATCGGGAAGTTGGTTTGTCCCATGCGCCGCGGATAGTAACTGATGCCGTAGCCGGTTCGCACGACCATATGATCATTGAAGCGATAGGCGATGCCAAGCCGCGGCCCCACGTTGTTGTTCGCGTTGGCGATGTTAATGGGGATCGAGCCCAGCCCTGAAAGTTCAAGAGTGTTGTTGGCCGGATTATAGTTGGAGTAACCGCCGGCGAAACGGGGACGCGAGCCGCGCTCACGCTCGATACGCACGCCGAGGTCAACGGTCAGCTTCTTAGTGACCTGCCATTTGTCCTGAAAGTAGAAGTTGTAAGTAAATTCCCGGCGCGCCGGAAATACGAACGGCAGATCGCGGCCGCTTTGATTGGGAACGTCCAGCAGAAAGGCTGCGAACGCATTGGCGAAATTCCGGTTCGTATTGGCGGCGTCACCTGTCTGGCCGGGCTGATACTCAAAACGCCCCCGCGGATTGAAGGTTTGTGTCTGCAGCAGATCGTTGCGTTCCCGCCGCAGGTCAACGCCGAATCGCACGATGTGTTTGGTAAAGACCTTGGAAAGATTATTGACCAGACCGAAGCTGGTGACGCTGCGAGCCCAAGGCAGACTGGGCGAGAAACCAACCAGCGGCGAAGCATAGGCATTGACCCGAATCTCGGTCAGGCCGCTCGTCCAATCGTCCAGGTTCACGCCGCGGATGCCGAGTTCTTCCGACGTCTTCGAACCGGAGTCCGAAGCGCGGGCGTCGTTCCGGTTTCGGATAACACCGAGCCGCGATTCCCAAACCAGAGTAGACGTTAGCACCTTCGAATAGTTGATCCCGGCCGACTGTGTGCGGGCTGGCCCACTACCGCCGAATCCGCCGTTGCGAAAGCCGCCGTAAATCCCGCCCGGACCGAAGAGCCCTGGGTCGCTCACCACCGCCTTCTGGAAGCTGTAACGAAAAGCGAGCCGATCATTGCTGCTAACGACCCAGTCGACCTTAGAGTCGACTTGATCGAGCGTCTTCACGCGGACGCTATTCTGCTGGTAATTCACCTGGCCTTCGGGTGCGGGGAGATTGGGGCTCGGGAGGAAGCCAAGGATACGGCGAGCGATTGGGCTGACACGGTTGGCTGGCAGCAAGTTGCCCGCGAAGGCCGTGCGGCCGCCACCTGCCGTATTGCCAGTGAGTGGGTCGTAGATGACGTTGGTGACGCCACTGAGGTCACCCGACCGAAACGCGGAGCCAGGGAGCGCCCCGCGATTGACCTGGCCCAAATGGTCGCGGCTGCCTTGATAGTCGGCGAAGAAAAAAAGCTTATCGCGCACGATCCGCCCGCCGAACGTCCCGCCAAACTGGTTATAGACAGTGGCTGCCTTGGAGACGGCGAACGTATTGCGAGCCTGAATATTCTCATTCCGGTGGAATTGGAAAAGACTGCCGTGGTAATTGTTGGAGCCGCTCCGCAGCGTGACGTTAGTGACCGCGCCGCCTGCGTTACCGAACTCAGGGTCGAAGTTCGATGTCGACATATCCACGGTCTGAATCGCCTCCGCCGGCGGCACGAGCGCCGTGAGATTGCCGTTGTCGATCTTGTTTTCGATGCCTTCGATTTGGAAGTTATTGAACTGGCGTCCCTGGCCGTTCACGCGGACCGAAAGCGAATCTTGCGAGTTGTAGAACTCGGAGTGTTGGCGCGAGGGCCGTCCCACGCCGGGCACCAGCACGAGTAAACTGGCGTAGTTGCGGTTGTACAGCAGCGGCATTTGTTGCAGCTGTTTCTGCTCGATCTTGCCGCCCGTATCGGCGCGGTCGGTTTGAAGTAGCGCAGCCGCACTGGCGCTGACATCGATCGTTTGTGAAACTGCGCCGGGCGTCAGCTCGAAATTGACGCGGTCGTATTTGGCAGCAGTTCGACGCCCGAACGCAGGCTCTTGCTGAAGCCCGCCTTTTCAGCCTCTACTTTGTAGTCGCCCGGATCGAGGTTGACGAAGAAGTAATTTCCAGCGTCATTGGTGTCGCCGGTCCGCACCGAATTGGTGCGCGATTCGGTGATCGTCACCTTAACACCCGGCGCCACCGCTCCAGATTGGTCGGTCACGGTACCAAGAATCTGGCCCTTCAAAACCTGCGCGCGCAAAGGCTGGGTGGCCAAAGAAACTGAAAAGAGAGCAATGACGCCAATCGCCGCAACATGACGGCAAAGTAGGTGAAACATGATCGAAAGACCCCTTTTTCCCAGTTTTGAATATCGACAGCTATGCGAGTATATCTTACCCTGATGTGGGCTGCCAGCCCTGGCGCGCCCATCGCGCGCCCATCGCGCCCATCGCTCATAAACTGCCCGGGCGCCGATTGCAATATAATCTACGGCGGAGCTCCAGGAGTCTCACGAATGCTCGCTCTTCTTCGATTCAGTTGCCTCATCATCGTTATCGCGTCGCTCCCAGCGCAGATGCCGCAGAACCGGTTCGACACTGCCGAAGGAAGGCAGCAGGGCGCGAATCTTTTTCAGACGCATTGCGCCTATTGCCATGGTGCGCGTGGCGAAGGTGGCCGCGGCGCCGATCTGACCACGGGCAACTACCGCCATGGCGGTTCGGATCGCGAACTCTACGCGACTATTCGTAACGGGATTCCGGGGACGGAAATGCCAACCGTTCGCGCATCCGGCGACGACGTGTGGAAAATGACGGCGTTCGTAAAAACACTGGGCGCGGCTGGCGTACGGGAAGCCGCGGCTGGCGATGCGCGCGCAGGCCAGGTAGTCTACAGTGGCAAGGGCGGGTGTTCCGGCTGCCATTCGGTCGGCGGCGAGGGTGGCTCTTTGGGTCCGGATCTGAGCACAGTGGGACGCAGCCGTGGCCTTGGCTACCTGCTGGAATCACTGGTGAATCCGGCCGCCGATGTAGCCGTGCCATACCGCGCGGTTCAATTGACAACAAAATCCGGCCAGTCAGTGGGCGGCATTCGTTTGAATGAAGACGATGTTTCCATTCAATTACGGGATGCGCGCGACACTCTCCGGTCGTTCTACAAAGCGGATCTCACCGGGATCGGTCGCGACAAACCATCGTTGATGCCGGCCTACGAAAAGTCATTGAACAAAAAAGAACTGGAGGACCTCGTGGCCTATCTGAGTTCATTGCGAGGCGCACAATGAAGATCCGCCGCCTGTGGCTTTGCGCTGTCGCGTTGACAGAGGCTCTCGTTGCACAAGGCCTGCCCGTTCCGTACGAACGCCTCGTCAATGCCGATAAAGAGCCAGGCAACTGGTTGATGTACTCGGGCGGATATCGCAGTTGGCGTTACAGTCCACTCGACCAGATCAATACCTCAAACGTCAAGAATCTGCACGCCAAATGGATCTTTCAAGGGCGCTCGCCGGAAAAATTTGAAACCACGCCGCTGGTGGTGAACGGCATCATGTATCTGACGCGTCCAGAGAACGACGTGTTTGCGCTTGACGCCGCCACTGGCCGGGTCATGTGGACCTACAGTCACAAAAATCCTGCCAGCACCTATAACTGTTGCGGCAAGGTAAATCGAGGCCTCGCGATTCTGGGCCACCGGCTGTACATGAACACCCTGGACATGCATCTGGTCGCGATTGACGCAAGGTCCGGGCGGGAATTGTGGAAGACGAAGATACACGACTATACGCTCGACGGTGGCTATGCGGCGACCGGCGCGCCTCTGATCGTGAAAGACAAGGTCATTGTTGGAATGGCCGGAGGCGAACATCCCGGGCGTGGCTTCCTGGATGCTTATGACGCGGTGACAGGCAAGAAGGCTTGGCGGTTCCATACGATACCGGAGCCCGGTGAGCCAAACTTCGGCACGTGGGCCGGCGATTCGTGGAAAACCGGCGGCGCGGCGACGTGGAACAACGGCTCATACGACGTCGAGTCGAACACGCTGTTCTGGGGCACCAGCAATCCTTGGCCGGACTATAACGCCGACGATCGCAAAGGGGCCAATCTATACTCCTGCTCGGTGCTGGCGCTCGATCCCGATACCGTCAAGCTCAAGTGGTATTTTCAGTTCACCCCGCAGGATACGCACGATTGGGACGCCACGCAAATTCCCATTCTGATCGACCGCGCGGGTCCGGACCCGGCCGGCGCCGGGAAGCTCATGGCATGGCCGTCGCGAAATGGTTTCTACTACTTGCTTGATCGCAACAACGGAAAGTTCATTCTGGCGAAAAGCTTCGTGCGCCAGACCTGGGCCAAGGGATTTGACGACAACGGAAAGCCTGAAGTGATACCGGGCAACGATCCCACCGCCGAAGGCATCGACACGGTGTTTCCCGGCGTGGACGGCGGGGCTAACTGGATGTCGAACAGCTATAGCCCTTTGACTCGCCTGCTCTACGTCTTTGCGCGCGACGAACGCCGGGTCTATACAAAGAATGCCGTTCGGCATCTAACCGACGGCGAGCCTGGGGCGTTAAACACCGCTCCCCGGCCAGGAGTCGTGCCCGCGCCGAACCGGCCGCAGGGTACCGGCGTCTTCGGAGCCGGTGGCAATCTGCCGGCTGCGCCCGGGAGAAATCCGCGCGCGGCCAGGTTCGCGCCCGAAGAAAGCTGGGGGAAAGTGGTGGCGATCGATCCGTTGTCCGGCGAAACCAAGTGGGAGCACAAAGTGATCTCTCCTCCTTGGGGCGGCGTTATGTCGACAGCGGGCAACCTCGTCTTCGGCGGCACGGTGGAAGGACTGGTCTTCGCGCTGGACGCTCGCACTGGCGAATGGCTCTGGCATTTTGCCGCCAACGATCGGGTCTATGCGTCGCCTATCAGCTTCCTGGCCAACGGCAAACAGCATGTGTCTTTGGCCGTTGGCGACGTCCTGATGACCTTCGCCTTGGATTAGGCTTCAAGCCGTAGCCGAACCAACTCGGCCCGCCGCGACAGATGTTCCATAGCGGTCATCGTCAGGAACCCAATCAGCCAAACCATCGTAACCGCGGCCCACGGAGTCGCTTCGCCGATGAGGCCCAGCCCGATCATCGCGGGCGGATTCACGATCCACGAAAGCTGGTAAGGCCCGAGCGCAAATACGGCCGTCAGGGCCGTGGGAATCGCCACGCGCGGCTCCCCGTGATCGCGGCCTGCCAGCCAAGCGATCCAGGGCCAGACCCCGTAGGCCATGAGGGCAATATCCATCCGGATGGGCTGTTGGTTGTAGCAGATGGTCATCATGTCAAAATTGATCTCCCCGCCCTCCTGAGCCAAACCAATCACAGCGAAAGCCGTCAAACCCAGGAAGTATTTTTTTGCCATGGCATCTACAGGGACACCGCCCGCTGCGCGCTTGTTCCCGCAGGCGGCGCTATACTCAAGCGATAGCTACCGCTGTTTTCGAACCCCAATTCTTCATTCCGAGGTTTGACCTGTTATGAGACTCACCCCATCGCTGGCGACAGTAATCATGCTGAGCGCGTCCTATCTTTCGGCCCAACAGCAAACGCTCCCCAAAGGCGTGGCCAAAGGCGCAACCGTCGAAGGCATCACCGAGTACACGCTTGACAACGGCATGCGTGTGCTCCTGTTCCCGGACGCCTCTAAACCCAAAGTCACCGTCAACGTCACCGTGATGGTGGGGTCCAAGCATGAGAACTACGGCGAGACCGGCATGGCGCATTTGCTGGAGCATATGGTGTTCAAGGGCACCGATAAGCGCGGCAACATCATGGAAGAACTCACCAAGCGGGGCGCCGATTTCAACGGCACCACTTCGCTTGACCGGACCAATTACTACGAAACCCTGACCGCTTCGGACGAAAATCTGCGGTGGGCGCTTGAAATGGAATCGGACCGGATGGTCAATTCGCGCGTGGCCAAGAAGGATCTCGACACCGAGATGACGGTCGTGCGCAATGAATTCGAATCCGGCGAGAACTCACCGTTCGGCGTGCTGTTCCAGCGCGTCATGAACACGGCGTTCGATTGGCACAGCTACGGCAAGTCGCCGATCGGCAACCGCAGCGATATCGAAAATGTGCCGATCGACCGGCTCCAGGCGTTCTATCGCAAGCACTATCAGCCCGACAACGCCATGTTGGTGATCGCCGGTAAGTTCGACGAAACCAAAGCGCTTGCCTGGACGGCGGAACTCTTCGGCTCCCTGCCGCGCCCGGCCCGCAAACTCGACAAACTCTACACGACCGAACCCACGCAAGACGGCGAGCGCACGGTGACCGTGAAGCGCGTGGGCGACACGCAACTGGTGATTTCGGCGTTCCACATTCCGCCAGGCACGCATGAAGACTTTGCCGCGATCGACGTGCTGGGCGTGGTGCTGGGAGATTCGCCGAACGGCCGGTTGTACAAATCGCTGGTCGACAACAAAAAGGCCGCTGGAGTTTTCGCCGACGGCTATCAGGTGGCCGAAGCCGGACTCTTGTTCCTTGGCGCCCAGGTGAATAAGGATAAGTCGCTGCCGGAAGCGCGCGAAGCTCTGCTGCGCACCATCGAAGGCGCCGTGAAAGAGCCGCCCACGGCCGAAGAAGTGGATCGCGCCAAGACTAAAATCATCAAGCAGATCGAGCTCGGCATGGCCAATTCCGAGCAGATCGGGTTGCAGTTGAGCGAATGGGCGTCCATGGCGGACTGGCGCATGATGTACCTGCATCGCGATCGCCTCAAGGCCGTCAAGCCCGAGGACGTCCAACGTGTCGCCGCCAAATATCTCAAGGAAGACAATCGCACCGTCGGCGTTTTTGTGCCCACCGAAAAGCCCGAGCGCACTGAAGTGCCTGCGGTGCCGGACGTAACCAAACTGGTCAGCGAATACAAAGGCGGCAAGGCAATCGAAGCCGGCGAAGCGTTCGATCCGACGCCCGCCAACGTCGAAGCCCGTGTGCAGCGCTTTCAGCTTCCCAACGGAATGAAGCTGGTCATGATGCCGAAGAAGACCCGCGGCGGTATTGTCGTCAGCCGCGTCACGCTGCGGTATGGCGACGAGAAGAGCCTCTTCGGTAAATCGCGCGCCGCTGGATTTACCTGGTCCATGCTTCCGCGCGGCACCGCCAAACACAACCGGCAGCAGATTCAGGAAGAGTACGACAAGCTGAAGGCGCAAGTGAACTTCGGTGGAACGGCGGCGTTTGGCTCGGCCACCATCAATACGGTGCGCGCCAGCCTGCCCGAAGTTTTGAAATTGGTCCGCGAAATTTACCGCGAGCCCGTCTTCCCCGACACCGAATTCGATCAGATCAAGACGGCCGCCCTGGCGGGCATCGAAAACAGCCGCCGTGACCCGCAGTTCCTCGCGATGAACGAGCTACAGCGGCATAGCAACAAGTATCCGCGTGGCGACGTGCGCGCAGTGACGACCGCCGACGAGAGCATTGAAGACGTCAAGAAGGTGACGCTCGACGACGTGAAGGCTTTCTACAAAAATTTCTTCGGCGGATCGTCGAGCGCTGTCATGACAATAGTGGGCGACTTCGATCCCGCTGAGATGAAGAAGCTGGCCACTGAGCTTTTCGGCGACTGGAAGAGTTCATCCGCCGTAGCGCGCGTCACGCGCGAATATCAGCCCGCCGCCGTGATCAACAAGATCATCGAAACGCCCGACAAGGCGAACGCGATGTTTGCCGCTGGGCTGAATATGAAGCTGGACGACGATCATCCGGACTACCCGGCTCTGGCCATGGCGAATCATATGTTCGGCGGCTCGGTTTCGTCCCGCTTGTTTGCGCGTATGCGGCAGAAGGAAGGCTGGAGTTACGGCGCCGGCACGCAGATGCAGGTCCCGACCAAGGATAGCGCGGCGATGGTGATGGCCTACGCGATTCTGGCTCCGCAGAACATGACCAAGTTGGAAGCCGGTTTCCAGGAAGAAATCAAGAAGGTCGTGAAGGAGGGCTTTAGCGCGACCGAACTCGCCGAGAACAAAGTTTCCTGGCTGCAGGAACAGAAGGTGGGCCGCACCGAAGACATGGCGCTGCTGGGGCTTCTCTCAGGCAACGAGTATTGGGGCCGCACCATGAAGTGGAATGGCGACATGGAAGCCAAGGTCGAAGCCGTCACCTTGGCGCAAGTGAACGCAGCGGCGAAGAAATATTGGGACCCGGCCGCATTCAGCATCGTCAAGGCCGGCGATTTCGCCAAGGCCGCCGCGACAGCCGCCGCAGCCCCGGCGGCGAAGTAACTCAGGCTTCGGCTAAACAGACTCTACGGGCGTTGCTTCGGGCCGCCGATAAACGCACTTCTTCTGCGTTTATCGGCGGCCCCTTGATCCTATCGAAACCGGAGCCGTTCAAGCGCCGCAATGCGATCCTCGGTGGCCGGGTGCGTCGAGAACAACTTGCCCATCAAGCTGCCGCCGCCGAACGGCTTCATTATATACATGTGCGCAGTGGCCGGCGGCGGGTCCATCGGAATGCGGTGCCCGTATGAATCCAGCTTACGCAGACCGCTAATCAGCCCATCGGGTGAACCCGTGTACTTGGCAGCCGCCGCGTCCGCGCTGAACTCACGGGTGCGCGAGATTGCCATCTGAATCACCATGGCGGCCATCGGTGCAACCAGCATCATCAACAGCCCGCCCACCATGCCGCCACCGCCGCCACCCTCTTCGTCGTCACTACGTGAACCGCCGAAGTAATAACCCATCTGGCCAACAAACGAAATCGCTGAACCGATGGTCGCCGCCATCGAACTGATGAGGATGTCGCGATTGAGAATGTGGCCCAACTCGTGGGCGATCACACCTTCGATTTCCCGGTCGTTCATCAACTCCAGCAACCCAAAAGTCACAGCCACCGACGAATGCGACGGATTCCGGCCCGTGGCAAAAGCGTTGGGCGTGTGCTCAGGCGTCACCCATAGCTTGGGCATGGGCAAGCTCATCCGCTCGGCCAGGTTGCGCGTCATCGGCGCGATCCGGCTATAGATCTCCGGGTGCGCGTCCTGCGTCACCGGCTGCGCGCCGCTCATCTTCAGCGCCATCTTCTCGGAGAAGAAGTAACTGAAGAAATTCATGGCGATCGCGATTCCGAGCCCGATGATGAGCCCGTTCTTGCCGCCCACCATCCGGCCGCCCAAGAGTAGAACGCTTGAGAGCACGCCCAGCAAAGCGACAGTCTTTAGCATGTTCATTTTGTTTGCAACACCCCTATCACAACAATTACCACACCCCGGGGCACACGGTGTGACCGCCCCGGGGCGTGGTTCGAACTAGCACAAGCCTTATGCCTGCACATTCACCTTGATGGCTTTCGGTTTGGCGACTTCCTTCTTGGCGATCGTCACCGTCAGCACGCCGTGCTTGTAGTCGGCCGCGAGCTGATCCGGATCCACCGTGTCCGGCAGCGTGAAGGCGCGGGTGAACGAGCCATAGTTGCGCTCGATCCGGTGATAGCCGCCCTGGCCGGTCTCCTGCTTTTCGAAGTCGCGTTTGCCCTTTAGGGTCAACGTTCCGTTTTCAAAGCTGACGTCAATGTCCTCGGGCTTGATCTCAGGCACATCGGCCTTGAAAACAAGGGAGTTTTCGTTTTCGACAACGTCGACAGCTGGCGTCCAGGGGCGCGCGGCGGCACCCTCGCCGAAGAACGGAACAAAGGCATCCTCAAACAGGCGCAACGCGCTCAATTCATTGAAAGGGCGATATTTGGCGATCATTTGTGAACCTCGACTTGATTTTGAATTTGCTGTTTATATCAGCACAATTGAAGTATAAAACATGAGTGTATTACTGTCAAGTAATTTTATGAGGACACTAGGGGGCACTCTGGGTTTAGGATAGGAGGGATGACACCCCAGCAAAAAGCGGAAAGCCTCGGGCTCCAATTTGAGAAACAGGCCCCCGGCTACTTGAACCTCTGTATCCGGTCCGGGAACCAGTTGATGACTTCAGGCCACGTCAGCAACATCAAAGGGAAACTTGGCGCGGGCCTTTCTACCGAACAGGGCCGTCAGGCAGCCCGTGAGTGCGCCGTGAAAGTCTTGCGCTCTGTGTGGGACGCGCATGGCACGCTGGACGGCTTGCGAGTGCTGAAGGTCCTTGGCTGCGTCAATTCGGCGCCCGACTTTATCGAGCAGCATTTGGTCATCAACGGCTGTTCCGATCTCCTGCACGAGATTTTCGGGAAGGACGGCGACGGCTTCCATGCCCGGAGCGCCCTTGGCTTTGCGTCGCTCCCGACGGGTGTCGCAGTTGAAGTGGAAGCCGTCTTCGAGATCAAATAGATGCGCCTTCTGCCCCTGGCGCTCTTTGCCGCCGCCACTCTACTGGCCCAAGGGCAGGCTCGCTTCCATCACATCCACCTGAACAGCGTCGACCCGGAGCGTGAAGCTGGCGCGCGCCAAAGGAACGAAGGTGACGGCCGAACCAGCCTTCCGCAACGGACTCCGGTCGGCATTAGTGGAAGGCCCGGATCAAGTCGCGATTGAACTGCTCGAGCTTCCAGAGGAGTAGAGTGAAGTGAGAGGTGATCCGTCATGCGGTATCGAGCGAACATGCTGCCGCTCATGGTCTCCTACCTGTCTGTTGCGGCGTCAGCGCAGTTGCTTCCGCCTTCGTTCTTCATCCAGTCGACGGCGGTCGACTCGACCGGAGCGATCTACGTGGCAGGAGCCTCGTCTGAGTCTATCCCGCTGCCAACGACGCTGGGCGTGATCCAACCACAATCGACACCCGGCTCACACGGCTATGTGGCCAAGATTGCGCCGTCCGGTGACCGGTTCCTGTGGGCAACGTATTTTGGAGGCGATGGCGTCGACTAGATATCGGCGATCGCTCTTGCGCACGCGTCGGGAACTGCGGTATTGACGGGAACTTACTTCGGTGGCGCCCCTTCGGCGGGTTACAGGGTGACGGAATACAGGAGCGCCGACCCATCGGAAGTGAGGCGCGTCAGACTCGGATGGGCGCAGATGCGATTCCCGCCATCGGCGCCTGCAACATGCACAGAAGCGTCCGCGCCTACTCGATTTACGTGCGATGATGCCTCCACCCGCGGATGAACTTGTGCCTTTAGCCCTGTGAGCAGTCAACCCACCGCCGGGCTAGTCGCTATCAAAGGAAGAGATCCGCGGGCACATGGAACAACCCGGCGAGCTTCTTCGCCTGCGCTTTGCTGATCGCCCGTTTTCCGTTGACGACTTCAGACGCGACCCCGCGCGAGCCGAACACCTCAAGCAGGTCGCGTTGGCGCAGGCCATGTTCCTCCATCAGGCTTCGCAGCCGGGTGCTGGGCGTCGACCCCTCCAGGGCGTAGTTAGCCTGTTCGAAAGCTTCTACCAAAACGGTAAGAAGATCGCAGTACTCCCGCTCTTCGCTCGTCAGTTTGTCCGAGCGCTTGTCGAACTCTTGCAACTCGGCGATGATACGAACATTCTCGTCGTCCGTCCGAATCACGACCGGCAACTTGCGCGCTAACAGACGGCCGTAGCGCACGGGATTAACTTCCAGCATGGAAATGTTCATCGCCCTCTCCAATCCTCTCTGCTGTATTCCGCGTGCGTCATGACGCGGCGGATGTAGACTCGGCCTGTTCGATAGTTGATCGACGTGGCTAAGCGGTACTTGTTTCCACCTATATTCAAGATGGTGAACTCGCCCACTGCATCCGCCGGCGGGTAAGTCTTGCGCACATCCACGATACTTGTCCAACGCAATCGCTTCGATATCCGATACCAGTCGTCGAGCGGCGTCTCAGCGTCCTTGTGGTCCCTGGCGAATTCGCGAAGAGCCTTCCGGCTGACGATCCGCATATCTTGACACTCTCAAAACGAGAGTATCTCGTCAAGCCTCGATAGAAATGTTCCTCTTTCATAACCCTCGCGGGTGGACGAAAATCGGCCCTGGCAAAGTATGATGGTGGACGATGCGCCTCTTCTTCGCAATCCTCGCCGCGTTGACTCCGCTCTGGGCGGCTGACGCGGCGGGCGACGAGTTCTTCGAAAAAAAGATCCGGCCGGTGCTGGCCGCCAAGTGTTACTCATGCCATAGCGCCGCGGTCAAAGAACCGATGGGCGGCCTGCGCTTGGATAGCCGCGCCGGTTTGGGCAACAAGAAGCTGCTCGAAGCCATCGGCTACCAAAACGCCGCGCTCAAGATGCCGCCATCGGGCAAGCTTGCCGATGACGTTCTCGCCGATTTTCGCCTTTGGGTTGAGATGGGTTCGCCCGCGCCGTCTGAACGAGCGGCGACGGCAGGGCAAGAGTCATTCTGGGCATTCCAGCCCGTCCGCAAGATTGAGCCGCCCGCAGTGCGCGACGCATCATGGCCACGCCTGCCCGTCGACCGTTTCTTGTTGGCGCGCCTTGAAGAGAAGAATCTCCGGCCGGCCGCCGAAACGAGCAAGCGCATTTGGCTGCGGCGAGTCACCTTCGATTTGGTAGGCCTGCCGCCGGCGCGCGACGAGATGGACGCGTTTCTAAAAGATGAATCGCCCGGTGCGCAGGAAGCCGTTGTGGACCGCCTGTTGGGCTCGCCCCACTACGGTGAACGGTGGGCGCGGCACTGGCTGGATCTGGTGCGTTTTGCCGAAACCAACGGCCATGAATTCGACAACGCGAAACAGGACGCGTGGCAATATCGCGATTATGTGATTCGCGCCTTCAATCAGGACCTTCCCTACGATACGTTCGTCAAGGAACAAGTCGCGGGCGACTTGCTGCCCCAGCCGCGGCTGGCCGCCGACAAAAGCTTTTTTGAATCTCCCATTGGCCCCAGCATCCTCTGGTTCGGCGAGGTGCTCAACAGCGCGACCGACTCGGCCAAGTCGCGCGCCGATCAGGTGGACAACCAGATCGACGTGATCTCCAAAACATTTCTTGGCCTCACCGTGGCGTGCGCCCGCTGTCACGATCACAAATTCGACCCGATCCCGACGGCCGACTATTACGCGTTGGGTGGGATCATGCACAGCACCGCGATGCGGGAGACCGTAATCGATTCGCCCTTCCAACGAGCGGCGATCGCCAACATCACAGGTCTGCTCGATCCGGTCCGGGTCCGCCGGATCGACCATTTCCAACCGCGCCCGGGCGACGATGTTTTCGAAGATTTCACTGGTGCGGACTTCGGCAAGTGGACGGCGGCTGGCCAGGCGTTCAGAAACGCACCTTCGCAAGGCGTGGTGAACTCCGGCCTGAACGGAGCGCTCAGCTCCGTCGGTTCGCTCACATCTCCGGGCTTCAAAATGCCGAAGCTCTGGGTGCATGTCCGCATGCGAGGGTCGACGCTCGAAGGTCCAGACAAGAACGACGTTCGCGTGACTGTGGTTGCCGATCAGCACAAGAGCATCCACTTCTACCCGGCCGGAAAACAGGGGTGGGAATGGCGTTCTGGCCGGATGACTAAAGAGATCGGCCGCGATTGCTTTATTGAGATCGTAGATCGCGCGCGTGACGGCTATCTGGCCGTCGACAAAATTCTCATCTCCGACAACAAACAGCCGCCGCCGGACGACTTCGTCGAAGAGCCTTGGCCTATTCACCCCGTGCGCCTTCCCGAATCCAGATGGGCCATGGCGGCGCACGACGAGAATGCGCGCAACGCCAAGGTGCACTTGCGCGGCGATCATAAAAATCTGGGGGCAGGCGTGCCGCGTGGGGTTCTCGGTTTGCTGGGCGATTCGAAACCGGCGGTCGGCGAGGGAGCCTCGGGGCGGCTGGAACTCGCCCAATGGATAGCGAATCCAACTAATCCGCTCACCGCGCGCGTGATGGTGAACCGCATCTGGAAACATCACTTCGGCCACGGCCTGGTTCGCACGCCCGATAATTTCGGTCAGACGGGCGAGCGGCCATCGCACCCCGAACTGCTGGACTGGCTCGCCGCTTCATTCGTCGAGTCCGGCTGGAGCGTCAAGAAACTTCACAAGCAGATCGTGCTTTCCAGCGCCTATCGCATGGAGAGCCGTCCGGCCCCGGCGGCTGCGGATCCTCGGAATGATTTGCTCTCCTACATGCCGGTGCAGCGGCTCGAAGGCGAAGCGATTCGCGACGCGATGCTGGCCGTCAGCGGACGGTTGGAACCGGCTCTCTACGGTGTGAGCGTTGTGCCGCATATCAGCAGGTATCAGGATGGACGGGGCAAACCGGTGTCGGGGCCGCTCGATGGCAATGGACGGCGCAGCCTCTACATTCAAGTGCGGAGGAATTTCCTGACGCCGATGTTTCTCGCTTTCGACTATCCGCTGCCTGTGTCGACGATCGGCACGCGGGGGGTCTCCACCGTTCCTTCGCAAGCGCTGATGATGATGAACAACGACTTGGTCACGGAGCTTGCTACGTCATGGGGACGCACCGTCGCGATCTCGGGCGTCACAATCGAAGGCGCCATTCAGCGCATGTATCAGGATGCGTTTGGCCGCGCGCCGGAGGACTGGGAATCGCGCGAAGCTGTCGCCTTCATCGGCAAACAACTCACGCCGGTAACGGGGCTGACCGAATTCGCTCAAGTGCTGTTCAACTCCGCGGAGTTTATCTATGTCCAGTAATCTTTCAAGGCGCGAATGGCTCTGCCGCTCCGCCAATGGATTTGGCGGCCTGGCGCTGCTGAATATGCTCGCCGGGCAGGGAGACGCCGCCACACGCGCGCCGCATTTTGCGCCGAAAGCGAAGGCCGTGATCTTCCTTTTCATGGATGGCGGCCCGTCGCAAATGGATACGTTCGACCCCAAGCCTCGCCTGACGCGCGACAACGGCCAGCCGCTTCCCTTCCGGCCGCCGACGACAGTCTTCAACATCGGCGACAAGATTTACGGTTCGCCTTACCAGTTCAAACAGTACGGGCAAGGCGGCGCTTGGGTGAGTGAACTCTTTCCGCAAGTGGCCGAGTGCGTGGACGACATGGCCATCATCCGCTCCATGGTGGCCGATCATTCCGAGCACACCGCGGCCAACTACTTCATTCACTCAGGGTCGGGCTTTCAAGGGCGGCCGAGCATGGGCGCCTGGGTCAACTACGGCCTCGGCAGCGTGAGTGAGAATCTTCCGGGCTTCGTCGTGCTGGAGAGCGGATTGATCCCGCCGGGTGGCCTGGATTGCTTCGGCAGCGGCTTCTTGCCCGCCAGCTATCAAGGCACGTTATTCCGTCAAGGCTCCCATCCGATTGCGGATTTGGAACCCTCCGCATCTTCGACGGGCGTGGCGCAGCAGGACCGGCTGGCGCTCTTGCGAAAGTTGAACGCCGGCGTGCTGAAGCGCTTCGGGCAAGTGAGTGAAATCGAAGCGACTATCTCGAACTACGAACTCGCCTATCGGATGCAGAGCGCGGTGCCGGATCTGCTCGATCTGTCGAAGGAGACCGAGGCCACCAAAAAAATGTACGGCATTGGAGCCGAGCCGACTGATGAGTTCGGCCGTGAATGCCTGTTGGCCCGGCGCCTGGTGCAACGCGGAGTGCGCTTTGTGGAACTGCTCTCGCCCGCACGCAAAGGGCTGGACCGATGGGATCAGCATACGGGACTCGAAAACGGACATCGCTTGAACGCAAAGTCTACCGATCAACCTATCGCAGCGCTGCTGAAGGATCTGAAAGAAACTGGATTGCTTAAGGAGACGCTCGTTGTCTGGGGTGGGGAATTCGGCCGGACACCCTGCGCGCAGTTCCCGGATAAGGGCAACCTCAAGGCGATCGGACGCGATCACAACCCTTATGGCTTCACGATGTGGATGGCCGGCGGTGGCGTCAAAGGCGGTCTTGTGCATGGCGCAACCGATGAATTTGGCTACTTTGCCACCGAGAACAAAGTCCACATGCACGATCTACATGCGACCATGCTGCATTTGCTGGGCATGGATCACAAGCGGCTGACGTTTCCCTATTCGGGGCGCGACATGCGCCTCACCGATGTCCATGGCAACGTCGTCAAGGAACTCCTGGCGTAATGGAAAATGTTTTAAACAAAATCGCCGCGCACGCGGAGGCGGGCGATTGGGACGGCGCGCTCACCGCTATCCTCACTCTGGTCAAAGCCGAAAGCGGCACGATCCATTTGATGGGACCCGGCGGACAGCTTCACCTGAGGTGCGCCAGCGCGGCCATTCCCGATGCCGTGCTCGGCCTCATTCGAGTTGTGCCGGTTGGGAAAGGAATGGCCGGATTGGCCGCCGAACGGCGAGAACCGGTTAGCATTTGCAATATTCAAACGGACCAGAGCGGCGATGTGCGGCCAGGCGCCCGTGCTACCGGGCTTGAAGGCGCGATCGCGTTGCCGATGTTGTTGAACGATCGGGTAGCTGGTGTGTTGGGTGTCGCCAATCGGGCGGCGCGCACATTCACGCCAGAGGAGACCGAATTACTCCTTGCCGTAGGCGGCACGCTGGCGCGCTTCGCGTAAGATTGGAGTTATGAAAGGCGCAGCGGTTTCGCAATATCGCGAGGCGATCGAGCATCTCCCTCCCGGCGCCATGCTGGTAGTGCATGACGTGACGTGGGACGAGTACGAATACCTTCTTGAGGAACTTTCGGACCGCCCCGGTGTGCGGGTTACTTACGACCAAGGGAGGTTGCAGGCAGTCTCCCCACTACGTGCGCATGAGCAATATGCTCGGGTAATCGACAACCTGGTGTTGTTCGCTACCGAGGCGCTTAACCTCCCGATCGAGCAACTGGGCGCCACTAGGCTACGGCAGCCTGGACGTGAACGCGGAGTCGAGCCGGATTGTTGTTTCTACATTGCGAACGCTCATCGAATCGAAGGAAAGAATACGCTCGATCTGGAAGTCGATCCCCCACCCGACATTGCCGTCGAAATCGACATGTCGAGCGACTCACATGCCAAACTTCCGATCTACGCTGCACTGGGTGTGCCCGAGATCTGGCTTTACGACGGCAAGCGCACACGGATGTTTGAATTACGGGATGACATCGCGAAGTATGCCGAAGTCCAGCAGAGCAAGTTTCTTGAACCCATCACGCCGCAAGTGCTCGACAAGTTTCTGGGAATGTGCAAGTCAAATGGCCAGACCCAAGTTCATCGGGCCATCCATAAATGGCTGGCGACCCTCCCTCAGTAGCGAATCGTGCGCCTACCGTACTGGCGAAAACGGCAATCCGCGCAAAATCGTGTTGCCGATATTCGACACGATCTCCGCGTCGGCCAAGCCGGGCTGCGAACGCAGTTTCTGCCAGGCCGGGTCGGCCCCGAACGTCTTCCACGCCTTATCGCGCGCCGCCAGATCGTCGTAACAAACCATGTAGGTGAGCTGTGGCAAATTATCCCCGGTCATGGCGGTGCCGAAAAACACCGGCCTGATCCCGACGCGCCGGAAGATATCAAGCTCACCACCCTCTTCAAACATCTTTACCTTGCGCCGCAGCGTCGAAGCGTTGTTCGATTCATAGGTCCGCAGTTCGAAGATGCGCGGCGCCTTGCCCTCTTCAATCGGCGGCGGTTCAATCTTGGGCATCGAGTCGATCGCGCGCAGCAGCGAAACCTTCACTCGCTCGTAACCCAGCCCCGGCTGGCTGTAGTAACCCTCCAGCGCCTGCATGAACTCCTTATCCTCAGAGCTCTTCGCTTGGATCGCCTCCATCGCGGCCAGAGATGAGTAGCTGTTCACCAGCAAAAGGTATGGACCGTCCGGTCCAATCATGTTCGCGAAGACTCCGGAAACGCCCTCCCCGGCGCGCTTGCCGGCGGGCAGCGCATGCTTCTCGATGAATTCGGAGGTGCGCTTCAACTGCGCGTCCGAGTTGTTGCGCATGCTGTACTGACGGAGTTCGATGATCGAGCCTTTGGGAGTAGCGGCAAACATGGTGTTGGCGAGGCCGCATCCGGCGAGTGCTCCAAGAAACGTGCGGCGTTGCATAGGTTTTAGTTTACTCTGCGCTGAGCCGGGAATGAAGATAAACTATGGCGATGCGCGCCTATTGTTCGATCGCGGCCTTCGTCGTCGCATTACCTCTCGCCGCACAGCACGGCCGCTATCTCAACGACTCGCAGCACCCGTTTATCGGTAAGCCGGAAGCGATCGCCGCGGGAGCCAAACTCTTCTCCGCTTCGTGTGGCGGCTGCCATGGACCCGATGGCAGCGGCGGGCGCGGTCCGAATCTCGTTCGGCGGGCTCTATGGCATCCCCTCGGCGACGAGGCTATTTTTCAAGTGATTCGCAAAGGCGTGCCGGGCGCGGACATGCCTCCGACCAACCTGACCGACGATCAAACCTGGAGCGTTGTCGCGTTTATCCACGCGTTGACCGGTCCCGCTGTTGACCAAAAGGTGGCGGGAGACGCAGTTGCGGGCAAGCAAGTTTTTGCGAGCGCTGGATGTGCGAACTGCCACGCCATACGAGGCGAAGGCGGACGCTTGGCCCCGGACCTTTCTAACATCGGCGGCAGCCGGCCCTTCGGGGTGATCCGTGAATCGATCCTTGAGCCCTCGAAGGATCTTTTCTATCTTGGCAACGAAGGGATAGCGTTGACGCTCAAAGACGGCCGCAAACTAGAGGGGATCGCGCGGAACCGCAGCAACTACTCTGTGCAAGTGCTCGACAAGAACGGCGATCTCCACTTGCTCAAGATGAGCGACATAAAAGAGATGGCCCTGCGCGCAAACTCTCCCATGCCCGGCGACTACGGCAAGCGCCTGTCCCCGGAACAACTTCGCGACTTACTGTCCTATCTCGCCAACCAGAGTCTTCGGTAATGGTATATATGCGTAACTGCTTTCTGATCCTCGCTTCGGCCGCGACGCTGGCCGCTCAAGTCAAATACGAAGACATCCTGCAGGGACCGCGGGCCAATTGGGTTACGTACGCGGGCAATTACCAGGGCTGGCGCTATTCACCGTTGAATCAGATCACGGCGGCGAACGCCGGGACGATCGTCCCGAAGTGGGTCTATCATGTGCCGGACTCGCGTGGATTGCGCTCTTCACCGCTGGTCTACGACGGCGTGTTGTACATCACCAACACCAACTCTATCTATGCGGTCGACGCCCGGACGGGACGCCAAATATGGCAATGGGCCGATCCGAAGGCCAAGCGCCAGGGCGTGAATCGCGGCTCGGCGATTCTCGGCAACAAGGTCTATTTCACTACCGCCGACAACTATCTGGTGGCCTTGGATCGCCGTTCCGGCGGTGTCATATTCTCTAAAAAATTCGGGGACGAGACCAAGGGCACAACTTCCACATCCGCACCTCTCGCGGTGAAAGACAAGATAATCGTCGGCAGCGCAGGTGGCGACAGCGGCACCCGAGGCTCAATCACCGCGCTATCAGCCGAAGATGGCCATGAGTTATGGCGTACTTACACGGTGCCTGCGCGTGGTGAGCCTGGTTCGGAAACCTGGGGTGACTTGATTGAATGGGGCGGAGGAGCCGCCTGGCTTTCCGGCACCTACGACCCGGAATTGAATTCGCTTTTCTGGACCACCGGCAATCCCTGGCCCGACTTCGCCGGCGCCACCCGGAAGGGAGATAACTTGTATACCTGTTCACTGCTGTCGCTCGACCTCGACACGGGAAAGATGAAGTGGCATTTCCAGTTCACGCCTCACGATACGCACGATTGGGACGCGCAGAGCTGGCCGGTCCTGGTGGACACCGAGATCCGGGGGAAGCAGCGCAAGGTAGTGTTGCACGCCAACCGTAACGGATTCTTTTACGCCTTGGACCGTGTGACCGGCGAATTCCTCCGGGCCACGCAGTTGATCGATAACGTGACCTGGGCCAAGGGAATCGACGACAAAGGCCGCCCGATTGAGATCCCCGGCCAGGAGCCGACACCGGAGGGCAACTGGGTCTGTCCTAGCGTGAAAGGAGCCACGAATTGGATGGGGCAGTCGTTCAATCCCAATACGGGGTTGTTGTACGTCATCACGCTAGAGCAATGCGGCAGGTACAACATGTCCTCGCAAACGCCCAAGCCCATGAGCAATTTTTCGGGTGGCGGGGCGACCGAAGAAGGCGGACAAGTGATCGTGCGCGCGCTTGATCCCAAGACCGGCCGCCGTGTCTGGGAGTATCCGATGACCGGGGCCGGCCGCATGTGGACGGGTACGGTTTCGACGGCCGGCGGCGTCCTCTTTACCGGCGATGACGACGGTCACTTTATCGCGCTGGATGCCAAGTCAGGCAAGAATCTGTGGCACTTCAATATGGGCGAGCTTTCGACGGCATCCCCGATCGCCTACTCGGTTGATGGCAAGCAATATGTTGCGATCGCTTCAGCCACTTCGGTATTTGCGTTCGGGCTCTTTGAACCGGCCGAGCCGGTGACTGCCCCGGTGATCACGGTATTGAAGTAAGGCCGATTCTGCGGTTGCCCTATCGCGGCTGGCAGGCCACGCAATCGATCTCGACCTTCATCTGCTTATTGGCTCCCCGTATACTTCGTTCATCGCGGCGAAGTCGTCGCCGTTCAGCGGCGAAGTCGTCGCCGTTCAGTAGATACACGTTGCACTTCATGGTTGAATTCCTGTAACAGCTGGCCTGAACCCTCGGCGGCCCGACCCTTTGATTGTGCGGCCGAGCTACGCATCCCGGAGATGCGCCAATAGACTCTGGGCGACAACCTCACCGAGCTTCACCGGCACGGCGTTCCCGATCAGGCGGCCTAACACGCTGAAGCGGGGGCGCTCCCCGGTCTTCAAGAAGCGGTAAGATGCCGGAAAAGTCTGAAGCAGGGCGGCCTCGCGCAGAGTGATCGCTCGATCTTGTTCCGGATGTCCGAATCGTCCGTTCCCATATCCAAAACATTGCGTTGTGATCGTCGGAGAAGGAGCATCCCACTCCATTCGTCCATATACGCTCGGATAGGTTCCGCCAGATCGCAGCCGATGGCAATGGGCCAACAGGTCGGGATTCCAGTCCCGCCAGGTTCCCCCAGGCTTCGATGCCCGGATCCGGCGGAGGTTGATGTCGGTCAAAGAACAAGCCGTGTGCAACGGATCGCTTGGGTCGGCCTCTCCGGCGGCCAGTGGCGTGAGTCTCTTTATGGCGGCGGCAACTGTCGTCGTCACGGGCTTCGGGGGCACGATCAGCCTGACCTCCCCAAATCGCGAGGCGAGAACCACCAGTCTTTTACGCGTTTGAGGCACGCCGACGGTAGCGCATTCAACCGCTCGATACCACACCCGGTAGCCGCTTAGCGCCCCAAGAAACTTCTGAAAGACTTCGTGATCGGCCAATTGAGGCACATTTTCCATCGTCACGAGATCGGGCTTAGTCTCGACTACCAAGCGAGCGAACTCCTCCACCAGTTCCCATCGACTGTCGTTCGCGCGGCCCTTTCGATCATTCCGGCTGTAAGTTGAAAACGACTGGCAAGGGGCGCAACCGGCCAAGAGGCGGTAGGACGAACCGCTCCAGTACCCCCGCAACTGCCCGGCCGAAACCTTGCGGACATCGCCGGTGACGAACTTCGCCCGGTTGTTCGCCTCATAAGGAAAGCGGCAATTCACGTCCAGATCGATCCCTGCAGCCACATGGATGCCGCCGCGGACCAAGCCGTGAGTCAGTCCGCCTACGCCACAAAATAGATCTACACATGAGACCTTGGGCGTCTTGCTCATATACCGGCCTCTGGACGCCTCTCCGGGATCAAATACTCGTGTGCGGCTATGAATTGTTCGAATGCCGCCACTACCTCCCTCAGATAGTCGGCGGTCTTCCGCTTCAACTCCTTCAGGTCGACTACAGTGATGCCAGCCCCACATTCCGAAAATGAAATACTTCCATGCGCCAACCGGTTCCGGAGGTCCTTGACCAACTTAAGTGGACCCTTGTCATCTCGAATCGGGCGTTTGACACCGGAGTGTACGTCTTTGGTTACGTGCAGTTCGATACCCAACCGCCGCACAATCAGTTCGATCTGTGAGTCGTCCCAATTCCCGCCGCTGGTCTCGACTTCCCAAGCAGCCACGGGAAGAGACTGAACGAGATGGTCGAAAAGGCGGAGCGTTGAGTCCAAGCGATTCTCCAGATTCAAGTCGGTGTGAGTACGGGCTATGGCTCGAACCCACTCACGCCGCAAGGCCCCGGAGAGATCTTCTGGCTGCCAAAGCTCACGGTCCGCAGCAGCGGAGCAGACAGCATCCATGCACCATGTTACGGTTGCCTCAACGAGATTGTAGATTTGCAGGTAGACCGACGAGTAGAGTATCTTCTGCTGCTGGGAAGTAACAGTCGCATGTCCAATTTTCGGAACGAGACCGCCACCCAACTGAAGTTCGAGCGCCTCAAGTAATTCCAAGTAAGCATCGATTTCCTGAAGCCGCTCCTCGAACGGCTGGCTGATCGCGCCAGTCATTCACTGTTGCTCTTTCAGGAGTTGATCTCGGACGAAGTGAATCCGGCTCAGCAGCTTCTTTCTGGCGTTCGCACCGTCGGAGCGCGTTTGATCCAGGAATTCCCCGCTCTCCAACCAAGACGACACGTCGCCCGGATTCAGCTCGGACCGGCTTTTGAGAGCCAGATAACTTCCAAGCGCAATGGCTTCAAATCTGGCGCGCGGAGTCTCGGTATGGTTTTTGCGACGCCGGAATCCATTAGGGAATGTGTTTCTGACGAATTCCATGGTACGGAAGAAGCGCTCGCGATAGACAGCGATCTGGGTTGAATCTTCGGCCAATCGCGAGTTCATCTTTTTCGCGTAAGCAAAAAGAAAATCGGAAACCCGGTCACGGTAATCGTCAAGGCCATCGCCATATGCGAAAAACCGGGTAACCAGTTCCTCCCGCTCCCTTAGCCTTCTACTCTGTTCGGGAACTGGCGCCAGTTCCTCGAACCCAGGATCTTTGGCCAGACTGATCGCCAAGTCGAGAAACGGGCCGCCTAAAGCGCCTCGCCTCACCTCGGCCTTTTCCGCGATCTTACTGCCCGTGTTGATTCGCTCGAAAAGATCGGAGCGAGCTTGCTCGTCTGCGTGCTCGTTCAGCACGATCCCGCGAATTGGCCGATTCTTGACTTTGCGCTGACGCGACTCCGGCAGGTCGCGAAACTGAAAACCCTCAAGCGCCGGCAGCTTCTCCAGCTGTCCGAGCGTCAAGTCTCCCAGGATGAACTGATGAATAGTCCGAAGGCGTTGTGCTCCGTCGACGATTTCTAGTTTCCCGGTTGCGGGGCTCTCCCAAAAGAATAAGAAGGGAATAGGAAGGCCCATCAAAAGAGATTCGATAAAGCGAGACTTTCGGGCAGGCTCCCAGACATCCTCCCGTTGATAGGGCGGAATGTCGAAGTCGCCGTTCTCCATCTTTCCGGCAAGTAGTTCAACCGAGTAGTCGACCAGATAATAATCGATCCGCTTCGACTGTTCGACTATCTGACTCTCACCGAGAGCGACGACGTCCGGAGCAATCGACATAGCTTCGCCTTATCGCGGCTGATAAGCCACGCAATCGATCTCAACCTTCATCTGCTTATTGGCGAACTTACACTCGATTGTCGTGCGGGCGGGCTTATCGTTGCCGAAAAATTCCCCGTACACTTCGTTCATCGCGGCGAAGTCGTCGCCGTTCAGCAGGTACACGTTGCACTTCACGACATCCTTCATCGAAGAGCCGCAGCCCTCCAGAATCCGCTGCACGTTGCCAAGCACCACGCGCGTCTCATGCCGGATATCGCCGAACGAAAACTGGTTGGTCTCTGGATCCACCGGACCTTGCCCCGATACATAGATGAACTCGCCCGCACGTACGGCGGGCGAGTACGGACCACGCGGCGCGGGGATGCCGGCAAACGTGATACGTTCGATCATTGCGGTGTCTTCCTCGGGCTGCGTTTCACCGGCGACGATACCTTGCGCGGTGCGCGGTTGCCATCCTTCGGAGCTGCTGCCTTACGCGGCCGTCCGCCTCGCGCCATCGTCGGAATGACGGGCTTGATGTCCGGTTCGAAGATCGTCGGCTGCCCGGCCACGATCGGCTGCCGTTCGTCATAAACGTGCGGCTTGTCGATCATCGTGATGGCTGGCGGCGCCGGCGGATAGAACTCGGAGCCGAGATACACCACCAATCCCTTCACCTCGTCAGGCTCCACGCGAACGACGCCGCGATCCTGAGCGAAATTCAGCAGATGGTTGAATTCCTGGAAGCCGTAAGCCTTCCAGTCCAACTGCGGAGCCTCTTCGGCCACCCAGCCTTGCAGCGATTCGGCGCTGGAGCCTTCCTCTTCGAGATCCAAGCGGTGCTCTTCGAGCACGTCGCGCAGGAACGGCAGTGCGTCTTCGGGACGCAGTGCGGGCTTGTCCATTACGCTCGAACGTTTGCGCTCGATCAGGTAGCGGCCACCCGAACCTGTGACGTTGACGAATTCGCCCTTCTTCAGCATCTCGACGAACTCAGAGAAGCTGTGTGCGCCGTAGGCTTTTTCGTTGAACGACGGCGATAGCTGAAGCATGGTCGACTTGAGCAGGCCAAGCTGCGGCTGGACCGCGCGGCGTTCCAGCACTTCAAGAGCGCGTTCGACCATCGGCACGGCTTGGATGAGGTCAAGCGGCGGCGGACGATCCTTGGGACCGCGCCCACCCTGCTGCTGTTGTGGCCCTTGTTGTGGCCCTTGTTGTTGCTGTTGCTGCCGGTCGCCGCGCGGCGGCCGGTCTCCGCGATCCCCGCCCCGCTCTCCGCCGCGATCTCCGCGCTCACGCGGACCATACTGCGGAACGCCGCCGCCCGGCTGCTGTTGTTGCGGCACCGGCAGAGGTCCTGATTGGATCGGCAGACTATCGTCGTTCAACAACGATTCATAGCTGATGAACTCATGGCAATTCTGCTGCAGGATTGTGCTTGTGAAGGCTTTGCCGCCCACCACGAAAACGGTCTTGCCGTATTCCTTGAGCTTGTTCACCAGCGGGATGAAATCGCTGTCGCCGCTGACGATCGCGAAGGCATTGACGTGCGGATGCGTGAACGCCATTTCCAACGCGTCGAGCGCCAGATTAATATCCGCGCCATTCTTGTCGCCACGCGGCGACGGGATCCGCTGCACCATCTGGACGGCGTTTTCGGCCATCTGGCGCGTGGCCGGTTCCTGGCGGCCCCAATTCGCGTAAGCGAATTTGGCGACCACCACGCCGCGCTCCTTCAAGGCGTCCAGTACCGCGCCGACATAGAAGTCGCGCCGTAGTGTGCTCTTTACGCCGATTTCAATGTTGTCGTAATCGACAAACACGGCGATGTTTAATTTTTCCATTCCTATTCGAGACTCCTCTTGTCCCATGTTGAAGGTCAAGCCGCCGCGGCCTGCGTGGCCCGGCGAATGAACTCCACGATTGCGTCTAGCGATGCTCCCGGTTGGAACACCGCGGCTACTCCCTGTTTCTTCAGCGCCACGGCATCCTCATCGGGAATAATTCCTCCGACGATGACGAGCACATCCTGCATGTTTTTTTCCGCTAACAACTCCATCACGCGAGGCACGATCGCCATGTGCGCTCCGGAGAGTATGGAAAGCCCGATCGCCTGCACGTCCTCTTGTAGAGCCGCGTTGACGATCATCTCGGGCGTCTGCCGCAAGCCGGTGTAGATTACTTCCATACCGGCGTCGCGCAACGCACGAGCGATCACCTTCGCGCCACGATCGTGGCCGTCCAGACCGGGTTTGGCTACGAGGACCCGTATTGGTCCTTCCATATTTTGGGTCAATTGTTAACGAAAGTTGGGTTGGGCACGAATGTCCATCCCGCACCTATTACAGCACACTACGCTCTTGCCAAATGCCGCCGCGCCCGGAAGGGGCTGCTGCATTAGAGGAAAACTTAGAGGAAAACGAGGCTCGGGAGCAGGCAGATGCGATTTTTGCAGTTCTTCCGGGTCCATGACTTCCCGGATCGGAACCAGTCCATCGATCACGGTGGCGATCGGATAACCTATTTGCGGAATGAGAATGAGGCCAAGGACTGACTCTGGCGGTGGCTCATGAGTATCCGGCCTTGTCTCGCCCGCGATGGCGAGAACCTCGGGATCCGGGACGCCGTCCAACGGCACCTCTCCGGCGCGCTGAAAATCAATAGACGGAACCCTGCGGCGGACACCGTTGACGATCGCGTGCTTCAGGTCCGCGTCGGCCTGAAATCTGGCTTTCACGCAGACCTGGCCCAAAGACGCCGCTTCGCTTCGTCAATGCGCTGTTGCAGTGCGGGGTCGAGGGGCAGCGCCGATTCCTCAAGCGTCTTCCAACTCGCTTCGGAATCTCGCAAGTAGGTCTCGACTTCGAGTCGATTGGCCTGATAGAACTCGACTGCGGCATTGATTTGAGGAATAGAGAGCGTGGGGAAATTTTCGAGAATGGTCTCTACCGATGAGCCGTCTTTGTGCTCGTAAATGATCGAAGCAAGCGAAACGCGACTGCCCGCAATGTAGTAACTGCCGTCTCGGCGGTCGACAAGATTATCCCGCGTTGGTTCGGCCATAATCTCCATTTTAGTCGATCAGTCCCGAGGCATGCCGGTGCTTTCAGTGGAATTGTCGTGTTCCGGCCCGTGCGCTCCGCTCTCAAGGAGCCGTACTTCATCAATCAACCTACTAAAGGTCTCCACCTCATTGACAGCAGATCCGCATTCATTCTGGAACTTCTCAAAGTCGAACTCATGGCTCCATTGTTCATCGGGGTATCGCTCGGGATATGTATTGGCCCTGGCATTCAACGCTGCGAGAGTATTCCGGGTTGCGACGCTGAGCCTCAAGGGGGTGCTCATTGGGTAAGGGAACTCCTCCAGTGCGGGATGCTCCCTTCGATTACCGACGCAGGATTCAAGAAGATCCTCCACCAGTACGAGCCACTTTTCCAAATCGTGAAGGATCTTCTCTCCGTTGGCCTTCTCGTCTCGAGGTTCACGGCCTGTCAGCCGGAAGAAGATGTCTTTGAGCGCAATCTCGATGGCATGCCGATAAAGGAACACAACCGGCACACCCATGACTGTTAGCCTGTCGTGTCTCGCGACGACTATTGGCGCCAGCGCCCTCGCGGCTTTGATGTAGGCCCAACTGTAAACACCGAAGGGTGGCGGGCCGGGGGGAAGACTACCTCTATCGAAGCCCCTTCTCGGCGCCGTCGGTGCAACGTATAGTTGTCCGTTAAGCTCATTGTCGCTTGATGGCATCCCACGTAATCTATCAAAGCGCGCCAGCTTGCCGATTGAGTTAGAATTCGAGCCAAATCAGTGATTGCCGGATGTTTTAACCGTGCGTAGGCGAGACTACACCACACTACGCTCTTGCCAAATGCCGAACACCCCGCGTAGCGTGTCGCAGATCTCGCCGAGCGTCGCGTAGGCGCGCACGGCGTCAAGCGTGGCGGGCATCGTATTGACGTTCGAACCGGCTGCTTCCGCCAGGCGATCCAATGCTGCGGCGACGACCGTTGCATCGCGCCGTGCACGCAGTTGCGCTAGTTTTTCACATTGGCCCGCTGCGGCGGACTCGTCGATTTTGAGTAGCTCGATCGGCTCGTCTTGTTCGCTGGCGAAGGCGTTCACGCCCACGATGGTGCGTTCGCCTGATTCCACTTGACGCTGGAAGCGATAACTCGCGTTCGCGATTTCCTGCTGCGGGAAGTTGCGCTCGATGGCCGCGATCATGCCGCCCATTTCGTCGATGCGTTTGAAGTAATCGAGCGCACCGGCTTCCATCTGGCCGGTGAGTTGCTCGACATAGTAACTGCCGCCGAACGGGTCCGGCGTTTCTGCGATGCCGGTTTCGTGCGCGAGGATCTGCTGCGTGCGCAACGCGAGAGTGACGGCGTGCTCGGACGGGAGCGCGTAGGCTTCGTCGAGTGAGTTGGTGTGCAGCGACTGGCATCCGCCCAACACCGCCGATAGCGCTTGGACCGCCGTACGCGCCACGTTGTTATAAGGCTGTTGCCACGTTAGCGAGCAGCCCGCCGTCTGTGCGTGGAACCGTAACTTCCAACTCCGCTGATCGCGTGCCCCGAAACGATCCCGCATCACTTGCGCCCAGAGCCGCCGCGCCGCGCGGTACTTGGCGATCTCTTCGAAGAAATCGCTATGCGCGTTAAAGAAGAAACTCAGGCGAGGCGCGAACTCATCGACGCCGAGTCCGCGCTCAAGCGCCCACTCCACATACTCGACGCCATCGCGCAACGTGAAGGCGAGTTCCTGCACGGCGGTAGAACCCGCCTCGCGGATGTGATAGCCGGAGATTGAAACCGGGTTGTAGCGCGGCACATGGCGCGTCGCGAATTCAATGGTGTCCGTCACCAGACGCATCGAAGGGCGCGGCGGGTAGATGAATTCCTTCTGCGCAATGTATTCCTTGAGCGCGTCGTTTTGGAGCGTGCCGTTGAGTTTGTCCCACGCGACGCCTTGCTTTTCGGCCACTACCAGATACATGGCCCAAATGATGCTGGCCGGGGAATTGATGGTCATCGACACGCTCACGGAATCAAGCGGGATCCTGGCAAACAAAGTCTCCATGTCTTCCAGCGAAGAGATCGCCACACCACACTTGCCCACTTCCCCTAGCGCGTTCGGGTGATCGGCGTCGTAACCCATCAGGGTGGGCAGGTCAAAGGCGACAGAAAGCCCGGTTTGCCCATGCTCAAGCAGGTACCGATAGCGGGCGTTAGTAGCTTCGGGCGTTGCGAAACCGGAGAACTGCCGCATGGTCCACAAGCGCCCGCGATACATGGTCTCGTGGATTCCACGTGTATAGGGAAACTCGCCGGGGGCCTCCAAAGGCCGTGGTCCGGCGGGCGCAGTGTAGAACGGCTCAACGGGAATGCCGCTCAGGGTTTCGTGGATACGGCCGGGCTTCTTCACAAACTCCATCAATTATAGAAGCCCGGCGGTGTCGTAGCAGGTCTCGAAGTGAGTCACCATTCCCTCTCGAACGCGAAACAGCATCATCCAATTCGTCGAGCAGGTAGCGCCATTTAGATTTGATCCGGCACTCTTCGTGGCCGTAAGCTACGACGTCGTCGCCGCTGGTGAAAAACTCGCGAGGCTCAAAGCGAGTAACATCCTCGGTCGCAGCCAGCCGCTGGAAAAACTCAGCCACTCCCGCCGGGCCTGTATAAATTTCCCGCTGAAGGAATGCCGGCGCCTGAGGCCACCCATTGGCACTCGGGGGCGATGTGCGCCAGGATGAAGGGTACGTCTCCTTTGCCGAAGCCGGCGTAGAGGTTCTTGATAAGATCGACGGACGTTGAAGTTGCAGTCCTGTTGATTCCTTTCTCAGATGTCTCTACGCAGTGGCTTCGGGTAGTGGATTTCCACAAGTGAAAACTTTATGACACAACTGCGAACACGCGCGCCTCGCCTCGCCTCGCCTTGATTTCGACACGACGCGCAAGCCTTTGTGAGGCGGGTGTTGACTACGCCCAGCCGGAACCACTCATCACATCGTCAAGAGCCGGCCGAAGCGATGGACTGGGACAACGGCGGCCCGTCGCGCTCCAACCAAAGTCGCGCCGCAATCGCCTTCGCCAAGTACACGATCACTCGCACCGCAGCGGCATCAAGATTTGACAGCTCACTCAAAGTCCTGGTGATCTTGGCGAAGCGATAGCCGCGATTGGCCTCGCTCCCTGCGGCCGGAACACAATCTCCACCGCATTGCGAACGTAGTTCTCATCGGAAAGCTCTTCGACGGCTGCGGCCGGAAACGCCACTAACTCGCGAAACCGCGCAGCCAGCGCCGCAAAAACAACCAGCCTGGCGGCCGGATCCAGCCGGTCGCGTCTCATCAGAGCGGTCAAGCCAATCGATGCCAAAGCGGGCGGCGTGCGTTGACGCAGTTGGGCTGCGATATGGCGGCGCTCAAGCATCGAATTGAATCGCCCGCCAAGCACTGGTTCGAGATCCGGCGGATCCAATTCCTCGGTGCGCACTACGACCGTTCCCGCCGCCAAGTCACCGAGCCGCTGAAAATGCCTGCTGGCCAAACATGCCGAGGCGCCCACCAGATAGAAGAGCGGAAGAGCATCCAACGGACGAAGCAGATTCCGCATGATGATCTGGCTGGGTTGGAGGCGTCCACCGGCAACGTCCATCACGCGTAGTCCCAATACACGTTTTCCAACGGTCTGTCCCTGCCACATCAATTCGATAACGATTCCGTACAGTAAAGTCACCGCGAAATACGCCAACAGACCCAAAGCTTGACCGAGGTCGGCATTCACGGCAACTACTAACGTCAGGATTTGCTGGAGAGTTGACGACACGGCGGAAACGACACATAGGTCGACCGCCAGAGCGAGGAATCGCGACCCTGGCCCGGCCACCGTAACGGCGAACTCCACACCCTCCGGGGCGTGAATAGTAAGCCGGTTCAAAGTTTAGTATCCTCCCCGGCGAGTCCGCCTCGAGCCAGAAACAAGCCGAGCATTGACGCTTCCATCGCGCCGAAACCGATTTTCACTGCATAGGGCATGACCGGCTCATGATACTGCGAGAAGAACGCCTCGACGACGCCTGCCCAGATCAGCATGAGCGCCACCGTTCCCGCCAGCGTCGCCAAATCCGGACCCACCTCGCGCAGGCGTTGGCCGCGAGGCGTGCGGTTTCCCCAGCCGATTAAAGCGAAGCCCAGCACCAGGCCCGCCTGCCCCGCCACAATGAGCGCGGGAATCTCAATCACCCCGTGCGGAAGCAACCAGCCCAACAGAAATAGGGTCTCGCCGCCCGATACGTAGTCAACAACGACGGCGCCGAGAATGACTCCGTTGTAGAACAGCACGATCGCAGTGCCGAAACCCGCGGTCATCCCCAGCGCGAAGCTCAGAAACGCCACGCGCGTGTTGTTGGTAATGAGCTGCGCGGAAAACCGGCTCTTGCCGCCGGCGAGATGACGGCCCTGGCTTGACCTCTCAGTAGCGACGCGCTCCCGCGGCGAGCTTTGCAAGTGATCGAACGGCAGCAGCACGGACTTCGCCTCTGGATCGGATCCAATCGCCAGCGCGCCGAAGAGAACGCCTAACAACGTGATCGCAAGACTCAGCCAGAAAGCGCCAATGTGACGGCGAAATGTTTGTGGGAGTGATCGCATAAACCACCGCCGGGCGGAAAACACCTGGCCTGGACGGCTTGGATAGATCTGGCGGTAGGCGCGCGACACCAGCCATTCGAGGTACCGCTTCAAGTCCGACTCGGCGGCCAGGGGGGCCACGCGCGCCAGATCCGAACACGCGTGCAAGTAGAGCGAGTGGACTTCTTCCACTTCGTCCAGGCTGCCGCGATAAGCCGGTTCTGCTTCGCGACGTGCCAGGTGCTCCTCAAGCTTCCGCCACCGCGGCCGCGAGATTTCGGCAAAACGATTGAAGTCGAGGATCATAACATCTGCCGCTGTTTGATCCCGCTATAGAGAGCGGCCAACTCACGGCTCAGCGAGTCCGCCTCGGCCAGCCGGAAGACCACGCCGAGCGGCCGCAACCGGGCTTGCGTCTCATTGAGTTTCTTCCACTGCATGTGCCCGCCAATCTGCCGGTACATGTCGTCCTCGCTCCCTGCGGGCTGCGTGAATAGCGGCGCCGCGCCCTGAGGCCGGATCGTGAGTGCCGCCACCAGATGCTTGCGCGCCAGTAGCGCCGCGGCCGTGGCGAATCCGGCCGACGCGGCCGGGTCATCGAGATCTGTCAGAAAAACTAACAGCGCACGGCCCCGCACACGCACCCGCACCTGAGCCCCCAGTTCTTCGAAATCCGGTGGGATCGGCGCGGAATGAAGCCGGTAGAGGGCGTCCCGGCAAAGCGCGGACTGAGCGCTGCCGCGGCCCGATGGCACCAGATCGTGAATACGGTCTGTAAAAGTGACTACGCCAAACCGGTCCCCGTGCTTCTGCGCCACCACACCGAGCGCCAGCGCGGCCTGGACGTAACGCTCAAGCCGCGCTTCATGGCTTGCGGCCGGACGCCCCGTGAGGCGGGACGCATCCACCAAGGCATAGACATCTTGTGTGCGCTCCACTTGAAAGACACGGCTAATCGGCTTGCCTCTTCGCGCAGTCGCTTTCCAGTCGATCTCGTCGTAACCGTCGCCGGGCACGTACTCGCGTAAATGCTCAAACTCCCGCCCGCGGCCGATCTGGCGGAGCGCGTGGTTGCCAGCCGGGTGGCCTCGGATAGCCAACAACTCGTCGGGTGATTGGAGATTCGGGTAGACGCGAATCGTGGCGTGCAGCGGGTGGCGGCCTCGGACCTCCCACAATCCCAGACGCGAGGGAGTAGCGCAATAGATGCTTTCAATCTTATAGTCGCCTCTCCGGCGCGGCGTTACGGCCCAACGCACGTTGACCCGCCCCGATTCGCCGATACCCGTCATTTGTTCTTCGGCTTCGGCCTCAATTCCTATCGGCCACGGAATCCCGATACGAAGCGCAGGCGCCGGGTAGCTGCACTCCAGCCGCGATTCGAAAGTAGCGGGCCTGTCTTTGTGAAGGCGCAGCTCCGCGGCCGAAGCGCGTATGCCGTCGAGCAAACCCCGGCTCCGCCACGCATCGAGTGCGGCGATGGCGGCTAACAAAGCTCCAGTTGTGAGGACCCCGGAGGCCCATCCGGGCCACACCCCGGCTGCGGCCGCCAGGGGAAACAGCGCGGCGGCGCACCAGAGCATCCGGATCGATGGAATCATGATGGGACCGCGACCGCCTCCAGAATCCGCCCCACCGCCTCGTGCGGCGTGATGCCCTCTACTTCAAATTCCGGCCGCATGACGAGGCGATGCTCCAGTACTGACGGGGCCATGCTCTTGATATCTTCCGGCGTGACGAAGTCCCGCCCGGCCAAAGCGGCGTGGGCCCGGCTGGCCGCCAGCAGACCTTGCGTGGCGCGCGGACTGGCTCCCACGAGCACGCTTTCTTCGGTGCGCGAGCGGCGCACTACTTCGACGGCGTATGAGATCAGTTCGTCGCGAAAGGTCAGGTCGGCCAGGCAAAGCCTCGCTTCGGCGATCGCGCCTGGCTCCAGCACCGATCGGACCAAACCCTGCGCCAGACCGTCCTCCGGCGCGTCGCCGGCCACCATCCGGCGCGCCAACAGGTTCTCCTCTTCTTTCTCCGGCCACGAGATGGAGATCTTCAGCATGAACCGGTCTTTCTGCGCTTCTGGCAGAGGATAGGTGCCTTCGAACTCGATCGGATTCTGGGTGGCGAAGACGGTGAAGCTGTCGGGCAGCGCCAGCGTTTCACGATCTACGGTGACTACGCGTTCCTGCATGGCCTGGAGCAACGCCGACTGCGTTTTGGCGGGAGCGCGGTTGATCTCATCGGCCAACAGAAAGCTGGTAAACACGGGCCCGCGCTGCAGTACGAATTCGTTGGAAGCGGCGTGAAATACATTGGTGCCGGTGATGTCGGCCGGCATCAGATCGGGGGTGAACTGAATGCGGTTGAAGTCGCAGCCCAACACCGCCGCCAGAGTGCGCGCCAGCAGAGTCTTGCCGACGCCGGGGACACCCTCGATCAGCGCGTGTTGGCGGCACAGGATCGTGGTCAGCGCCAAGTCCACGGCGCGCTCCTGCCCTATCACCACCTTGCCCACTTCAGCGCGCGTGGCGGCGAGAATCGAATGCAATTTTTCTAGTCGGTCCGTCATGATGTCGAGTTTCGTTTCAGAATTTGGTGAGCGCGATTCCAGGCGTCCAGCGGCTTGGCGCCTGCGGTGTTCTCTAGCGCGGCTCCGGCGCGGGCGCGCCGCTCGGCGCCCGGCGTCAGCATCGCGGAGCTTCCGCGATTCCAAAGAACCCGGGCTGAACCCAGCAGTTGAGAGGCCGGGATCGATCCGCGCACCAGATGGACGAGCGCGTCTTCTCCGTCCGCGTCCACTGCGGCGGCGGGTCGATTGGCGGTGGGGCTTGGCGGCGGAAGGAAGCTGGTCGAACTGCGCCAAAAGAAAAGCGCGGCCAGCGACAGCAGCGCCAAAGCCGCGCCGCCCAGCCGGTATCGACCCAGCAGTTGCCCCACTGAGCCGCTCTGGGTCACGCCCAGGTGGCTTTCTTCGAAGATGACGTGGCGCCGTCCGCTCAGTAGCTCCAACAGCAGACCGGCATACGCAGCTTTAGATAGACCCTCGTTGCTCAGCGGCAAAACCTCTCCCACCAGGACGATCGATCCGGCGCCGAACCGCGTCTCGACAATAGTGGCATCCTCGCCGTCGTGCCGGAGAACGTTCCAGCTTTCGTCTTCGGGCGAAAAAGCCGTCCACCGCCGATCCGCCGGCAAAGGCTCGAAACGAATCTTCCATTCCCGCTCTATCTCGGAGTTTTTGCGGCTGGCAGGCTCTTCCGCCGTACTGGACCGCGGCTCAAACACGACGATAATGCGTGAGCCGCGCGCCGCCCACTTGCGGCAATCGGCAAGCAGGCCGCCTGTCACCGGAGCGCCCAATATGAACACGGCTGCCTGCGCCGGTGGACGAAACTGCGCCAATGGTTTGAAGGAGCGTTCCGCCTTGTAGCCCGGCAGGATCGCCAGCGCATCATGAAAGACCTTGGCGCCCATCGGGTCCGAGCGCAACGTGGAGTAAGCGGGGAACGCCTGGCCGCCACCCGTCGAGAGATCAAAGAGCCGCACAATTCCCCAGCCGGTCAAAACCAGCAGCACTGCTACGGCCCAACCCCACCGGCCATTACCTGGCATGAGACCGGATCTCCTCCAGCTTCGTCCGGTAGGCGTTCACCATTTCGGCGCTTACCGGATGCGAGCTGTACCAACCCAATTCGAAAAGCCGGACATTGTCGTTGAACGCCGCGGCGATTGCGGGCTGCTGCCGGGTGCGGCGGCGGACTTCCTCGACATATTCCGATCCTGTTTTCGAGCCTCGGACGGCGATCCATCCCCAACCCGAAAGAGCGCGCAGACCGGCCAGATGCAGAGCGCGCAACGCCAGACGCGGCGCTCCTTCCAGAGCATGACGATCGGCTAGCCGAAGCCATTCGTCTTCAGGCAAGGTCGAGGCCAGCAGCGATTCGTCGGTGAGATCGACGGGCGCTGCGGCAGCCGAAGGGGAGGCGGCGTTAGGCGCCTGCTTCCGGTTTTGCAGTAGCACGAAGGCTAGTGCTATCGCGGCTAGTAAGGCGAGGGCAACTAACCAATACTGGGCCAAAGGGGCGCCCCCCGAATCCGGCCGCTCCTCCTCTTTGGGCCGATCGGGTTGGAGCCAACGGCCCAATGCCTTGATCATCTCCTCCATCCAATCGGCAGCCGGCCGGAACAAGCGGGCCAACGTGCGGATGAAGGACGGCTGCTCGGCGGGCGTGGGCTCAAGACGCCAGGCGAACTCGGGACGTTCGAGTGTCTGGGCGATGGCCCGTTCGAGAGCTTGCGTTTCCTGCGGATTGGTTTCCTGCGCGTGAGCCGGAGCGCCTGGCAACAATAACGAACACAGAACGAGGGCTGCGATGGGTCCCCGCTTGAGCGCCGCCAGCAAGTCGTCCCCCGACCGCACCGAGACGGCGCGAAACGCCTGCAGGGCGGCCGCACTGGCGAATAAAAGGTCGAGGCATGAGTAGACCGCTACGCCGATCGTAAAGTGAACGGTGGTGTTGCTCAGGAGCGCCATCACGCCGGTCTCGAGATTTTCAATTCCAAAGAAGCTGGACGCAAGTTGGCCGGCGACGATCACGGCCGCCATCAGGTTGGCGTAGAGCAGAATGCCGCCGAGAGAGGCGATGGCCGTCAACATCCAAAGCGAGCGCGGGCCAAATCTTGCGGTCTCAAGGGCATGCCGGAAGGGCGCAGGCTCCCGGTCCGCTACCGCCAAAGAGAACTGGCGGTAGAAGAGCACTACGTACGGAAGGGGGATCGTGGCGGCGAGCGCGAGAGGCAGGACGGCGAACGAAGAAGACTGAACCGCCGCCTGCTTGATCGCGATCGATATCACGCCCGCCACACCGGCGCCAGGCGGCTTGCCGCCCGCCAAAGCCCGGAGCTGCGCGATAAACAGAGATTCCATAACCTGCTTCCAGACGAAGAGCAGCGCCAACGCACCCGCCGTGTACCCCAACTGCTGCCGGGCAAAAGCGCCTCGGGTATTCTCCAGCCAGAACCAGATCAGCCCAAGGCCGTACGGCGCTGCGCCTGCGAGGTATGTCGCCCATGACCTTGCGGGAGCGCTACGGAGTAATGCGGCCGAATCCTCCACCAAACCCAGGCTATCGCGTTCCTCCGGCGTTGACTTCGGTGTCATTGACCGGCTCCATGAAACCGCGAGGGCAGATTGGCAAGCAGCGACCCGGCGTAGTAGAAAGTGGCCCAGGCGAATAGTGCGCCCAAGAGCGCTCCGGCGGCCCAGCGGATTCGATTCCACCACGCGCGGCCCCGGCGCGATCCCACACTAGCGCCATCGAGGCAACGGCGGCAGAGCAAACGTCCGGCATGGTCTGTGACACACTCGCGACAGAAATAGGCGCGGCAACCGGGACATCGAGAGACGGCTTCACGCCCGGCGTGATGAAGGCAACGTTGGTGAACGAGCGGCTCCGCCATCTGTTAGTCCGCAGGGTCTGGCCGCCGCCGCGCTGCAAGGGTGAGCGCGAGCCCGCCGATCCCGATTGCGGCGAAAGCGGAGCCAGGCTTCTCGCCATTCGTTTGGCGCAATTGAGATTGCATCTGGGCTTGGCTGGTCTTATTGCGTGCCCCTTCGGCAATCACCGAGACGAAAAAGGCAAAGGAGCCGATCCCTGTGAAAATGGCGACGGCGGCGGCTCCGGCCGCCATGGTCCGCAGCCATGCACCTTTCCCCGTCAGCGTCACCATGACGCCCAAAATAATCGTGAGGAGGAGCCCCATCCATACGATTGAAATTAATTGCGAAGGCCACTCGCCGCGCATTCCAACCAGAATCGCGCCCAGGGCCAGGGTGGACCCGAAAAGAATAGTTTGCACGACGATTCCCCGCTTCCCTCTTCGAACTGCGGGGAGAGGAGGAGGAACGGCGGCGGGCATGGCCGCCCCGGTTCCGCTGAGGGTCCAGGCGGCATCGGAGTCTTCGCCCGATGGCGGGGTTGCGGGAAGTTCCGGTGCGAGGCGTCCTTGTGCTTCTTCGATCAGCGGAGTAATCCGATCGGCGAATCTGACGGCCGCGCGCATCCGCCGCAACGGCGCGAGTCGCACCGTGCTTACCGCCGTGGCGAGTTCCACGCGACAATAGGCGCCCCGGAAAAGGTCGATCGCCTGCCAGACCAAAGCGAGGGAGAGCGGAAAGCCGAGCAGAATTTTACGCGCCAAGTCGTTTGATACGAAGATCGCCACCGCCCACAGAATTGCCGTAGCCGCCAGCCCCACTGCTTGCAGGCCTCGCCAGCTTGGCCGCTCGACAATCAGGATGGAACCGATCTCACTCAACCGGAAGCGCAGATAACTTTCAGTCCACCAATGGCGTTGCACCAATAGCAGGTGGTCGCCTGACAGCCATAGATCGGAGGAACCGGCCGGCGTTCGCCGCTTCGCCATACGGGAATAGCCGATACCCTGTGTTGACATATGCTAGTTGGCCGCCTGCGGCACGTACCAGATTAGGATCGCTATCGCGGTGGCAAAGATACCGAGCTCCACAAGTGCAAGCAGAACGGCGATCCACAAGCGGGCGCGAGTCCGGGGGAGAATGGACATCGGCGTATTCCAATGTCGAATGATGAAATAGAGAGCGGCCGGCGCGGTAAACAGAGGAAGCCAGAAAGTGATGATCGGCCACGTCACGAGATGCAAAGCGAGGCTATCGAATTGCGTGCGTTTCCCTTCGAGCGAAGCGGCCTTGTCCACGTGCACTCCACGCTGCAGGCAGCCCGGGCAGAGATGGCGGCCATCGACATCCAGGTCGCAGAGCGTGCAGAGAAACCGGCCGCAATCGTCGCAGGCTATCGCGGCTCGATTGGCGGCGTGATAGAAGCAGGATGACTCGCCGGCCGCCTCCAGCCGCGACGGCGCGACCGCTTCCAGCCCACGCTGAAACGCCGGAAACACGCGCGCCACGACACGGTCGCGGCAGCCGCGGCACGTAGTTTCCTCGCGATCGTTCCAATAGTCGCGCGGGACTGCGTGTCCGCAGTTGAGGCAGTTCAGGGCGGAGACCACCTGGGTCAGACCTTGACCACTCTCGTGTTGACCATACGGTCATGCAACGTACGCTTTTCCGGATCCCAGATCGCCATCAGAAAGCCAATCCCGAGGATCATGCCGCTGACCATTTTGCCGAAGTATCGCCCTATCGCCGTGCCCCATGTGATCGGTTCGCCGGATGGGCGAATCACTCGCAATCCGAGTGCAAGTTTGCCCAGGGTGGCGCCTTTATTCACCAAAAAAAAGCCTTCGTAGGCGATACCGACCGCAAGGGCGGAGGCGTAGCTGAGGAGGAATACCGCAGCCGCAGCGCTGGGTTCGTTGACGGCAGTCCATCCCACTGCGGCTGCGGTGAGCGCAACGTTGATCACCGTTAGAATGACCGTGTCGATCATGATCGCGGCGAACCGAATCCAGAAGCCCGCATAGTTAGCGGCGGGAGCCCACGGCGAACCGGTTTCGCGCATTTGCTGGAGGAGGGCAGGCTTGCAGGCTCCACATACTTCACGCCCGGCGATCAGAACGAGGTCGGCTGCCGAGGCGACCGACCGTCCGCAATGCGAACAGTAGACAGGGCCCGCGGACAGTGCGGCCGGGGCGGGAGTGGCCGCCGAATGAAGCGAGCCGTAGGCTATCCAGTCCGGCAGGCTGACGTTCCATACGAGCGTCGATTCACCAATTGCGCCGCTGCGGACCAAGTCAATGAACGCGTCCTCATTTACCGGGCCCTGCCTGCCGTTCTTGCCGGCGTAATACCAATCCATTGTGTACGTCCCTCCTCCACCGCGCCACTTCATTAAATACCACGAAATCAGGAGGGGCTATTTTCGGGAAATCTAGGTGTGGGTGCCCGGCGCCTCGTGGCCGGTTTTCTGCACATACTCTTTGTAAGTGCCGGGATAGATGAGCGGCTCGCGATCCATACCGGTTTCGCCGCCTAACTCAAGGACGCGCGAGCCAAGTCCGCGCAGGAATGCGCGGTCGTGCGAGACAAAGATCATGGTGCCTTCAAAGGATTGGAGCGAGTCGATCAGCATCTCTTTGGTGGCCATGTCGAGGTGGTTGGTGGGCTCGTCGAGCACCAGGAAATTCGGCGGGTCATACAACATGCGCGCCATGGCGAGGCGGGATTTTTCACCGCCCGAGAGCGTGCGGATTTTTTTCTCCACGTCGTCGCCGGAGAACTGAAAGGCGCCCGCGAGCGAACGGAGCGACCCGACGCCGTCCTGTGGAAAATCCTGCTGTAACTGCTCGTTGACGGTGATGTCCGGGTTCAATACGTCGAGCGATTGTTGGGCGAAGTAACCCATGCGAAGGCTGGCGCCGAGGCGGACGGCGCCCGCGTCCGGCGCGAGCACGCCCGCGATCATCTTGAGCAACGTCGTCTTGCCCGCGCCGTTGCGCCCCATCACGGCCCAGCGCTCGCCACGGCGGATAGTGATCGAAAAATCGTCATAGATGCGGCGCTCGCCGTAAGCTTTGGTGATGCCTTCGACCATGGCGACTTGATCGCCTGAGCGCGGCGGCGCGCGGAATTCGAACTTCACCACGGAGCGCTTCTTAGGCAGTTCGAGCTTCTCGATTTTGTCGAGAGCCTTGATGCGGCTCTGCACCTGCGACGCCTTGGACGCGTGCGTGCGGAAGCGATCGATGAAGCGCTGCTCTTTGGCGAGCATCGCTTGCTGGCGACCGAAAGCGGCTTCCTGGTTCACGTCGCGGATGCTGCGTTCGCGCTCGTAGAAGTCGTAGTCGCCTGAATAAGAGTTGATCTCGCCCGAGTCGATCTCAGCGATTTTGGAGACAATGCGATTCATGAACTCGCGGTCGTGCGAGGTCATCAACAACGCGCCGGGGAGCGATTTGAGAAATTGTTCGAGCCAGATGATGGACTCGAGGTCTAAGTGGTTGGTGGGCTCGTCCATCAGCAGCACATCGGGCCGGCCGAGTAGCACGCGCGCGAGGGCGACGCGCATTTTCCAGCCGCCCGAGAGCGCGCCTACGTCTCCATCGATCTGGTCGTCCGTGAGGCCGAGGCCGTGGAGCACTTCGCGGGCCTGGGCTTCAAGCGCATAGCCGCCGAGGTGCTCATACTCTTCCTGCACGTGGCCGAAGCGTTCGAGGATCGTGTCCATTTCGTCCGCGCGTTCGGGATCGCCCATGCCGTTTTGCAGGGCTTCGAGTTCATGATGGAGGTCGCCGACGCGCCCGCTGCCGGCGATGGCTTCGTCGAGCACGGAGCGGCCCGACATCTCTTCGACGTCCTGGCGGAAGTAGCCGATGGTGAGTTTTTTGGGGACGGAGATGTCGCCGTCGTCCGCGGTTTCTTCGCCGACGATCATGCGGAAGAGCGTGGTCTTGCCCGCACCGTTGGGGCCAACGAGCCCGACCTTTTCGCCGGGGTTGAGCTGGAACGAGGCGTCGACGAAGATGAGCTGCTTGCCGTACTGCTTGTTGATGTTGGAGAAAGAAATCATTTCGGGGGAACTTTTAGGATAGCTGGCGGGTCAAGCGGCCCGGCGCCGGAAGTTCGCGGAGGGTGTTGATTGGATAGGGGAAAGAATATTTTTGACGCGAGCGAATCGAGGTTTTGACGGGGGCTGGCGGGCGGGTCAAAATGGGAACGTGGCTACTACACTCACCGCCGCCGACGCGGCCAAGCAACGGGCACATGAGTTGATCGACAGGATGCCCGCCGAAGAGATGAAGGCGGCGGTGCGGTTTCTGGAGTTTTTGCTTGACCAGTACGACGATGAGGAAATTAGCGAGGAAGAGGCGGCGGCTTGCGCTAGCTCGATAGAATGGTTGAAACATAACGAGGGCATTCCGTTTGAAACAGTCGTGGCTGAGTGTGGGTTCACGATGGAGCAGATCCTCAATCACAAGGAATCGTGAAGGGCTGCGAGACGGAAGAACGCTTGCTCGCGCGCGGCTCGGTAACGAAGCGCGATCAGCGCTCCGACCGAGGCGGTCATGGGTGGAAGACCTCGTCGGGGAAGATATCCTTCGCGCCGGTTTCCCGGTTGCGGACTACCCATTTGAGATAGCGCCAAGCGTTTTCGCTTTGGTGGAGGACTGTGTGAGTGTGTGGGTCGATGGTGGCGGTTTCGCCTTCGGGGAAGTGGAGATGGCGGTGGATCTCGACGCCGCTTTCGGCATCCCAGGTGCGGAGAGAGCCGTCAGCGGAGGCGGAGAGGATTTGGCGGCCATCGGGGGACCAGGCGCAACTAGTTACGGAATCAGAATGGCCGGAGAGGGTGAGGAGCGGGTCACCGGAACAGGCATCCCAGATGCGGAGGGAATCGTCAGCGGAGGCGGAGAGGACGCGGCGGCCATCGGGGGACCAGGCGCAGCCCCGCACGTAATCGGAATGGCCGGAGAGGGTGAGGAGCGCGTCGCCGGAAGAGGCATCCCAGATGCGGAGGGACTTGTCATCGGAGGCGGAGAGGATGCGGCGGCCATCGGGGGACCAAGCGCAGCCATTCACGGAAGCCGAATGGCCGGAGAGGGTGAGGAGCGGGTCGCCGGAAGAGGCATCCCAGATGCGGAGGGATTTGTCGTAGGAGGCGGAGAGGACACGGCGGCCATCGGGGGACCAGGCACAGCACAGCACGAAAGAGGAATGGCCGGAGAGGGTGAGGAGCCGGTCCCCGGAAGAGGCATCCCAGATGCGGAGCGAATTGTCACCGGACGCCGAGAGGACCCGCCGACCATCAGGGGACCAGGCGCAGCCCCTCACGACATCGAAATGGCCGGAGAGGGTGAGGAGCGTCTCGCCGGAAGAGGTATCCCAGATGCGGAGGGAACTGTCATCGGAGGCGGAGAGGACGCGGCGGCCATCGGGGGACCAGGCGCACCCCCGCGCGGACTCGGAATGGCCGGAGAGGGTGAGGAGCGGGTCGCCGGAAGAGGCATCCCAGATGCAGAGGGCGTTGTCATCGGAGGCGGAGAGGACGCTGCGGCCATCGGGGGACCAGGCACAGCCCCTCACGAAGTCGGAATTGTCGGAGAGGGTGAGGAGGGGGTCCCCGGAAGACGCATCCCAGATGCGGAGGGACCTGTCACGGGATGTGGAGACGACGCGGCGGCCATCGGGGGACCAGGCGCAGCCCCACACGGAAGCCGAATGGCCGGAGAGGGTGAGGATCTGGTCCCCGGAATAGGCATCCCAGATGCGGAGGGAGTTGTCAGCGGAGGCGGAGAGGACGCGGCGGCCATCGGGGGACCAGGCGCAGCCCCTCACGGAATCGGAATGGCCGGAAAGCGTGAGGAGTGGGTCCCCGGAGGAGGCAGCCCAGATACGGAGGGACTTGTCAGCGGAGGCGGAGAGGACGCGGCGGCGATCGGGGGACCAGGCGCAGCCCCTCACGGAATCGGAATGGCCAGAGAGGGTGAGGAGCGGGTCCCCGGACGAGGCATCCCAGATACGGAGTGACTGGTCCAAGGAGGCGGAGAGGATGTGGCGGCCATCGGGGGACCAGGCGCAGTCGTAGACTGAAGCGGAATGGCCGGAAAGCGTGAGGAGCGTGTCGCCGGAAGAGGCATCCCAGATGCGGAGGGATTTGTCATCGGAGGCGGAGAGGGCGCGGCGGCCATCGGGGGACCACGCGACAGCGTTGACTCCGCCCAGGTGACCCATGGGCGCGAACTCCTGCTGCTGCCACGCCGCTGCGGCAGCTTCCGGCCAAAACCCTCGGGTGCGATGGAGGCGGGCTCCAGTGAGATTCACGGGAGACTCGCGGAAGGCCGCGCCCGGCAGATCCGAGCCGTCCCAGTGCGCACCTTCGAAGCGGCAGTCGACAAACTCGGCGCGCAAACCATCCGCTTCCCGCAGATTGGCTTCGTTCATTCGACAACGCCGCCAGCGGCTCTGGGCGAGTCGCGCCCCTTGCAGATTGATGCCGGTCAGGTTCAAGAGCGTACCGGGACGGCCGGTGATTTCGCGGTCTCGGAGATCTACACCAGGGAGGTCAAAACCGGCGAGCGAGACCTTAGGGTAGTCGCGCTCTTCGGCGCGCAGGAGATAGTCAAACGCCAGTTCGCTGGCTTCACGGACGTAGGCGCCTCGGATTCCTTTGAGCGAAGACAAGGCGCGGTCGAGCTCTGCCGCCGGAGTTTCCAGGAGCCATTGGCCGAGAAAGTCCAAGGTCTCGCGGTTGGGCCGGGGCATCGCGACACGCTCGACGTGGCCTTCGACGAGCGCTCGCCGCAGATAGCCTGCCAGGAAATATTCCTGGAGCGAGGTATGGGCGAAGCGGAAGGCGGTGTCTCCTTCGCGCACCAGGAACGTGGCGGTGCGGAGGTCCTGCTTGAGTAACTCGCGATCCTTCCCTTCATAATGCCCGGCGATGCGCGGATTCGCTGTCAGGAAATCGATGAGCCACTGCTCGACGTCATACACCGACCAGGAACGCTTCCCGGAGCGCCACAGCGCGGCGGCGAAGTGTTCAATGAGCATTCGCTTGTGCTCAGCGGTCCACTGGTGTTTGCCATCATCCCGGACTAGCCACGCGTCCACCATCAACCCGTACAGCGTGACGCCAGTGACGCGCGCGCCCGCGGCCTTCATACGTTCGATCCCGGCAATCTGATCGACGATCAGGCTGAGCGTATAGGGCCGCTCGGCCAGTTCAGTGAGATTGTGGACCGAGGCGATCACCTCCATCACGCGGTCCGGGTCATCACCCGGCAGCGTGTGGGCGACGTAATCCTTGACCTGCTCTTTTGTGAACGGGAGGAGGACGAAGGCTTCGTAGTCGGCCGTTTTGATGCGTTCACGCCCTTGCATGAGGAAGTGCGATTTTTGCGCCTGCAACGTGGGGAAATATTCGGTGCGGCAGGTGAGGATGAGGCGGCCCTGGCTTTCCTCACTTTGCGGCGGGAGGATGCGGAGCAACTCCTGGGTGAAGCGCTGGCCTTGCTGGGTGGTGAGGTGGACCAGCACTTCATCGAGGCCATCCCAGATGACGAGCGCACCCTTCTTGACGAGCGCGTCGATACGGCGGGGGTTGAGATCGTCCGAGAGGCCGGCTTTCCAAGCGTGATTGACGCAACGCTCCAGGATGGCTTCGAGCTTGGGCTCTTGCTTGGCGAGGTCACCGACGGCGCGGAGGTCGAGGTAGATGGGCGTGCGCGGGGCGGCGGGGTTTTCGAGGAGGTCGAGCGTGAGTTGGCGGACGGTGGTGGTTTTGCCCATGCCGTACTCGCCGAGGAGGGCGCAGTAGCGGGGGGCGGCGGGGTCGTTGAGCCAGGCGTGGAGGAATTCGAGGGCGTCTCCGCGCTGGCCGGTGATTTCGGTGGTTTTTTTGGCTTGGTCGAGGGAGGTTCGGGCTCCTTGGGTTTGGGTGTAGTGGGTGGGATGGTTTGGGGCGATGAAGGTGCGTTGGCGATCGCGGAGGGTTTCTACTTCGTCGTCTGGGTCGTCGACGCCGGATGGTGGCGGGGCGGGCGAGGACGATGGGCTGTGTTTCACGAGGACCTTCCGGATTTGTTGGAAGAGTTGGTCGGCAAAGCGTTGGCGCGTGCTGTAGGCAGTGCGTTCACTGTAGGATTTTTCGTTGGAATCACGGAAGATTTGGTAGTCCTCCAACCCGCCTAGGTCCGAGACGCGGCCGATGACGGGGACCAACGACACTGGCAGTAGGATCTTGTCCGGCTGAGGTTGGCCAGGAGCGGCGGCTACATAGGCGGGGAGTTCAACCTTCCGGATAAACTTGCTGCCGAGAAAATGCGGGCTCAGTAAAAGCAGGCCAGCGTGGCACTGCTGAAGAGCGTCTTCGATTTTTCCCTTCCACGCTTCGCCCATCAGGATGTCATTGTCCATCCATAGTTCAAGATTCTCGGTGGGCAGGAATGGCTTCAGATGACGAAGCAGATCTTCCTTGAGCGCCTTGTCGTCGTGCGCGTAGCTGACGAAGATACGCAATGGGCGAAGGCGGACCGCGTCCTGAGGGGAGCGCTCGGTGCCCTTGACGTCCTCGGCGACACGGCGGCGGACCTCTTTCGCGGTGGGGTCGTTGCCTTCAAACCAGACAGCGCGCTGGTTGGCCGGGGTGCGGGTTTTGCCATCGGTTTCGATCGATAAAACGATGCCTGCGGCTTTGGCTGCGGCGTTCACTTCCTCGCGGAATTTGCGCAGGCTCGCTTGTGGATCGGGCGCTTCCGGGAAGAGCGCCTGGAGCACGGCGGCGTAATTGGCTTTGTTTAGTTCTGAGAGGAGTTCGACGATTTTCAGGAGGCGGTTGTACTGTGATGTGGATAATTTTTGTTGTAGATACGCAGCGGCGAGGCGGACTTCCGGGGCAGAGAGTTCGCTGGTTGGATCGGGCGTTCGGGCAGGTGAAGTTCCGCTCATACGGACATTCTACACGAAGTTCACGAAATGTATATCACGAAGTTCACGAAATCGTTCAGATTGACGCCTTGCTCTGTTTGATCCAGAATGTTAGCGTGGCCCTCATTACCAGTGTCGATGCCAAACAACACGCCCGTGATTTGATCGACCGTATCCCAACCGATCAGGTGGGCACGGCAATTCGCTTTCTTGAATTTATGTTGCTTGACCCGGTGGCCCATGCCATTGCGACGGTTCCCCCCGATGACGAGCCCGTCACTGCAGAAGACGCGCGGCGTCTTGAGATTAGCCAAACCGCCTTCGCTGAAGGCAAGGGCATCCCGATGGAGGAATTGCTCGGCGAGTTTGGACTGACGATGGACGACTTTCCTTTGCCGTCCAAGTAAATGCCAACTCGCCGGATCGAATGGCTCGACGAGGCGAAGGCGGATATCCGCCGGCTGGACCGTGCGACAGCCATGCGAATCTTCGACGGCGTCCTGCATTTGGCCCGCACAGGTGGAGGCGATGTCAAAGGCGCTTCAAGGTAAATTTGCAGGCAGAGCTCGCCTGCGAGTGGGCAGCTACCGGGTTATCTTTGCGGCGACCGACAGGCCATCGAAATCTCCGGCGTGCGGCATCGCCGCGAAGCCTACCGTTGACCGAGTGGATCAGCCGCTGGACGTAGCGTACCCGAGGCAGGCGCTAATGTCTTCTCGGGTGAGAGACGGATACTCCTGCAAGAGGTCGTCGGTGGTGTCACCATTAGCCAACATGCGTACGACTTGATGGACCGGAATCCGGGTTCCTGTCACGCACGCTTGACCATGACAGACTTGCGGGTTGATGGTAATTCTGGGGAAAATCATTCGTCCCGCCTCGCCTCTCTTCAGGTCCAGAGCTGTTTGATCGGCTCCGTGCCCCGGTCCACCAGCGGGATTGGTCGGCCTTGCGCGCCGGGCAATTCGGTTTCGAGATCGATGCCGAGGCCTTTGTACACCGTCGCGGCCACCATCGCCGGTGTGACGGGTGTGTCCTTTGGGTAACCGCCGATGTCGTCCGAGGCACCGATGACTTGGCCGCCCTTCCAGGGTCCGCCCGCCGCTAGCATGGACCAGCATTGCGGCCAATGATCGCGCCCGCCCGCGGGGTTCACCTTGGGCGTGCGGCCGAATTCGCCAGTGCCGACAACCATCGTGGTCTTGAGCAGCCCGCGCTGACTTAGATCCTCGAGGAGGGACGAGTAGGCCATGTCGAACATTGGACCGACCAGGTCGCGGTAGCACGAGATCGGGCTGAAGGGCTTGGAGCCGTGAATGTCCCAAGTGATCTCGTCGAAGACCGTTTCAAACATATTGACGGTTACGAAGCGTACACCCGCTTCGATCAGACGGCGCGCCAGTAGACAGCTTTGGCCGAAGCGATTGTTGCCGTACTTCTCTCGCACGGCTTCGGGTTCGCGGTGCAGTTCAAACGCCTCGCGCGCCTTGGCCGACGACATCAAGGTGTAGGCTTGCTGGAACGTCGCGTCGAGCAGCCGCGCATCCTGCGAGGTTTCAAATTTGCTGACGGACTTATCGACCATCTCGCGCCAGTTGCGGCGGCGGTCGACGCGGAGCGGCGGCAGATAATCCGGCGGCAGCATGTCGGGCACGCGGAAGTTGGGGTCTGACGGGTCTGAGTTGAGCACGAACGGATCGTGGGTTTTGCCCAGGAATCCCGCGTTCTGCCCGTGCGGCATATTGCCACCGGTATTGCCAATGGTCCGGGGCAGCAGCACATGGGGGGGCACGTCGCCCTTGGGCCCTTTGAGGCGGCCGAGCACGCAGCCGAAGTGCGGATGCTCCACGCCACCCTGGAACAGGCGGCCGGTTTGCATCATCTGATGGCCGGTGTCATGCACGGCGGCGGCGGTGTGATAGACGCTGCGGATGATGGCGTATTTGTCGGCGTGCTTCGCCATCCGGGGGAAATTTTCGCTGATCTCGATGCCGGGTACGTTGGTCTTGATGGGGTTGTAGGGCCCGCGGATTTCGATGGGCGCGTTGGGCTTCATGTCCCAGGTGTCGAGTTGTGACGGCCCGCCCACGAGCATGAGGAAGATGCAATTCATGTCGCTCTTGGCGCCGTCGACAACGCCCTGGGCTTTGAGCCCGAACATCTGTTGCAGCCCAAGGCCTAAGAGGGGGAGCGATCCGGCATGCAGGAAGTCGCGGCGGCGCAGGCCGTCGCAGAACTCAACGGCGCGGTCGGCATCGAGACGAAACATGGGTGGGTGGCCTCCACGCGTAGTTTATCAGAGCAGCCTATTCGATGCGCAGTTGGACGCGGGTCCTGTCGTCGTCGCCCATGTCGGATTCGGTGATGCCGTCTGAGCAGACGATGATTCGTTCGGCGCGGCCCAGGGGCAACTTGCGCTCTGTGCAGCGGGCGGAAGGGAAGAGGCCGAGGGGCAGCCCTGTCGATCCGCATTCTTCCACGTGGCCACTGGCGCGTTTCAGTTCGCCAGGAGGATTACCGCAGTTCACATAAGTCAGTTCTTCGTGCGCGCCGTCGTAGACCGCGTAGAAAAGAGTCGCGTAGTGCTCGGGCGCGGTGGAGCGGAAGAAGAGATCGTTGACGTGCTCGACCAGCTTGGCGGGATTGCCTAGCATGGCGCGGCTTTGCGCATGGAAGCGCGCTTGGAGATTCGCCATCAACAGCGCAGCGGGCACGCCCTTGCCGCTGATGTCAGCCAATAGGAAAGCGCAACGTTCGCCGCCGAGTTCGAAGAAATCGAAATAGTCGCCGCCAACTTCGCCCGCCGGATCGAAGGAAGCGCGGAAGGGGGCGCGGCCGACGCGATATTCGCGGCGAGGCAGGAGACGCTCCTGCACCAGACGCGCCGCTTCCATCTCCGTGCGGCCGCCTCGCGATTGCCGGATTGTGCGTTCAAGCGACGCGGGGAGGCGCGAGTTATCCCAAGGCTTTTGCACGAAGTCCGCCGCGCCGCGCCGCACCGCTTCCACGGCGAGTTCGATGTCGGCCCACGCAGTCATGACGATCACGGGCGGATGATCGGGGCGGCGGCAGATCGACTCAATCAACTCCAGACCTTCGCGGCCCGAGGTGGTGTCGCGGTGAAAGTTCATGTCGGTCAGGACCACGTCGACCGGTTGGCGGTTCAGCTCGGCGAGCAATTCCTTGGGCGACGCAGTCATGCGGGCCGGGTAGCCGCCGTCTTTGAGCAAGATATCCAGCGCCACAAGAACGCCGGGTTGATCGTCACAAACTAGCTAGCACCATGATGTTTAAAACAATGCACGATCCTGCCCAACCGTCAAATCATTGAATCGGTTGGGGCGTGGGTTTTTCGCCATGCGATCCGTGGGATTGAGGTGTCCGATTTCGAACACCTGCCAGTCGCGCTACCTCGCGTAGTAGCCTGTCTTGTAGCGCAGCTTGACGCCCGTTTGCTTGGGGCGGATCACGACCTTGCGGAAGCGGCCGTCGCGATCGGTATTGGTCGATTGGTAGGCCATTTCAAACGACGCGCGAAGCTGTTCGCCGATCGAGGTAAAAGCGGCCTTGATGTCGCCCGCAACCGCGTCAAAATCCGCGCCTCCGGTTTCGAGCGCCAGCCGCCGCATCACGGAGATACCGTATTTGTCCCGCGAATCCACTTCTTCGCCCGGCTTGACCGCACTGCCGGTATAGCGAACGCAGAAGAGGGGAACCGCGGCCATCTGCGCCGCTTCGATGACTTCGAGCATGTGATGAGCGCTCACGTTGTCGCCGCCGTCACTGAAGACAATCAAGCCCTTGCGCTGCTGATCGCTGGCCGCGAGCTTCTCTCCGATCGAGTGATAAATTGCGTCGTAGAACGCAGTGCCTGGCTTGCGGCGTTCGGGCGGGCCCAGCCGGGGCGCTTCGTGTCGATCCTTATTCTTGCTGCCGCCATAGCCGTCCAGCGCATCTTCAAGCGCATCGGGGTCTGAGGACAGTTCGCTCAACAATTTGACGCGCGTGCCGAAGCCGGCTAAAAACGCCTGGTCGCGCTTGGTCATCACCGTCTTTAGGAAGGTGCGGAGATCCTTGCGATGTTTCCGGGAGAAGGCGGACTGGCTTCCGCTTCCGTCCACCAGCAGGCCAAGCGTGAGCGGAAGGTTCGCGCTGGGCGAGAAGAACGAAACTGTCTGGCGTACACCGTCTTCCCAAACTTCGAGATCATCCTTCGTCAGTCCGCGGATCGCGCGCCCCTGCTCGTCCCAGGCGCTCAGCGATACGTTCACCAACTGCACTTCGGTGCGGAACGACGCGTCCTGGCCGAGAACCAGGCAAGCGGCGGCGAAGGCGAAAATGACCGGACGGGGGCTCATTCGGCTTAATACGCACGAGGGAGCGGCAAGGTTCCGGGACAATGTTCAAATCATACGCGGGATTGCGAAACGGTGGAATGGCTGCATCCGGTCAAGCTCGCTTTCGGGGCGATCCATCTTCCAGCGATACAGGCTGCACTCGACACGATCGGGGAGAAAATCAACTAACGTGAAGCCATTCATTTCAAGCGGGGCGAGGGTTTCTTTGATGCCGATACCGGTCGCCACGCGAGGTGGTGTGCCTCGGGCCGCAGACGGCCATCCGCGCGGGCCAGTGCCGATCGGCCCGGTTAAAACCGAATGAACGGGGTTGCGGCGGAGGTCGTCGTTTCCGTTGTGATCGATGGCGCCGTGGGCGAGCGCGTGGAGATCGCCACTCAGGAAGAGCGGCACTCCGCGAGTCATATTTGAAGCGGCGCGAAGGAGCCGGTCATGCTGTAACTTCCAGCCATCCTGCCACATGTATTTCGGGTTAGCGGTGCTGAGCGATCCGCCGTCATTGAGCAAGTCCGGATACCACTCACCCCATTTGCCCGCACTCCAGCCGATGGGAGTGGACGGCACGTTGACAACGTGCGCGGCGGTCGAAGATTTCATGCGCGCCATCAGCCACGCTTCGGCGCCCGAGGAAATGAACCCTGCGTAGCTGCCGGTGAGCGACAGGTAGCGGCGGCAATCGTACACCAGAAGTTCCGCCGCGCGGCCGAAGCGAATCGTGCCGTACGATTCGCCGGATCCGGAAAGACCGGAGGGGCGCGAGGGGTCGGGAAGAAATTCCGGGAAGTAGAGAGCCTGAGTGGAGCGCGCCAATTGCAGCATGAAATCGTCGGGCGGGAGTGAGACGCCATGCGGTTCACGGCCCGGCGGGATCGCCTCGTCGTTCTCATAATAATCGTGATCGTCCTGCACGAAGAACGTAGGAATCGAACGGAGCATGGTGCCGTAGAGGTCGGCAATCTGCGGACCGGCGGCGCGCTTCAACACGGCTTCGTTGTCGCGCACGGAGAGATCGCGGCGAAATTCGCCGACGGCGCGATGCGCCCACTCCGACGAACCCATCGGCGCACGGCCCGAGGCCCGGCCGAAGCGGAGATCCCAGTAGATCTGATCGCCAATGGAGAGCAGCGCGTCCGGTTTTTGCGCGAGGCCGGCGGCAATCAGGCGGCGGCGATTGGCGAGGCTGACCCAGTAGGGCTTGCCGTCGTCTTCTGGCAGACGCACGCCCTCGTGTCCGCCGGCGCAGGTATAAACCATCAAGCGGAAACGTGAGACAGGTTCATCGGGGTGCGGCAGCGTGCGAAGCGGCCAGGGACCGAAGAGCGATTTGCGCGAGGCGTCGTAGAGTTGGAGCTCATAGCTGGTGGCGGGTTTCAAACGATCGGCGTTGAAAACCCAATGCTCGCCGAGTGAATCTGTCCGCTGGCCGATGACGCGCGTTGCGCCGACACGCAGCACAGGCGGCTGCGCGTGCGGCAATGGAAAAGACACCTTCAGACGAAATCGGTCGTGACTCGCCGCAGGCAGAATATGACGAACGGCGCCGGGCTCGGCGGCCCATGGACTCAGTAGTATTGCTCTTCGACTTAGCGGTGTCATGTTTCACTAATTCTATGCAGCCCACGATCGCCGTGTTTGCGAAGGCTCCCCGGCCAGGGTTCGTCAAGACGCGATTGGGACTTGATCCCGAGGTGGCCGCACAGTTGCATGAGGCGTTTGTCCGCGATGCTATTGCGCTTGCGCAATCGGCCTCGGAGTTGGTGGAATTGCATACGGATATCGAGACGGAAGCCTGGAGCGATATCGCCGTGGCGCGGCGGTTGCAGACGGCCGGCGATTTGGGAGCGCGGATGTTGGCGGCGTTGCCCGGAGTGATTCTCGGGAGCGATGCACCCTCACTTCCGTTGCCGCACTTGCTGCAACTGATCGCTACGCCCGGGGACGTGGTGCTGGGGCCAGCCGAGGACGGGGGCTACTGGGCGATTCTGGCGCGGCGGACGGATGCGCGCATGTTTGAAGGCGTCGAATGGTCCACCTCGCGTGCGCGGGAACAGACGATTTCCGCCTGCCGCCAGTGCGGTTTAACGGTTTCGCTAGGCCCCGAGTGGTTCGACATCGATAAGCCCGGCGATCTGCGCCGCTTGGCCAGTACACACGACCGGCTTAGCCCGCGCACGCGCGCCCTGATCGAACGTCTATCATGATTCGTATGACTAAGACCCTTGAGCCCGGCGACAAAGCGCCGGCAATAAATGCAGTCACGGACGAGAACAAACCCTTCACGCTCGCATCGCTCGCGGGCAAACAAGTGGTGCTCTACTTCTATCCGAAGGCCGATACGCCTGGTTGAACGGTCGAATCCAATGGATTCCGTGATGAATCCGGCAACCTGGCGAAGAAGAACGCGGTCATCGTGGGCGTCTCTCCCGATTCCTGCGGGGCGCAAGCGAAGTTCAAGGCGAAGTACGATCTACCCTTCACACTGCTGGCAGACACAGACCACGCAGTAGCCCAAGCCTACGGCGTGTGGAAAGAGAAGAGCATGTATGGAAAGACCTACATGGGGATTGAACGGACCACGTTTCTGATCGACGAAAAAGGCAAGATCAAGAAAGTCTTCGAAAAAGTGAAGAGCGCCGGTCACGCGCAGGAAGTGCTGGCGGAGTTATAACGATTCCATGGCTACACTGATTCCCAGCCCCACGGTAATTCCGGTTCCAGGCGGCAAGCAGATTCGCGAATACGTGGGCCGTGTCAATACGAAGACAGAGGCGCTCAGCGTAGCGCACATGGTGAGCCCGTCCGGCTGGAGCGAGCCTGGGCAGACGCCGGAGTTTGCCGAGTACACCGTGGTGTTGCGCGGCACGATGCGCGTGGAGCACAAGGACGGGGCGACCGAAGTACACGCGGGCCAAGCGATCTTGACTCATGCAGGCGAGTGGATACGCTACTCGACGCCGGGCGCCGAGGGCGCGGAGTATATCGCGATTTGCCTGCCGGCATTTGCGCCCGATACGGTGCATCGCGACGAGTAGGGTTGCTTGTGCTTCGTGCCGAGGCGATCCAGAATCGCGGTTTTCTCAAGGCTGGCCGGCATAGACGATACCATGCGGGGGAATGCACCCGAGGATGTCTTCGACGAGCGCGCCGTGCGGATCGATGACGGTGAGGCCGTTCCCGGCTTCAAGGTCAGCAACTATCATGTTGCGCAAGAGCGTTGTCTTGCCGACACCAGACTTGCCGAAAATCGCCATGTGCTTGCGGCGGTCTGGGCCTTTGATCGAGGCGACGGAGCCGTCGTGTTGTTTTTTGCCTAGGAAGACCTCCATAATGGCTCCTAAAAGTTAGTGAAAAGACGTCTCATAACGTCCTTTATGATACGCCTTTATAAGTGGGGGTCAAGGCAGATACCCACAGTTCTCCGCTCCCTACAACATGGTCTACCACCGCGTTATACTCGACACAGCTTGAAGTGTGTGGTGGTGTGCGGAGGTGCGTCATGAAGAAACCAGCGAACACAAAAGAGAATCGGATCCGAAACCGCAGATGCATTGATGTTCAATTGTGGCGGGTGGCTACGCCTGACGAATTGCGGAAGTTTCTTGAGAGTAGATCTGCTGACAGGGTCAAGCCCTCAAGAAGGCAGAGCTCTGTACTAGCAGTACGCCAGCACCTTCGGCCTGTCGACGTCTACTGCTATCTCAAGGCAAGGTTTGGCAAACCTAATGGCATTCAAGAGATCCTTCGCATGAACACCAGCGACAATTGGATTCATTGGGATTTCAATCTAAGAGTTGATGACGGAGATGTCTATATATGTGGGATGTCCCGCGAAGTTCACTTCATGCTATCGGAATGTTTGAGTGACGAAGATTGGCGGGATCTCATCTTAGCGATAAAGGCGGATTATAAGCGAGTGGCTAAGGAGAAGACTATAGTTCTGAAGAGTCTTGAGCGTTGGTCTGTCTTTCAGAATAAGTTCAACAGTCTAGCAAATGTGTGTGCCGAACTGCACGGCACCATAGAGGATAATATCGGTGGCTATAAACTCTACAGATCTAGCTCTTTCAGAAGTAAAAAAGAGTCGAACGCACATGGCAAACAGGCAGAGCAGCTCGCCGAGCGAGCCGCAAAGCTCCATAAGAGTTGCATTCAGCTATCTCTTCTTACTCCTGTTCTCGCTGAGGCGTTTCTGAACTTAGCTATTCTTGCCCTCTGCAAAAAAGAAGTTCGGGCGAACAACCGTCAATTCGACGCGCTGATCCGCTCGCACATTGATACTAAGGTATTCGACCTCTTCTATAAGTGTGATGGGTTCGCTCGACCAATCGACCACAACAATGTCTCGTACAAGAACTTCAAGCGAATTATGGATAAGCGGAATCACGTTATACATGGAAACTGTGACCCCGAAGCGGAGCAAGTCGAACAGGTCTATTTCGACGGGCGGCGACCTCTATTCAGTGAGCCAGGCGACCATATCGGTAAATTCTTCGCGGCGCTAGTACTACTGTGTTATAAAATATTCAAGCTGAAGGACTTGGCAAACTCCGCGATATCATCGGTCTGGAATGGCTGTACCTGAGCTCGGCGCCG
>JAYUSQ010000079.1:0-24572 GCA_043755595.1 Acidobacteriota bacterium | reverse complement strand
ACCGACCGACTCATTTCAACGCGGGTGCGCCCGACGAGTCTGCGGCGCACGCCAAAACATTCTCGGTCGGAAATGTAGAAACTCCAGGCGCGGGACTTCAGTCCCGCCCCGCGGGACTTCAGTCCCGCCCAGCGCGGGACCGCAGTCCCGCCCGGTCTCAATCGACACCGCTCCCCCATGCCTCCTCGACGGGTAATTCTCCATCCGGCGCGGAGCCTCCAAGCGCACCGCCCAACCGAATTCTGCCCGGGGCGGGACTGAAGTCCCGCGCAAGCTAAAGCTTGCCCCACATTGGCGCCGGACTTCAGTCCTGCCCGGTCTCCGGAATCCAAGCACTCGACCATCTAAATTTCTCGGGCGCAACAGCGAGCCCGGCCCGCACCGGATTCTGCAAAATATACCGCTCGATGTTGCCAAACTCCCTAGCATCGCGCACCAGCCGATCATAACTTTCGTGCTGCCAAAATGGCGTCCCCTCGCGCCCCAATCGGCGATTGGCTTCCCTCGCAGTGGTCCCCTTCAGTCGCTTCATGATTCCAGGAAGACTCACATTCGGGGTCATCAGCAGGTGGACGTGATTCGGCATCACGACCCAAGCATGCAAAGCATACTCTCGCTCGGCCCCTTGTGAAATCGCATGAGCCACAACACCGGCAATCTCAAGCATCCGAAGGTAAAGCGGACCTCTGCCCTCCCGGTCCAACAATCGGTCCAACTCCAGGAATTCTTCCCCGGCGCTCCGCCGCCCTCCTGGAAAGTGTCGTCCAGGGCGGTAGACTTCCATACAGCCGAAACGTGCCAAACATTGGACTGCCAATCTCGTAAATATGAGGCAACTGGCGCTGCGTGAAACTCATTCAGTTATGTAGTGCATTCAAGGGCCGCGAGATCTCACCCCAAAATTCAGAAACTTGCTTCACATCACAATTCCGCTTCAACCCCGAATGGCCGTTCGCTCGCAGCCCAACGAAATATTCCCCTCGCCCTCAATCGTTTGCCGCCTTTGCCGATGCGCCGCCGCTTACCCGCCCAGGGACAATCGGCGCAAATGGACATCAAGCGCTGGACCGTCATTTTCTTCGCCCTGCGAGCGCCATTATTATCTGCCCTCGCCCTGGCATCGATCGCGCCGCTCGGCGCTTTCTCCTTTTCGCCCTTCCGCTCCATGCTCGAAGGCTTATTCGATCTAACCGCCTGGGGCGCGTTTTGGGCCGGACTGTTCTCCTGCCTCACTGCAGCCGCCTGCTGGATCTGCTCGTTGCTGATCCTCAACTATGGGCCTCGCCGAATCCCAGGTATGCGTCGAATAGCGACCGACCTTGAGTTCCGCCCCTTCCCCTGGCTCGCCGCAGGATACAGCTTGGCGCCGGCCAGCCTTCTGTCTGGCGTGTTGGCGGTTTCCGTCGGCGGCTGGGGTGTCGTGTTCGGCGCCGCCGCCGGATTCTGCACCTCGGTCGGAGCCTGGCGCCTTCTCTCGAACCTACATTTACAACCCGGAAAAGCCACCCGGCTAATGCGGTTCGACCCCGCCGGATATCTGGATAAAGCGACAGGCCGCCTCCTGCCAGGTCACTGGATCGCCGTCCAGTTCACTGCTCTCTATGTAGTCGGTTGGAGCCTGATTGGATTGTTGAAATACTACTCGCTAACTGTTGGTATTGAATCGGTTTTCATGCCATCTTCTCTGGCGTTTGTCGTGATCCTGGTCGGCCTGTTTGCGTTGATCCTCAGCGGTTTGTCATTCTTCTTTGACCGTTATCGTGTACCCGTTCTGCTGCCCTGGCTCGCATTGCTGGCCGCGACTTCCCTGATTCCGGGGACGGATCACTTTGTCCGGACCGCCTCTCATCGACCCGCGTCCGCGCCCTCGCCCACCGAAATCCTGGCATACATTCAGGCTCCCGTGCTGGTGTGCGCAAGCGGAGGAGGAATCGCCGCGGCCGCCTGGACAGCGCAAGTTCTATCGGCTTTGGACCGCCAAAACCCGCGCCGTTTTTCCTCCGCTTTCGCCTTCTTCAGCGGGGCGTCGGGTGGCAGCGTGGGCGGGCTGCAGTTCCTCGCTGCTTGCCGTTCCGACGAGGGATGTGCCGCCGCCTTCGATCGCGCCTCGCGCTCTTCGCTCGACGCGGTAGCTTGGGGCGTTGTTGGCCCAGATTTGCTTCGCGCCGTCGTTCCTTTCGCCGGAACCGCTCTTGGCGAAGTGGGGCCCGGCTGGGCTCTCGACCAGGCCTGGGACCCCGGCCGCATTCTCCGCGCCCCAATTTCCAGTTGGGCCGGCCAGCCTGCTCTCTCCTTCAATACCACGGTGGTCGAAACCGGTGAAGGCCTCAGTTTGTCGAACATCGATTTTGGTTCGCCTGTCAACCCCGCTCTGGTGTCGAGCGCCCGTCTGTCGGCCTCCTTCCCATTCGTTACGCCCACTCCGAAAGTCGACTCGTTGGGCTTACATCTGGCCGACGGAGGTTACTACGACAACTACGGCGTCGGGGCCGCTGTCGAATTTCTCACTCGGGCCTACTCGGTCTCGACGCAGTCACTTCCGCCCCGGCTCCTGCTGATCGAGATTCGCGCCAGCCGCCACTCTTCCGAATCGCATTCACCAGTTCTCCTGTTTCAATGGCTATCGCCCTTCTACACCATGCTCAACGTCCGCGACACTGCGCAGCGCCACCGGAATGACGCGACGCTCTCACTCCTCCAACAGGCCATGGCCGCTCGCGGCGTCCAACTCGATCGGCTGCTGTTTGAAATCCCCCGCGATAACGTGCCCTTATCCTGGCATCTGACCGCCACTCAGATTGAGGCACTCCGCCGTGATTGGAGTGAGCGCTACGAAGACTCGTCCGAGACCCGAACCGTCACCCGTTTTTTGTCGCAACAGCACTGATGACATGGGGTTTAATGGAGGTATGCCGAACCGTGCCCTCATCTGTCTTTTTTTCCTGGGACTCGGTGTCGCTTTCGCCCAAGGTCCGGTGATCCTGCAGCGCGGCGTTGTGAACGCCGTCACGCTTGAACCTGCCCCGTCGCGCGTTGCGCCGGGTGATATTTTGATTCTCCAGGGGCTCAACTTCAGTTCCGCCGATGGCGCCATCGCTTCGGACTTACCGTTGGCCACCAAGCTGGCCGACGTGCAAGTCTTCTTCGGCAATCGTGCGGCGCCGATCTACTCTGTTTCGCCCGGTCAGTTGCGAGTGCAGGTTCCAGTCGATTCGCCTATCGGCTTGGTCAACCTCGTCGTACAGCGTGGAGAGGTGCGTAGCCGCCCGGCTGTCGTGCGCGTCGCACAGAACGCTGTCGCCGCCATGACCAGGAACAACCGCGGCTTTGGCGAAGCCGGAACGTTGGATGGGAACCGGCTCACTCTCTCGGCTACCGGTTTTGGATTGACGGATCCTGCCGTTGCTTCCGGTGATGTTGGTCCCGCCGACGGCTCAGCCACGCCCCGCCAGCCTGTTCGCGCATACGTGGGCGGCTTGCCCGCCGAAGTAAAAGCGGCGCGTTCTTCGACTCGTGTCGGCGAGTTCGATGTCTCGATCGAACTGCCGCAGGGCGCCAAGTCCGGCGAGATCGTGTCACTTTCCAATGGAGGTGCGCCCGTGATGCGCTCGGTGCTTGGTTCGTTGGCTGAGCCTGTTGTGCAGTACCTGCGCCTCCCCGCGGCTCTCCGCGATGTGCGTGCGATTCGTGTTTCTGACTTGCGCGGCAACTATGCCTTGGTCAACGGCCCGAGAGGCACGGATGGCTGCTTTCCGGCTTGGCTGTTTGATTTCGGTCGCACCGCCGCCACTCGAGTTGAGCCTTGCCTCCTGGCGCAAGCCAATGCGGTTTCCCCCGTTAATCCGGTGAACGAAGGCGGCGCCCTCGCTTCTTTCACCGGTCCACCAAGCGATCGGCAGAATCTGATCTCGTCAAAGGTTCTGCTCTTCAATCCTGCCCTGCCGGAAGCCAAACCGGTGGACCTGCCCGGGCCGGCCGCGATCTTGGGCGCTCTGGCCGACGGCTCTTTGGTCGCACTTGGGGGACCAGCTCAATACGCGATCGATACAGACACCGGTGAAGTGCGAGAAGTCACCGGAGCTGCAGGCGGAATTGGGATCCCCGGTGGCGGCGGCATTCCGGGTGGAGCCGCCGGCGCGGCCCTCCAGATCGATCTGGGCGACGGGCTCACCTCGTTGTTGTCGGCTCCCGTGGGTCTGGGCCAAGGCGTCAACGCGGTTGTCGTCGGCAATGATCCGAACAAACCCACTCGCGCCAAACTCGCCTTACTGGCCGCCAATTTCTCTGTCACCGGCACCCGCGATTTTCCGGCCTCGTGGATTCCTCTTATTCCGCCCGCTCAAGCGGCTCCTGGCGGTGGCGGCGGCATGGTCTTGCCCGGCGGCGGAGCCGCGTTTCAGATTGGCCGGCTTCCCGTGTTTTTCGATGCGGCCACGCGCACCTTCCTCGCCCTGGCCAAGAAAGACGACGGTTCGGCGCAAGGCTTCGTCTCATTTTCCGGCGCGCAACTGACGCCCAAAGAACTGCCGTTTCCCGCCGGGTGGTTTGCCGCCACCTGCTCCCCCAACGTGCAGTTGTTCAACCTGGAGCTTTCTCGCCGCGTGGCGCTCTTCGGCGGCAAGCGCGCCCAGGAAGAAGTGCTGGCCGCGTGCCCGGCCCAAGGCTATCTTGCCCTCGACCTCGCCACCCAGCAATTTGCGGCCGTGCCGCTGCCTGGCGTCGGTGAAGCCAACACGCGCGCGTCCAGCGGCGAGGTGAACGATTATCTGTTTGCCTCAAACACCGATGCACAGAATCCGACACTATCCGACACTTTGTATATTTACGACAGCGTCGCGGGCTCTCCGTTTCGGCTCGACCTGCCGGCTGGCATCGTCGGCTTTCAACAGATCACGCCCGTGCCTTCTTTGAACGGGCTGGTTGCGACCGTGATCGCTTCGCGCGTCGCCGGCGATGGCGGGTTGGTTTACTTTGACCTGGAAAACGAGAAGACCACGGTCTTCCCGGTGCCCGAGGGTTTCAATACCGTTGCCTTCGTGGGCGTCTTCACCAACACGCGCAAGATCGTCGCGCGCGGCGTCAAAACCAATGGCACGCAATATCTGATCTATGACTTGGCGACCGGTAATCTCACCGTGCCTGCCAATCCAGAGGGTGTCGCCTACGTAGGCCCGCTACCTGCCGTCGCTGCAGGCCCCGGGGGGCAACCCGGTCAACCCGGGCAAGGCCAGCAACCTCAGCAACAAGTTCAGGCGCAGGTTGTCAACGGCAAAGCGAACACGCTCGTCGCGCTCGCCTACGACGCCGCACGAAGCCCGGTAGGCATCGTCGCGATCAAAGTGCCGTAACCTGAAGAGATGGGATCTACTGCCGCCGCCGGGCCAAGGCTCATGGCCAAGCCCGGCCTGCGCACCGGCCTCGCGGCGATGGTGCTGCTGTGTCTGGGCCACTTCTTCATCGATGTTTATTCCGCCGCTCTCGGCGCGCTACAGCCGCGCCTCGTAGCCAAGCTCGGCCTCACGCTCACCGAAGCCGGTCTGCTGGGCGGAGCCCTCATCTTTGCCTCTTCTGTCTGCCAGCCACTCTACGGCTACTGGTCTGACCGGCATGGCACGCGCCTGTTCAGCGTCTTGACTCCGGCTGTCTCCGGGTTGTCGATTTGTTTACTTGGCTCGGCTCCCACGTTCGCCCTGATGATCGCTTGTGTCCTGTTCGGCGGCGCGGCGATCGCAGCTTTTCACCCCCAAGCGTCGGCGCGCGTAACGAAAGGCGTGAGCGAGTCGCGTGGAACCTGGATGGCCATTTTTATCAGTTCCGGCACACTCGGGTACGCGCTCGGTCCGGCGTACTTCTCGTACGCACCCGAATGGCTCGGGATGGAGAACCTCTATCTCGCGGCCGTGCCCGGCATCCTTTGCTCAGTGCTGTTGTGGTTCTATCTTGACCCGGAACCCGCTCATGAGGCTTCCGGCAAAAGTTTCGATCTGGCGCCGCTCCGAGCCGTCTGGAAGCCACTTACGATTCTCTATTTCTGTGTCTACATCCGAAGCATCGTGCAAGTGACTTACGCGCAGTTATTGCCGTTATACTTAAGCCGCGAACGTGGGCTCACGGTTACCGAAGCGAACTTGCTGCTCTCCGGCTACCTCGCGTTCGGCGCGATTGGAGGCTTGGCGGGCGGGCGGCTGAGCGACCGCATCGGCGGCCGAAAAGTCATCATGATCTCGATGATCGGCAGCGTACCGTTCCTGCTGCTTTTCTTCGCTCTTCCAGGCTGGCCGGGATTTGTGTCGCTCCTATTCGCCGGTCTCTTGCTCCTGTTCACCATCCCCGTCAACGTCGTGATGGCGCAGCAACTGGCGCCCGGGCAAAGCGGCACCGTGTCGGCCTTGATGATGGGGTTTGCCTGGGGGATGTCCGGCATCGTCTTCCTGCCCCTGACTGGTTGGCTTTCAGACCACTACGGGATGCATGCCTCCCTTCGTGTACTCGCGTTCGCGCCGGTCATCGGGTTCTTCCTGGCGCGCGCTCTACCAAAGCAAGGAACCTCCCTTCATGCGTAAAGCCGTCTGTCTGCTCAGCGGAGGACTGGACTCCACCACCTGTCTTTCCTGGGCCATCCGACAGGGTTTCGAGACTCACGCCCTCTCGTTCGACTATGGCCAACGGCACATTCTCGAACTCCAATCTGCGGCAAAAGTGTCCAAGTCGCTCGGCGCGGCGCAGCATGTGACCGCACATATCGACTTGCGGCTCTTCGGCGGCAGCGCGTTGACCTCCAATATCGATGTGCCCAAACATCGCAGTGTGCAAGCCATGGGGCAGGGCGTTCCAATCACCTACGTGCCCGCCCGCAACACGATCTTCCTCTCTTACGCCCTCGCGTTTGCCGAAACATTAGAGGCGTCCGATGTTGTGATCGGCGTGAACGCGGTGGACTACTCCGGCTACCCCGACTGCCGGCCCGAGTACATCGAAGCCTTCGAGCAAATGGCGAACCTCGCCACCAAGGCGGGCATCGAGGGCCGGTCGCGTCTCAAAGTCCACACGCCGTTGATCCAGTTGTCGAAGGCTGAAATCATCAGGCTGGCGAACGATCTGGGCGTGGACTTTTCCCTCACTCACTCGTGTTACGATCCGCAGCCGGACGGACGCGCCTGCGGCGGCTGCGATTCCTGTCTGCTGCGGCGGCAAGGCTTTGTGCAGGCTGGCATGCTGGACCCTCTCCGCTATGTGGATATCTGAGCTCTTCTATTCGATCCAGGGGGAGGGCATCCTCAGCGGCGTTCCTTCGGTATTCATCCGCACGTCCGGTTGTAACTTGCGTTGCAGTTGGTGCGACACGCCCTATACCTCATGGAAGGCCGAAGGGGAACACCGGACGCTCGATGAAATCATGACCTATGTCCGGAGTCACTCAAAGAGTCACGTAGTACTTACTGGCGGTGAACCGATGATTGCGCCCGAGACGCCCGAACTTACCCGGCGGCTTCGCGCAGCGGGCCAGCACATTACGATCGAGACGGCCGGTACGGAGTTCGTCGAAGTCGAATGCGACTTGATGAGCGTCAGCCCAAAGCTCGCCCACTCGACCCCGCGCGAGGGCGAGTGGACCGAGCGTCACGAAGCCCTGCGCTATCGCCCTGCCACGATTCGCCGCCTGATGGACCGCTGCGAATACCAACTTAAATTTGTCGTGGCGTCGGAATCCGATCTCGCTGAGATTCACTCAATGGTGAAAGAACTGCAAGCCGATCCGCAACGTGTCCTGTTAATGCCGGAAGGCATCGACATAGCCACGATGAACGAACGGGGCGCCTGGGTAAGTGAAGTGTGCAAGCGAGAGGGTTACCGCTTCTCCCCCCGCCTGCATGTCTATCTCTACGGCAACCGCCGAGGCACTTAGTTGGTTACCGGGTGTGGGGCAAGCTTTAGCTTGCGGAAGGCTTCAGCCCGACTCTAACTCTCCCCCCACTTACTCCGGCATCGTGCGCAACGCGTGTTCCAGCGCCTCTGTGAAGAAGTAATCGCCCCACATGACCGACTCATTGACGCCGAGATCCTTCTCCATGTGATAGACGCCACCCTTCAACATGCCTTCCCAGCCCTTGGTCTTGCCCAGGTGAGTGTCGCAAAGCGAACGAAGAATATGGATAGCCGTGGTCCAGTAAAAGTGACCCTTCACCGGGTCCTGGATCAACCGCGACAGCCTCAGCATGCCTGCCGCGGCGATGGCGGCGGCTGACGTGTCAACCTGTTGGCGGCTCTCGGCCGGAGCATTGAAGTCCCACGGCGGAACGCCATTGTCGGGCGAGTGCGTGATGAAGTAGTCCGCGCAAGCTTCCGACGTCTGCAGGAAGCGCGGGTTCCGGCTGTACTCATAACACGACGAAAACCCATACAGAGCCCAAGCCAAACCACGCGACCAGCAGGAATCGCCGCGATAACCCTGGTGTGTCGACTGGCGCAGGAATTCGCCGCTCTCGAGATCGAACAAGCCTTCGTGCGCCGTTGAGCCATCGCCGCGCACCAGCACGCGCTGTGTCGTCAGCGTGTGACGCATCGCAATCTCGCGCATCGTCCGGTCGCCGGTTTCATGCGCGGCGTAGAAGATGATGCCGACGTTCATCATGATGTCGATGAACAGCGAATCGTCCGAGACGAACGAGCGCAAATACTGACCCTTCTCTTTGAAGCGCAACGACAGCGTCTTGCCGGCCTGAATGATGGCGTCGTTTAGCCGCTTCTCGCCCGTCACCTTGAACCAACGGTGATAGGTGCTCATGAAGATGAAGCCCAGGTCGTGAACGTCGCGATCCATCTTGCGAGACTCCAGCGGCTCGCTGTAACGGATGGCTTGCTCCATCCAGTACTTCACGTCCTTCTCGCGCTTGCGGTCGGCATTGAAGCGGCGGAACAGCCACATCTGCCCGGGGAAGAAGCCGTCGCACCAATGCGTCCACTTGGGACCGTCGTGCTTCCATTTCCCTTCCTGCGTGTACATGGGATAGAAGTCCGGCTGACGCTCGATCAGGCCTTTGACCTGCTTTTGGCCAAACTCCAGCGCGTCGATGAATAGATCGCGATCGGACTCCTGCTCGAAATGAATCACCTGGCTACCTCGTTCTCGGTTTTTTCTTTCAGACGCCAACGTATGCGCGACCCGCGTGTTAGTTCCCGTCTGGTACCACTCTGAATGTAGATCACACCATTATCGTCTACCGAGTAACGCATGCCACCCACAGCGATGGATGAGACTGCCTCGGCTACCCCTTTGATCTCCGCCCTGCCACCGGGCAATTCAATTTCGTGAAGTTGGATCAAGATCGCAGCGGTCTCGATGCGGGTCGCGAACGGCGGGCGGCCGATTCGCAGTAGCCGTCCCCTGACCAGTGTGCCTTTCGGAATCATGACGGCGCCCTTTAGCTTGGCGTCCGAGGCCAGGCGCGCTTCCACTAAGTCTCCGACCGCGGCCCCAGGAAATTGCAAGCGCGTCAGGAGCTCGGCGTCAAAGGCCAACCCTACCGGCAATTCACCCATGGAGGCGGCGGTGAGTGCGGCTGCGCTGTGAGCCGCGCCCGCAGCAGGCGCTACCTCGGTCGGCGGCGGATCGTCAAATCGGATCGTGCTTTCGGTGCCGTATTGCTTGCAGCCGCTCAAGTGAACCCGGTTGCGGTTCTCGGCCCCGGTGTAGCCCGTCAACGAAATCTCGCTGCTCTCCGGCAGCAGAAATTCGCCTTCGCCGATCTTCATCCTGCGATAGCGCATCCGGGTCACCGCGGCCATGATCTGTAGATGCGGCGGGATCTCTTCGTCGGCCATCACGTCGAGCGCCAGTACGTCGAGCGTTTCGGTGTCGGCCTCGAAGTAGCCGTGGTATCCGGCGATCCCTTTGGCCGGCCCCGACCGGATCATGTAGCCGCTCCACATCGTTGGCACGTGGTAGGAATACCGGTAGACCCGGCCCTCTTCCCGCTCCACTTCGCCGAGATATTCGAAGGTCGCTGAGCCGCCGAGAAAGATGGCGCGCGCGTGGATGCCGAAGTTCCCATTGCCCGACGTCCCGCCGCCGATGAGCTCGCTCATCTCGCGGTCATCGAATTTACCCGATCCTGGCCATGCGAAAAGTTCCTTGCCGTTGACCATCGCCACTTCCAGGCGAAGGGTGTCGAGCAGTTGGAAGCGGCGGCTCCTGGGCGAGCGTTCGGAGCGTTCGATGGTTTCAGTGCAAGTGAAGTTCGGCAGCCGTTCCAGGTTTTCCGACATGTGCGAGCGAATGCGGGCTAAGCGAATCTTGTCGGCTTCGCTGGCCGACAGAGAGCCAGTCATCAGGCAGACCGCGATCAACCCAAAAGTAACGCGCATCACGAATCTTAAGACCGGCTAACCAGAACTTCGCCGAACGGCTCATCCTGTTCAATCCGAAGCTGCCCATGGCGGCCCAATTCGAGCACGCCGAGAAAGAGGCAACACCGCGCGACCTGAGTCGGCTGCTCGTGAAACATATCGGTCATCGTCAGCGGCTTGCCTATCGCAGCGATCCTTTGCTTGAGCCATTCGATGCGATCCTCAACCGTCACGGGATCGGTTTCGACAGCCATCGTCGTGTGACTGCGAACACGGCGCAGCGCATCGCCGAGCGTGTCGATCAGATCGGCCAGAGTCGCTTGACGGGGCGCCGAACTCATCCGGTCGACTACGAAGTTCTCACCATCCGGTTGGAATTCGCTGGCAGCGCCAGAGCGAGACCAGACGGTCTCCTCAACCTCAAGCTTCGTCTTGAGCATTTCAGCGGCGGCCTTGGACTGTCGATGCTCATGCAGACGTGCAATCAAGGCCTCGGCGGTGTCGCCGGTTTCGACCGCGCCGCGGCGTAGCAGAGCCGGATCTTGCGGCAACAGCAACCTGCTCTTGATCTGAATAAGCGTGGCCGCCATGTAGATGAACTCAGCGCCCAGGTTGACATTGGCGCGCTGCGCCGCTTTCATGAAGTCGAGATACTGCCGCGTGATCTCGGCGATCGGCATGAACTCAAGCGAAACCTGATTGCGCCGCACCAGTTCCAGCAGCAGGTCGAGCGGGCCTTCGTATTCGCCCGCGCTAACCGGGATGTTTGGCGTCAAACTCATCGTGCCAAACCGGCAGAATAGCACGCGCGATCTATCAGGCGCCCCGCAAAGCGATTTATACTAAGGACTAAGAGGCCAGCTATGACTGCAACATTCGCCACCCGGATCGATGTCGACGAGCGATCCATCGCCTGGATTGTTGGAACGCGGGTCAAAGTGATGGAGGTCGTGATGGACCAGATGGCGTCCGGCTGGGGCCCTGCCGAAATCCATGAGCAGTATCCAGACTTGTCGCTCGCTCAGATTCACGGAGCCTTCACTTATTACTACGAGAACAAGGAACTGATCGACGCGCAGATTCAGGAAGACATTCGCGAAGCCGACAGGCTTTGTGCCGAGCTTTCGGACCCAGTGTTCCGAAAGCGGCTGGGTGAGTTGAAGCACCAGTCGTGACCCCGGCATTCATGATGGACGTTCACGTGCCGTTCGCCGTGACAAAAGGCCTTCGGCTGCGAGGCATCGACGTGCTGACGGCGCAAGAAGACGGGGCAGCGGAAATTGATGATCTGTCATTGCTGCTCCGTGCAACCGAGCTGCGGCGCATTCTGGTTTCTCAAGATAAAGACTTGCTGCGCGAAGGCAAGAAATTGCTCATGCGGCAGGAACCGTTTTACGGCATCGTCTACGCTGCCAGAACCAAAGTCACGATTGGTAAAATGGTGAACGATCTCGCTCTGATCGCCGGGGCCATGACGCCAGACGAATGGCGCGGCAGGATCGAACACCTCCCCCTCTAAACAAGCCCTAACCTGGAACCTCGCATAGTTCGATAGAATCATTCTCGATATGCTTCACCGACGCGCCGCCATGCGTGCATTGATGGGTTTCGCCGCTGGATCCCCGCTCTGGGCTCAACAGCAAGACGATCCCGTGATGGGCCCTGTCAACATCCACGAGTTCGAAGAAGCGGCTCGCAAGAACCTGCAAAAGGTCGCCTACGATTTCATCGCCGGAGGCGTTGAGGACGAGCAAACTTTACGCGCCAATCGCGAGGCTTTTGCTCGGGTCTATCTTCTGCCGCGCATGATGGTCGATACAACCACCGTCGATATTTCCGCCAACGTGCTGGGCCAGAAACTGGCGTCGCCAATCATGATCGCGCCCACTGGCGGCAAGAACATCGTGCTCCCGAATGCGGATGAGATTGTCGCCAATGCGAGCTTAAAGACCGGCACGCTATTGTGCTCAGCGACGGGCGTTCAGAAGCTGCTGCAAGAAGGTAAGCCGCTCAAGTGGTGGAGCAACACAACTGGCACGCCAGACAAAGCATCCGCGCAAAGCTATATCAGGCGCATCGAAGATCAAGGCGGCGTAGGTATTGTCCTTACTGCCGACAACGCCTACCAATCGAATCGCGACCGCAATAACCGGAATCGTTTTGATTATGGCTACATGCGGCTGGGCGTGCCCACGCCCGGTGAACCGGCGCCGCCTTCGCGCAGTCCTGCGACGCCTGCGGCATGGCAGCCGCACACCCCGAATCTCACGTGGGATTGGCTCGAATGGGCGCGCAGCGCCTCGAAGCTTCCCGTGGTCGTTAAAGGCATTCTAAATCCAGCCGATGCCGAACTGGCCGTGCAACGCGGGGCTAGCGCGATTTCGGTTTCCAATCACGGCGGCCGTCAGTTGGATGGCGCCATTGGAAGCCTGGATGCGCTGCCCGATGTGGTGGACGCCGTCGGCGGCAAGATCCCGGTCTTCATGGACGGCGGCATCCGGCGCGGCGTGGATGTCGTGAAGGCCATCGCGATTGGCGCTCAAGCGGTGCTCATCGGCCGCGCTCCGCTGTGGGGTTTGGCTGTGGGCGGGCAGCCTGGCGTCGAGCGCGTGCTGACGTTACTCAACATGGAACTGAAACTGGCTATGGCGCTTTCGGGTGTGCGCAATCTCGGCGAGTTGAACCGCAAGATGATCCGGAGGCTTGGTTGAGATTTTCCTCGCTGGCAGTGGCCATTTTGTTCCTGGCAGCCTTGGGTTCGTTGGAGGCGCAGCCGATTCAAGAGGTCTGCGGCGCTTGCCATAGCGAGCCCGCCAACGACATTCAGGACCACGCCCATTACAGCGGAGGAGTTTCCTGCGACGCCTGCCACGGCGAAAGCAAACCACACCGCGAAGCAACCGGACACAAGCCGCCGGACCGCGTGGCCGCGCCATCTGAGCAACCTGTTGTCTGTGGACGCTGCCATGAGCGAGTGACCAAACAATACTCGGCCAGTAAGCACGGGCTGATGGTGCTGGCCCGTTCAGAGAAACGCGCCGCAGCCTGTACGACCTGTCATGGCACGCATTCGCAACGAATGCCCGCCGCCATGGAGACGCAATGCAACCGGTGTCACGCCGAGTTGCCGGCCTCCTGTAAGAAAGATCCGCCACCCGGCAAAGCGACCAAGCCCGTCTGCGCCGGTTGTCATTCGCCCCATTCACTCAACGTGAACAAATAGCCTGCTACACTAAATCGGTCCCGCACTTTTACGCGGGGATACACACATGATCGGAGACTGAAATGGACCTAAGTCAACTCAAACTCAAGTATCAATCCGTACTGAATTTCATCGCTGCCAAGGGCGTGCGGTTGGAGAACCTGCACGTCGAAGGCGGCAAGCTGCTCATCCGCGGGGCGGCGGGCACCGAAGACATCAAGAACGACGTCTGGAACCAGATTAAGCTGGTCGACGCCAACTGGGCTGCCGACTTGGTTTGCGACCTTTCGATCGATGCGAGCCTGGCTCCTCCCCAGAAGACCTACACCGTCAAGAGCGGCGACACTCTTTATAAGATCGCGCAAGAGACGATGGGCAATGGCAATCTGTACAAGCAGATCGTTGCGGCCAACGGGATTCCGAACGAGAACCTGATCCACCCCGGCGACGTGTTGGTGATCCCCAACGTGTCCTAAGCCTTCTATCGTGAAGCAGCAGGAAGCCAAGTCATGGGCGAAGGCGGGAGCCTACACGGGCCTCGCCTTCATCCTGCCTGTGGCGATGTATGCGTGCTTCTGGCTGGGCAGTTGGGCGGACGGGAAATTAGGCACCAAGTTCCTGGCAGTGGTGGGAATGATGTGTGGCTTTGCCGCCGGTCTCTGGGAGACCATCAGGCAAGCCGACCAAATCAAGAATGGCATCCGAACTGGAAAAAGCAAAGGCAAGCAAGCCTGAGGGACAGCGAAAGCCGAGCCTGGTCGATCGCATCCGGCGGTGGCAGCTCCTTTTCGCGGCTCTGGGATTTCCCGCCTGGTGGATGCTAGGCGGCCAGCGTGAAGCGGTCAGCTTCCTGGTGGGAGCGTTTGCGTCGATCGCCAGTTTCGGGTTGTTGGATAGGTTCACGTCTGCCGTGGGCGGCGGGGCTGTCTCCGGTGCAGGCGTCGCCCTTTCGGCCGTCCGGATTTTGGTGATTGGCGGCTTGTTGTTTGTTATAATCAACAATTACAGCCTTCATCCCCTTGCCGCCGGAACGGGTCTGCTGATTACCGTTGCGGCGATCATGGTCGAAGCGCTCACAGGCTCATTACTATGCATGAACTTGGTATAACCAAGCTTTTTAACGACAACCTCGCCGGGCTCGGCAATTGGTTCTTTTCGCTGGTTGGATGGGAGGCCGTCGCGCGGCCCTGGACCAACTATATAGCCGTCGAGATTCTAGTCGTGTTGCTCCTGTTGGCGCTGCCATTGCTGCTGGGCGGGTTTTCCGTGGATAAGCCCGGGAAGCTGCAACAGATCTTCGAAATGCTTTGGCAGGGGCTTGACGGTCTTGCTCACGATATCATCGGTCACGGCCACAGCCGCTACGTACCTTTTTTCGTCACGGCATTTCTCTTCATTCTGATTGCAAATCTGTCGGGCGTGGTTCCCGCTTTCGAGTCGCCCACGATGTTTGTCGCCGTTCCGTTTGGCTTGGCGATGGCCTCCTTCCTGTACTTCAACTACCACGGACTTAGGCAGAACGGCTTCAATTACCTGAAGCATTTCGCCGGCCCCGTTTGGTGGCTGGTGCCGCTGATGTTTCCCCTGGAAATCCTGTCGATGTGTATTCGGCCCGTGTCGCTGACGATTCGTCTTTACGCCAACATGCTGGCCGGTGAACAAGTGACGGTTGGGTTCATGTCGCTGGTGCCCTTGTTCGTGCCAGTCATCTTCATGGCGCTCCACATCTTTGTGTCCTTTGTCCAGGCATATGTCTTCACGATCCTGAACATCCTGTATGTATCGGGAGCCGTCCAACATGCCGAGGACCACTAACTGTTTTCGCACGCGCCTTACAGTGTGAGCCGCCGCTGTCCCAACAGACGAACGGAACCACCTCCTGGGGCGAAATTCCGAGTAGGAGATAAATCCGGATATGAAGTATAAATTGACAATCCTGGCGCTGCTGCTGATGGCAACGCCAATGTTCGCGCAAGCGCAGGGCGGGACCACCACGGGCGGTTACATGCTGGGTCCGGCCTTCGCTATGGCGATCGCTTCCGGCCTTTGCGGCCTGGCTCAGGGCAAGGCCGTTGCGTCGGCAGCCGAAGGCATCGCTCGCAACCCCGGCGCCGGTTCACAGATTCAGTCCTTGCTATTGATCGGTCTCGCCTTTATCGAATCATTGGCGCTGTTTACCTTCGTTTTGGCCTACGGCTCCAAGTAAGTTCCCCCGGGGCGGCCTCACAAGGGCTGCCCCTCTCTCCCTCCCCTCCCATGCTCAAACTCCAAGGCGTCTTCCTACCCGTCGCCACGCCGTTCAATTACCTTGGCGAGATCTACAAAGTCAAAGTCCGGCACAACGTCGAGAAGTGGAACATGGTCAAGCTGGCCGGCTATGTGGTTTGCGGCTCCACGGGTGAAGGCGTGCATCTTTCCAGCGCCGAGAAGATCGAAGTTTGGGGGATGGTTGCTGAAGCGAGAGCCGAAGGGCGCCTATTGCTCGCGGCCACCGCTTGCGAAGGCGTCCGCGAGACAGTGGCGCTTAGCAACCAGGCGGCTGACTTAGGGTACCAGGCGGCCGTGATTCGCACGCCAAGTTACTTTCGGCCATTGGTGGCCGACGCGGAAACTCAGGAGTTGTATTTCCGGACGGTGGCCGATCAAGCCAAGATTCCAGTGATCCTGCATAACTCGCCGCAGTCGACAGGCGTCGATCTTGCCGTGGAATCGATCGCGCGATTGTCGGAGCATCCGAATATCGTTGGCATCCAGGAAGACTCCGGCGCTGTCGAGAAAATTGGACGCGTCGTGCGCGAGGTGAAGAAGGGTTTTCAAGTGCTGGCTGGCTCAGCTGTTTCGTTCTGGCCCTCGCTGGACAACGGCGCTGCGGGCGGCGTGCTGGCCTTTGCGAACGCGGCGCCGTATGCGGGCATCACTATCTGGGAAGCGCATCGCACGCGCGAACGAGAGGCGGCGCAGGATTGGCAGACCCGCATCACACTGCCCGCTCAATTGATTGCTTCTAAGTACGGAATCGCGGGCCTCAAACACGCGATGGATTTGAATGGCTATTATGGCGGGCCATGCCGCTTGCCGTTGCGCACGCTGACTCCCGCCGGGAAGGCTGAGATTGAACAGGCCTTCGATGGTATTCGCGGGTAGGGCAGTTTCTGGATTAGTACCGCATGCTTGCGCATGTCGGCTCGGAACCGAGTTGCGACGGTCCACCCTTAGCGGCGCGTCACTAGGAGATCCGCTTGATCGCTGAATGAGTCTGGCGTTACGAGCGCGAGCGGTATTTCACGAGTACTCCCGGCGGCCACGTCGATATCGCGTGGGACAACGACGCGTACTTGATATCGTCCCGGTTGGCCTTCGATTGCGACTGCCGATAACACCTCGCCCGGCTGCCCATCGAAAAGCACACGCAACGTGGGGGCCGCGCCCAAGCCCGTGACGGCGATCTCGATGGTTTCTCCAGGCTCCGCCGCTTTGGCCGCTAACACACCGATGCCTGTTCCTTCTGTCGTGAAGGCAGTCGGGGCCGAGGCGGCGCGGTGTGATGGCATTCTGTGAATCAGCTTGCCGCCTGACAGCACCTCCACTACGACAGGTCCGTCGTTGAACGGCGGAACCTGAAACGAAATTCGTTCGGACGTCGCAGTGTTGAGTTGCGCGTCGGCTCCATTCACACGCACCTGCATGGCGGCGGCGTCGGCGAAATTCCCGCTTAGCGACATCAACGCTCCCGGTACCACGGGCGCGTCCGGCGTGAACCGCGAAGCGGCGCTCGCCAGAGCCGGAAGCATTGGCGGCGCCGCAAGTCCGAAAGCAATACCGTGGCCCAGCGTCAACTGGCCTGGCGCACCGGTCTGCGCGGAGATGAAGGCCGCTTCGTTGAAAGCGAAATTGTCGACGCCCGCTTCGAGCTTCGGTCCAAGCATGTTGGCGCCATCGCTGCCCATGCGATACCGATTGGTCGTCGCCAGGTAGCGGGTTTCCCCGTCCGACAGAATTCGTTCCGAGACAAATGCGACGCCTGCGCGGTTGCTCGCAACCATGCCCCAGGCCGACGAGGGTTTAGTGGACTGATGAAACACAAAGCTGTTTTCCGCGATCGCCTCAGCCAGCCAAAAATGGCCTTGGAAAGAGAAGACCGCCGCCTCGGGATTCTTGCGGAGGCCTACCAGAATACCAGGGTTCGCCGGATCGGCCGGCCAGCCGAGCAGGACCCCGCCATCGGCTGAGAGAACGATGTTTGTGTCGCCGTTCAACATGTCCGACCCCGCTCCCCAATGCACCAGCCCAGCGCCGCCAGAGCCCAACTCGTACGTCAGTCCCGTCCGCTCTTCGCGGCGGTTCACGTCGTCGACGCCCGCTGCGTGGCCAGTCAATATCGCGCGGGTGAATTGGCCCATGCCGTTCGCCGTGATTTGAGAAAAGGCGGTCGCGAGTCCGGCCGCCTCCGCTCCCCGAATCGTTAACGACGCCAAACCGTAGTTGCCGCGAAAGACCATCGGCGGTACGCCCTCCGCCGCCCGGACAGCGACTAATAGATGATGCTTGGATCCCGATGCGCCCGCCGCGGAGCCCACTAACAGTCCGCCATCCTGGTTGAAGTGCAAGGCTAACTGGGTGTCTTTGGTGGTCAACCGCGCTTCATACGGCCCATTGACCTCATAGCGGGCGCTTGAATCTCCCCACTGCGCGCCGCCTGCGCCATCGAAGGTTAGCGTGCCGCCATGGCTCACCGCGTCGAGCTTGGCCCCATCGGAATAGCTCAACTGAACGAAGCGATAGGCTCCGCGCAACGCCGCCGCGTCCTGCGCGCCCAGCCAGGCGGCGCAGCCAAAAAACAATACCAGAGATCTTCGTCTCATCGTTGGAAGTCCGATGCGGCACGCGCAAAGCAGCGGGGCTGAAGTCCCGCGCAAGCTGAAGCTTGCCCTACAGAGGCGCGAAGGATCGTTTGAAACATTTTCAATCGTAGATCCTATTTGGCCGGCGGCCTGAAGTCCGGTTTGAAGTCGGGGGGCGTCGCGCCGGGAGGAACGTCTCCGGTCAGCGTCTTCATGAATTCGACCAGATCCTTCTTGGCTTGCGCTTGTTCGGCTTTGGGAATATCGGGGAGCCCTGGGTCTGGCATGTCCACCGAGATGTTGTGGTTGGGCCGCCCGCCCTCGAAATAGAAGTCGACGGTTTCTTCGAGCGTCTTCATGCTGCCGTCATGCATGTACGGCGCGGTGAGCGCGATGTTGCGCAGGGTGAGCGTGCGAAAGGCTCCGGCCATCTTGGGGCCCGGACGAATCAAGCCGCGGCCGAGATCCATCAACTGGCCGGTTTGCGGATTCCATGCAGCCCCAGTGTTGTGGAATCTCGGCTCAGTGAAAGTGGAAGACTTCACGTCGATGCGATGGCAGCTGACGCAATTGGCTGCCTTGAGCGATGGGTTCAAGTACAACTTCAGGCCGCGTATCGCCGATTCGCCGATCGCCGTCTTGTCACCGCCGTAGTAGTAGCGGTCAAAGGGCGAATTGCCGCTGACCAGCGTTCGTTGATACGACGCCAGCGACTTGGCCACCATCTCATAAGTGATCCGGCCGGGGCCCCAGGCTTTCTCAAATAATTCCACATACTCGGGCTGGGCAGCGAGTTTTCGTTCGACGCCTATCAGCGAGTGCGCGAGTTCGACGGGATTGTCTACCGGTCCGGCAGCTTGGGCCTCCAAGGTAGGCGCGCGGCCATCCCAGAATAGAATCTCGTTGTAGGCGGCGTTCAAAACCGTGGGCGCGTTGCGTGAGCCCTTGAGCCCGTTTACACCTTCCGAGACCGGGCGAGGGTCGGCAAATCCGTAGCGCGGATCGTGACAGGAGGCGCACGACACGGTATTGTCCCTGGAGAACAGTTTGTCGAAAAATAGTTTTCGGCCCAGGAACACCGTCTCCCGCGTGATCGGGTTATCCTTAGGAACGGGCACCGGCGGCAAGCCCAGCGGGGCTTCTATGATAATTACCTGGCCGATTGGGACGGCTGGACGAGATTGGGGAACGCCGTTGCCGCGGCTGCGGGCGCGCAACGGTACACTATCGCCACCGGTCAACGATGTCGATAGCAGACAAAGGGCAATTCCGCTGAGGGCGATCCGCTGGGTCGTTACCATGTTTCCGTTAACAGTGCTACGCTTTATCTCTCAGGATAGCAATCAAATGGCATCAAATTACCGTTCGTCGTGGATCGCTCTAACGCTCATGTCGTTCATGGCGGCCTGTTCTTCGGCTCCCGAGGCAAAAGCTCCGGCACCGGCAGGGAAAGCGGAGGCGCCGAAACCGCCCGAACCGTTGGCTCGGGTTTCGAAAACATCCTGGGGTAAGAGCAATCTTGGCCAGCCGATTGACCTCTATACGTTGCGCAATGCGCAGGGCACGGAGGTGGCGATCACGAACTATGGGGCGACAGTCGTGTCGATCAAGACCAAGGATCGTGCGGGCAAACTCGGCGACATCGCCTTGGGTTTCGATGGGATCACTGGATACCAGGGCACGCAACCGTATTTGGGCGCGATCGTCGGGCGTTATGCCAATCGGATCGCCAAGGGCCAGTTTGAGTTGGGCGGGCTTACCTATCAATTGGCGACCAACGACGGAGCCAATCACTTACATGGCGGGAAAAAAGGGTTCGACAAAGGTATCTGGACAGCCGGTTCGGGGGCCGATAGTGTGCGGATGCAATATCTGAGCCGGGACAGCGAAGAGGGCTATCCGGGTAATCTGAATGTGCGGGTCATCTACTCGCTCAACGAAGACAACGTTCTCAGCGTCGAATATATGGCGACGACCGATCGCGAGACCTACGTCAACCTGTCCAACCACACTTACTTCAATCTGGCCGGTAGCGGCGACATATTGGGCCATGAGGTTCGGATTGACGCCGATAAGTTCACTCCGGTCGATTCGGGGCTGATTCCGACCGGCGAACTGAAATCCGTCAAAGGCACGCCGTTTGATTTCACCAAAGCCGTCACGATCGGTTCACGCATCGAGCAGAACGATCCGCAACTGCGGCTGGGCAAGGGCTACGATCACAATTGGGTGTTGAACGGAGCCGTCGCGGCCGGTGCGCCGCCGAGAGTGGCGGCTGAAGTTTACGAACCCGTGTCCGGGCATGTGTTGACGCTCTCTACTACCGAGCCGGGGCTGCAGTTCTACACTGGCAATTTTCTGGATGGAACGCTGAAAGGCCGTGAGGGAAAGTCGATTCCACACCGCGGCGGGTTCTGCCTGGAGACCCAGCATTTTCCCGACTCGCCGAATAGGCCGGCATTTCCAACCACGCTGCTGAAGCCTGGGACTGAGTTACGTTCCACTACGACGTTTCGCTTTTCGACCCGCTAGCCAGTATCCAGAACAGCTCGGCGCAGACCGGGTTCAAGGACGCTAGGCCGGCAATTCGACCAACTGCCGCAGGCCTACTCTGTGCGAGTGTGCAAGCTGAGAAGCCTCGGCGAGAAGAATCTGAACGTACAGTTCCGAGCCCGCGCACGCGAAGGGCACAAGCGTCCAAGTTTGTCTCATCGTCGAGCGGGTAGCGAAGTCACGACCGAAAGTGACCGTCGGAACGCCCAGCGCCAGGGGTCCGAGGTTTGCCTCGATATTTGTTTTCACGTTGCCGATAATCATGTTGCCGATCTCGCCCATCGCGTCGAGCACGTCGTCACACACCGAATCATACTCACTCATCAGCATCGCCCCGGCAAGTTTGCGGGCTAATGCTTCCTCGCAACTGACCACCCCCGCTCCGCTCCACGGACCGACAATACCGACCATCGCCGAAATGCCGCCGATGGGGCCCGGCCCCGGCGAGTCTGGCGTCGGGTGACCGGCCGTCGCCGTCAGCCCCATCATGGTCGACAAGACCGATTCGGTGGCGATGCGGATTTCCTCAACCAGGCGCTCATGCATCTGTTCTTTGTTCATCGAATTTGCGCTTTCGGCTTACAATAGGCCGACGAGCTTTTCCTTGATTTGATCGGCCGTGAAGGGTTTGCGAACGTAGCCAACCGCGCCGAGGCTGACGGCCTCCAGCACCTTGGCCTGCGCGCCCTCGGTAGTAATCATCACCACCGGAACGCTCTTGAGATCCGGATTCGCCTTGAGTTCACTCAACAACTGCAATCCATCCATATTGGGCATGTTGATGTCGGACAGAATCAAACCCACCTTGTTTTCCTTCAACGCGTTGAGGGCTTCCACACCGTCACCAGCCTCCAACACCTTGCCGATGGGCATATCGGTCTGAAGAAGTACCCGCTGTAATATCTTGCGGATCGCCGCAGAGTCATCCACGATCAAGATGTCAACCGCCATTGTGCTCCTTGGGGGCGGCAGAAAAATAGTCCGCAAGCATCATGCCGCGCAACTTCCGCCCATGGCAGCCTTATCGGTTGTTGGGCTAGACTTTCGAGGAAAGTTCAGCAATCACGGCCGCGGATACCTGAGCCGTGGTGGCTGGGCCGCCCAGATCGGGCGTTCGGAAGCGTCCGCCGGCCAGTACGGCGGAAATGGCGCGGTGTACCGATTCGGCCGCTTCATGATGGCCGAGGTGATCGAGCATCATGGACGCCGAGAAGAACGTGGCGAGCGGATTGGCGATGCCTTTTCCGAAAATGTCGGGTGCTGTGCCATGCACTGGTTCGAACATGGATGGATGACGGCGCGTCGGGTCGAGATTGGCGCTAGCCGCCAACCCGATGCTGCCGCAGACCATCGCGGACAGATCGCTAAGAATGTCGCCGAAGAGATTCGACGCCACGACGACGTCGAAGCTTTGGGGCCGCCTGACAAAGTTCATGGCCGCCGCGTCGACCAACAGCGACTCGGTCGTGATATCGGGAAACTCCGCGGCGACGGCGGCGAAGGCGCGATCCCACAGCACCATGCTATAGCCTTGGGCGTTGGACTTGGTGATGGATGCGACGCGTTTCCTGCCACCGCGCCGGCGCGCCAGTTCAAAGGCGTGGCGAATCACGCGTTCACAGCCTCGGCGCGTAAATACAGAAGTCTGTACGGCGATCTCTTCCGGCTGCTCCTGGTAGAGGAAGCCGCCGATCTGCGCGTATTCGCCCTCTGTGTTCTCGCGGACCACCACCATGTCGATTTCGCCTGCCTGGCGTCCGGCCAATGGCGATATGACGCCATCGAAGAGAATGGCGGGCCGCACGTTTGCGTATTGATCGAAGCCCCGCCGGATCGGCAACAGTAGGCCATTCAAAGTAACGTTGTCCGGCAGGTCCACATGGCCCACCGCCCCGAGCAGGATCGCTTCGTGCGGACGCAATTGATCGAGCGCGTCGGCCGGCATCATCCGGCCGTGACGGAAATAATAATCGGCGCTCCAATCGAAATGAGTCCATTCGAAGGCGATGCCAAAACGCGGCCCGCAAGCCTCCAGGAGCGCCAGCGTCGGAGGGATGACTTCCTGGCCGATGCCATCGCCGGGAATAACGGCAACACGATGAGTTTTCATGATAGGATTTGAGCCGGGACCTTCCATCATATAACGTGAACCTCGCTTGATCGCTCCTATTTGCAGCTACGGTTGCCGCTCTCGCCGCCGGTGAGCGGACCGCCGACCCGGTGGTGACGCATCGCCTGCCAGCTCTGGCGAGCCTGTTTCCGCAGGGATCACAGCCGGGCGAACGGACTCGCGTAGAGATTCTGGGGCAACATCTCGATCGGGCCGATCAAATCGTCTTCCTCGACCCGGGAGTGTCGGGGAAACTGATCGAGTCTCGCCCACGCGATTGGGTGCCGATTTCGTCGCGGCCGCCGGAGCCAAACTGGGACCGCACTACTTTCGAATCGTCTCGACCGGCGGTGCGTCGAACGCGGCTTTGTTCCGCGTGGGCGGTCTGCCGCACCGCGATGAACGCGAACCAAACTCCTCGGTCGATCAGGCTGAGCCGATCGCTTTGCCGTCAACTATCAACGGGCGTCTGGCGGTGGACGACGATTTCGATTTCTTCCGGTTTCACGCCGAGCGAGGCGAGACGCTGATCTTCGACCTGCGCGCCGCCCGCAACGGCAGTGGGCTCGACGCCGCGCTATCCCTTTGGACTCGTGGGCCGAAAGCTTGAACATGAAGAGGACACCTTTATCTGGGATCCGTTTTTCGCTTATCGCTTTGCTGAGGCCGGCGACTATCTTGCCGTGGTTCAGCCGACCCACACTCGCAACGACCCAGGTTTAGGTTACCAGCTCGATATCCACCGCCATGCTCATTTGGAAACGATGAGCCCGATCGCTTTGGCGCCAGGCTCGGAAACGCAAGTGACGATCTTCGGCCAGGGATTGGTGAACCTCGGGACGGCGGTCCGGTTTGAATCGGCGGGATTTTTTGGCGAGTTGTTCGCTGTCACCGGCACGTCGGCCACCGCGCGTGTGAAGATTCCTGCCACGGCGGTTTCCGGCGTTCAAAGATTGGCCGTCGGCGGCTCCAATTGGGCGGCTTTCCGGACATTTTTACGTGTGTGCAGGTAGCTCTTGGTCGAGCCGTTGTGATCGTTGAAAGTCACGCAGGGCGAGATGACGTCGATCAGGGCGAAGCCGTGATGGGCGAGGTCGGCTTTGAGGATCGGCACAAGCCGCTCTTTGTCGCCCGAAAAACTGCGCGCCACAAATGTTGCGCCGATGCTGAGGCCGAGCATGACCGGATCGATCGGCGACATGGGATTCGGTTCGCCGCGCTTGCTTTTTGAGCCAAGGTCCGACGAAGCGGAGAACTGGCATCCGGTCGTGCTGTGGATACCGGTGAACCCGGCGTCGCAAAAGGCGGCGATGGATCTACACGGGGCTTGGAGCTACCGGTTGCCGCTTCGCAACGCGGGCGGTGGGTGGGTTCGCAATCACTAGTGTCCGGTAAAGTACTTTACGAAAAGCTATAAATGCTGTCCCTTCAATAGGATGGCGTGATTTTAGGCCGAAAACGATTTGAACGCTAAATCGCCGAAACGGCATCGGATGCCCGCTCCCACGGCCGACTTGAC
>JAYUSQ010000078.1:0-2512 GCA_043755595.1 Acidobacteriota bacterium | reverse complement strand
AGCGAACTCAACGGCGGCCGGCGAGGCGGCCGGAGGAGCGGCAGTTGCGGCAGTCATTATCTTACGGTAATATAACCGTAAGACTGATGCCACTTCGCTGTACTGCCCCGCCTCTCAAGTGGTTGAAAAGATGGATCAGAATGCCCAAGTCGCGAGCTGGCAATCTGAGTGGCTCGCAAGTTGCGAATCGCCAAATATAATGCAATGCTGATGTTATATTGCAACTCCCGCAGCAAGCGGAAATCACCAGCCTAGCGGCACAACTAGGAGTGCTGCGTGCGCGCGATGTGGAGTCGAGGGGAATCCCTCGCGAGTACCTTCCTCGCCTCCTTCGACGCGGAGTGCTGGTACGTTCCGGGCGTGGCCTTTATCGCCTGACCGACGCTCCCGGTCACGGAACACCACTCACTCGCCGAAGTTGCGAAACGCACACCGGACGCGACCATCTGCCTGCTCTCCGCTCTTGTATTTCACGATCTCACCACCCAACTTCCACCAGCAGTCTGGATCGCACTGCCCGCCGGGCGCCGTGCGCCGAGGCTCGACAGTGTGCAGATCCGCGTCGCGCGATTCACGGGCAAAGCGCTTAGTGAGGGACGCGAGTTGCATAAGCTGGAAGGCGTACCCGTCCAGATCTACTGCGCGGCGAAGACGGTTGCTGACTGCTTCAAGTTCCGGCACAAGATCGGGCTTGACGTGGCGATCGAAACTCTGCGCACCTGTCTCCACAAACGCGTGGCAACCGTGCGTGACATCCAGCACTACGCCGAAAGTTGCCGAGTGGCGCATGTCATGCGCCCGTATCTCGAGGCGATTTCGTGAACTCGGCCGCGTCGATCCGCGCTCGCCTTCTCAATGAGAGTAAGAAGAGCGGCAAGGTCTTTCAGTCACTGCTCGTTCGTTGTGCGATTGAACGGTTCCTGTTCCGGTTGGGCAAGAGCGCTCATCGGGATGCCTTCCTTCTCAAGGGCGCCATGCTGTCGTGGCTTGGGGCGGACGTCCACACCGGCCAACTAAGGACCTCGACCTGCTCGGTTTCGGCGAACCCGGCCAAGAGGACGTGGCCCGGCGGGTCGCCGATATCGCCGCCCTATCTGGCGAAGACGGCATTAGGTTCGACATCGGCTCCATCAAGACGGAATTGATCAAGGAAGACGCAGAGTACGAAGGCGTCCGCGTTCACCTCACCGCTCGGCCCGAACAGGCTCGCGTACCGCTGCAAATTGATATCGGCTTTGGCGACGCGGTCACGCCGGAGCCAATCGCCATCCATTTCCCCACGATCCTCGATCGCATCGAAGCGCCGGTCCTGCGCATCTATCCGCCCGAGGTGGTGATCGCTGAGAAGTTGCATGCCATGGTCGTTCTCGACATTCGGAACAGCCGCATGAAGGACTTCTTACGATATCTGGTTCCTTGCGCGCACGAAGAGCTTCGAATCAGCCGCCCTGGTGGCGGCCATCACGGCGACGTTCGAACGGCGCCGCACGCCGGTGCCGGTCGCATTGCCCTTTGCGCTCACTACCGCATTCATCGAAGATGTCGGCAAGGTTCAGCAGTGGTCCGGGTTCGTTCGCCGACTACAACTCGACCCGGAAACACCCGCACTCGCCGCGGTGGGCAAGGAGATTGGGGAGTTCGTCCGGCCCCTGTTCATTGCTCCCAGTTCGGAACGAGCGTGGCGGCCCGGCGGGCCTTGGCTCCAAGCGATGAGAGGGATTTCGCACCGGGGCGCGATGAACTCGGCCTTTCGAACCTCGAGATGATTTCCGTCCCGTGAAATCTTCGCCGGGCACTCCGGCCAGAGCGCGCGGATCGTGGCCAGCCATTCGTCAAGCATGCCGCGAAAGCGCCGCGGTCGCGAATGCTCAACGCTGCCAAGTTGGCGCGTCAATCCCCATTCACCAAAGAATGGAATCAAGTCGTCGCTCTTGGCCATGAAGCAGCGGTGGTGAGCCAGAGGAACAGCTCGAGAGCCGCCGGCGCCGACGCCAACACGCGGACCGCTTCGAGATCGGCGGGGATCGGATGGGCCAACGCTTCGGCGTAGAACTCCTCGCTGAGCACTACAACATTGTCCAGCGACTCCGCCGGGCGCCCGCGCGAATTCATAAATCATGCGGTGATTGGAGTTTAATACAACCCTCGACACTGTCTGCGCCACCGGTAGGATTCGAAATCGATTGGTGATGCCGATCCGTCAGCTCGGTTCTGGCAGGCCTCCTTGCAACCCGGCATACGTTCGATGGCCGTTATAGTAATGTTGGAACTCGGTTAGTTTTGCATCCAGGTCGACGGTCGTCCAGAATAGGGTCCGGTCGAGGTACTCGCGCCGAAGCGTCCCAATCAGCCGCTCTACGAACGGATGCGACAGCAGCATGTATGGGACAGTCTTGATCTCCGTCACCTCGAGTACTCGAAGATTGGCTCTCCATTGGTGGAACCTATACAGCGGATCGTGGTCCGAGCTGAGGTATTTGGGCAGACCTTGTCCGCGAATCGCCCGGTGGAA
>JAYUSQ010000077.1:0-7354 GCA_043755595.1 Acidobacteriota bacterium | reverse complement strand
CTCAACGCGGTTGAAGGCCTTGGTAATGCCGCCCAAGCCGCCTGGCAGGGCCGGGTTGAGAATCACGATCAACTCGTCGATGCTTACACCGACTACTTGACGAAGGCGGCCCAAGCCGGCTTGCCGAACGTCATCTGCTTCTCGGGCAACCGCGCTGGACTGCCCGACGACAAAGGCATCGAAAATTGCGCCATCGGCATCAAGCGCCTGATGAGCCTCTGCGAGAAACTCAACATCAACCTTGTCATGGAACTGCTCAACTCAAAGGTGAACCACAAGGATTACCAGTGCGATCACACTGAGTGGGGCGTGGAGTTGTGCAAGCGCGTCGGCTCGGAGCGCTTCAAACTTCTCTACGACATTTATCACATGCAGATCATGGAAGGCGACGTGATCGCGACCATCCGCAAGAACCATCAGTACATCGCGCACTATCACACCGGCGGCGTGCCCGGCCGTCACGAAATCGACGAGACCCAGGAAATCTATTACCCGCCCATCATCGAAGCGATCGTGGCTACCGGGTTCAAGGGACACGTGGCCCAGGAATTCATTCCGGCTCAACCGGACAAGATCTGGTCGCTCCGCAAGTGTGTCCGCATCTGCGACGTTTAGCGAAGATTGACGACTTGCACCGGTTTACGACACTGGCATCGTGTACGCTGATCGCCTCCTATCTGGTGATCGGCGCACTGCCCTTCAGTGGAGAGCCGTTTACGAACCCAGCCAACGGTATCCAGTTTCCGATCTGGAAGTTACTGTGCGCCGTTGTGATCACCGTCGCTGTGCTCATCGGACTCGTGTTGTGGAACTGGGTCACCGAACTTCACCGGTCAGTGAAAGCCAGCACGCGAACTCAATTGAGCGGCTTTCTGGAGATGGCGGCTTATACCGGCTTCGGGTGGTGGCTGTTCAACCCGGAGTCGATTTACTCCTTTGGCCTGAACTGGCAAACCGAATACTCTCGCGGATCCATGGCCGCGCTTGTCGTGGTCTGTTTCTTCATGGTTGCGTGGCCGTCCAGCCTTTGGATGAAGATGAGCGTCGCCGCGTTCAATAGGCTGTCCGAACGCAATGCCCCGCCAATGGAAACGGCCACGCAATTTCGGAACTTGAGGGAACGAGCTCAACTGGTGGGATTCCTGACGGCCATTGGCATCGCGAGCGCGACGCTCCCGATGGGAGCCTGGAGGCGCGTCGCTCTGGCCGCCAGTCCGGGTGACCTGTTCATGTTCCCACCCGAGTGGGTGATGTTATTTGGGTTGTATTGGTCGTTCTTCCTGGCGGCCGGCTACGTTCCAATTCACGTCGCAATCACGAGGGCAGGCCAGTCGATTCGAGACTCACTGGTTCCCCCGTCCCCAAGAGGCGCCCAAGATTTCGGCGATTGGCAAAAGCGCCACAAAGAAATCGAAGCCTACTTGGGTTTGGACGCAAACTCCACTGACAGTTTCAAACTGGCCTTAGCGGTGCTTTCGCCGTTAATCGGTGGCGTCTTGTCCACCATGACCGGCAAGTAACGGATAGTCAGCCGTTCACCGCCGCTGCGCGTTGCCGCCGTAACTCCTGAATCACGTCCGACACCAGCGTCTTGGCCGACTCGATCTGGTGCGTGACCATCTGAATATCCATCGCCGGCTTGCCCGCTTGGCGGGCGCTTTGGCAGTACACTCCATGCTGCCCAACCATCACCAAAGCATCGGTCAGCAGATCCATCGACATCGCCAGCCGTCCGCGTTCCAGCCCCATTTGGAACTCGTACTTCTCGAGCTCATCCTTGTGTTCCTGATATACGTTCATGCTAAGTAGACTCCATCGTCGCATGCCACGCTTCAAATTCAATGAGTCATCGCATAAATGATGTAGTTGATTCCGAACCGGTACGCCAACCCCGTCATCTCCGCCGGATAGAAGGGCAGATCGGCGTGCTCCCACGCATCCCCGACGTCCATATTGAAATTCACCGCCACTACCAACCTGCCCTTCCGGTCGTGAATCGCCCGCCAGGTTGGCGGCCAACCCTGCTGCTCCACGCTCCCATCGCGGCGAAGATGGCGAAGCCCCGGAATGAAGGTGCGTTCCTTGATCTCAAACAGAACGCGAAGAAGCTGGGCGCCGTCTTCCAGATCCATGATGGGCCGCCCGGGCAGCACTCGCGACATCGTTTGCTGAAACACTTCCCAATCGCGCGGACCATAGAAATCGTCCACCATCAGAAAGCCGCCGCGCTCAAGGTAGTCACCCAACCGGCGCACCTCGGCCTCGTTCAAATCCCAGAAGCCCGTTTGCGTCGCATAGATCCACGGATGATCGTAGATCCGAACGTCTGCCAGGCGCATGTGGCGATTTTCGCCAGTATGAATCCGCGTGATGCGGCGAATTCCCTGGGCAAAGTGCGCCTCGGCTTCGGGCCAGTCCTGCCTCCACCAGCCGCGTCCGCCCCAACCGCGGCGCGCCCATTCCCCGTCGGCGTACTCGATCCGGACAAAATGAAACTCTGCTTTTGATGGAAAATTCTCCTCCGATGACTGCCCGCATAACATCAGCGCCGCACACAATAACAGCGGTCGCGCCAACCGGTACATCGGCACCGTCATAATATGGAGTCTTACGCTGCCGATGAAAACTCCACTCCTCGATCTGGAAGACGAACAACTGCGAGCCTTCGGGCACGAAGTGCTGGAAATGTGCTTGACCCATTGGGCGCAGGTCCACGAAGGCAAAGTCTGGACGCCTCCGGACGCCAAAGCGCTGGATCGCGTGCTGCGCAAGCCGATTCCGGAACAACCGGGCGATCGCACCGCCATCCTTGGGCAACTCCGCGATAATGTCTTCAGCGCCCAGGCCCATCTCGCACACCCGCGTTTCTTCGCCTTTGTGCCGGGCCCAGGCAACTTCGTCAGCGCGCTCGGGGATTTTCTCGCCTCCGTGTACAACCCCTTTGCCGGAAGCTGGCTCGAAGGCGCAGGCCCGCAAACGGTCGAACGCACCGTCATCGAATGGCTCGCGAAGGAAGCGGGCTTTCCGTACGGCGCGGGAGGCATTTTTCTCAGCGGCGGATCGATGGCCAATATGACCGCGATCATTGCCGCGCGCGAATGGAAATTCGCTTCGGCCAACTGGAGTCAAGGCGCCGTCTACCTTTCCGAGCAGACGCACGTGTCGGTCCGCCGCATGTTGCGCTTCCTCGGTTTCGATAACCGCCAGATCCGCGTCATCCCCAGCGACGCGCAGTTTCGCTTGCCGATCGACGCGCTGCGCCTTCAAATGGACGAAGACCAACGCGCGGGCCTGACGCCGCTCTGCGTCGTCGCCAATGCGGGAACGACGAACACCGGCGCCGTCGATCCACTCAGCGCCATCTCTGAACTGTGCAAAAAACGTCGCGCCTGGCTGCACATCGACGGAGCCTATGGCGGATTATCCGTACTGTGCCAGGAAGGCAAAACCGCCTTGAGTGGCATGGAACTGGCCGATTCCATCACGCTCGATCCGCACAAGTGGCTCTTCCAACCCTACGCCGCCAGTTGCCTCCTGGTCCGCGATCAACGCACGCTAACGGCGGCCTTCCGCACCGGAGCCGACTATCTTCAGGACTCCGAAGGCGACTGGAATCTCTGGGACTACGGCCCGGAACTCTCGCGGCCTTTCCGCGCTTTGAAAGTCTGGCTTTCTCTTGAAGTCTTCGGCGCGGACGCCTTCCGCCAAGCCATCGCGCACGGCTTCGAACTCGCCCGTTTGGCCGAGCGCAAGATCGCCCGGATCGCCGGTTGGCAGATTGTAACCGGAGCAAGTATGGGCATCGTCACCTTCCGGCACGAACCGGAAGGAATGAAACCCGCAGCGATTGAGGAGCATAATACGGCCATCGCTGGCGAGTGCCTGCGCCGAGGCTTTGCATTCGTGATGACCACGCGCGTGCGCGGTCAGATCGTGCTACGGCTTTGCACCATCAATCCCCGCACCACCGAAGCCGACATCTCCGCCACCGTGCGGCATCTGGCGCAACTTGGCGCCGAGGTCGGGTGATACCATGGCGCTGATCATCATGAAACCCTACAAGCTAGCGGCTCTGCTTGCCTGCCCGCTCATCGCGGCGGATCAATTCACCGTCGAATCGAACGCCGCTTATGGAATGTATTCGGGAGCCGCGTTGTTACTCGATGTCTACAAACCCGTGCGCCCGAACGGCTACGGCATCATCTATGTTTCCGGCAGCGGGTGGACCGCGCCGCTTGCCTACAGCGCGCCGGAGTTGAAGTCGAACGGCCAGTCGCAGCTCTACGCCAAGGCGCTCGCCAACGCAGGTTACACCGTGTTTAGCGTGAATCATCGCGCTCTGCCGCGCTTCCGCTATCCGGCCCCGGTGGAAGACGTGCAACGCGCCGTGCGATTCATCCGCCACAAAGCGTCAACCTACGGAATCCGCGCCGACCGCATTGGCGCCTCGGGCGGATCGTCCGGCGGTCAGTTAGTAAGTATGCTCGGGACGCTCGACGGCAAAGGCAACTCCGCCGACCCCGATCCGGTGGAACGCGAAAGCGCCAAAGTACAGTGCGTAGTAGCTCGAGCGGCCCCCATCGATTTCCTTACCGGCGACAATGGCCGGTTCCTCTTGGGCATGGCCCGGCCAGAGGGAGACGCCAAGGATACCGCCGAATATCGCACGCACAAAGAAGCTTCGCCGGTCACGCACATTACTCCAGATGACCCGCCGTTCCTCTTAATGCACGGGGACAAGGATGAACAGGTTAACATCTCGCAGAGCGAAGAGATGGAAGCGAAACTAAAGGCCGCCGGGATCGCAGTGAAGTTCCTGCGTATCGCGGGAGGAGGCCATGGGCCAACTTTCCCCGGTGCGGTCAACCCGCCCGATTATCTGGGCGAGATGGTGCGCTGGTTCGATCAACACCTGATCGGGAAATAACGCCGGGGGCTTCAAAATCGTACTCGGCCAGATATAAGGTTTGCTCGTAATCGACCAGCCCAAAGCGAACTCGGTCAGCCACCCGTTGCGGCCCAGCAGGTTTTTCTTGATGTGCCGCTCGGCGAAAAAAATATGCAACCGAGTCGAAGCTGAGGCCAAGCGCCTCAATGCTGATCAGATGGCCGAAGGTTGACCGGCCCTGCTGCGGTCGAGAAAATTTTCTGATGAAGGCGAACAAGGCCGACCTCTCCCGCCCGTTCTTCAGCACCACGGGCAACGACACACCGCCGGGCCGGCTCGCATAGGAATGGGAATGACGGAATCCTATCCGGTTCATTCGATTTCGAGCAAGCGCTCGAAGAGTGCGACCCGGAAATGGAGACCTTCGGTGCGGCCGGATTCTTCGGCGTGGCGATCAACTACCAGGGCATTGATGACGCGCACGCCGTGTCGCTTTGCCCGGTCGTCGTGAAGCCCCAACATTCCGTTCGCGAACATGCGCCAGCCGGCGAGGAAGCCACGCATGAATCGCGCGTAGCCCGCCGTAAGCAGTGGTCTGCGGTGGTGCATGGATTATCTGTCGGCTCGAAGAACTTGTTTACCGGTTGGGTTACCACCGCCTTCCTCGGTTTCCTCTCCCTGGCGCCCCTTCTCGCTCGCGTGCTTTCGCCGCTCCAATTCGCCAGGCTCCGAGCCGCGTTGAACGAGCGATTTTTTCCCGACCCTCGCACTGAGTTGGCGTTCATGCGCGGTGACGTAGATTCTTATCACGCCACCGAAGGCTTGGCCAAAGGCTTCGACACCGATGAAAAAACCGCGCGAGTGGCGGATCTGCTGTGCGGCGCGGGACTCACTAGCCGATTCGCCGATCTGGTAATCGTTCTCGGTCACGGCTCCACCAGCCTCAACAACCCCCACGAATCGGCGCACGATTGCGGTGCGTGTGGCGGGCGCCGTGGCGGTCCCAACGGCCGGCTGTTTGCCGCCATGGCGAACCGGCCCGAAGTCCGCGATGCCCTGCGCGCCACCAAGGGGATCGACATCCCCGCCCGCACCTGGTTTGTTGGCGGCTATCACGATACCTGCTCGGACGACGTCGATCTCTACGACACCGATCTCGTCCCGGCGCACAATCTGGACCTGCTCAACCGCATCCGTAAATCGCGGGACCGCGCTCGCGCCTTGAGCGTCCATGAACGAGCCCGCCGCTTCGAAGCCGCCGAAGCGGCACACTCCGCCGAAGATGGATTACTCCACGTCGAGGAACGCAGTGAACATCTGGCCGAGCCTCGCCCCGAGTATGGCCATTGCACAAACGCAGTCGCCGTCGTGGGCCGTCGCGCCGTCACGCGCGGCCTCTTCATGGACCGCCGCGCCTTTCTCATTTCCTACGATGCCGCTGGCGATCCGGAAGACAAATTCATCGCCGGAGTGCTCGGCGCGGTGATTCCCGTTTGCGCTGGCATCAGCCTCGAATACTACTTCTCCTTCGTGGACAATGAGCGGTACGGCTGCGGCACCAAGCTCCCGCACAACGTCACCAGCTTGCTCGGCGTCATGAACGGTCACGCGGGAGATCTCCGGACCGGGCTGCCCTGGCAGATGGTGGAAATTCACGAGCCCGTTCGAATCCTCTTTGTGATCGAAACCACTCCTGAGCGTTTAATGAAAGTGATCGGCCGCAATCCTGAACTCACCGAGTTTGTAGAAAACTCATGGGTGCGAATCTCGACGATGGATCCGGACTCGGGCGAGATTCAGATCTATCGCGGCGGCGGCCTCTTCGAACCCGCCTCGCCAGCCGGCGCGGTGATCCCTCGCGCGGCTTCATCTGTCGATTGGTATCGCGGCAAGCTGGAACATTTGCCGCTCGCTGAGATTGCGAGGGCCGTTTGATCGACTGGACGACCGAGCGACAACTCCTGACGGCGTTGGTCGCTCTACCCGGACTCGGATTTTTCGGGCTTGCCCTCGGCTGGCTCCTAGGCTGGACTCCAACCGAAAAAACCGTGGCACGCTTCAGTGCCTCCGTATCGTTGCTGGATTGGGCGATGACGGCGGCTCTCGCCGGGCTGATGTTTCGAAGTGGCGAAGCTCAAGTGACAGTGCGGTTCGGCGACCGGTTCCACGTCGGCTCCTACGCCTTTCCGTTGGAGTTGATGGTGGACCGTCTTTCGCTTCCGCTGATCCTGCTTGCCACTACGCTCGCCGGTCTGATCGGCGTATTCTCGCGACGCTACCTGCATCGCGATCGCGGCTTCCATCGCTTCTACGTTCTCATTCACCTGTTCACTTTCGGCGCAATCCTTGTTTACGCCGCCGGTTCGTTTGACTTACTCATAGGCGGCTTCCATGAGAGGGCTGCCATTGTCAAGACGTACAGCCGATCCTTTTTTGTTTTTTGCCACGGCTCTCCCGGTTAACCGC
>JAYUSQ010000076.1:0-7368 GCA_043755595.1 Acidobacteriota bacterium | reverse complement strand
GCCACAAAGCCCGCCATCAAAGCATATTCAATAAGGTCCTGACCACGGGTGTCTTTCCAGATCCGCAGCTTCCAAACCAGGTTCGTAACGTTCTTCATTTCTTATATCTCCTCTCCCTGTAACAGGGTGTTGGTGTTAACCTGAGTCAAAGTTATCATCCGTGGGTTCACCATAAAATTAGGTGAAGTACCTAACGGATGCCTCAATTGCCCCAACCGCAAGTCCGGCTCTGCACTAGGTAGGCAAATCCGTTCGGCCCCGTCATTTGGAGTTTCAATGAATCCTTTCAACGTTTTAAAGACGCAATGGTCTCCGGGCGATGAACGGGAGGTCGAAGATTGGCGCATCGACCGGCAGGAAGGCATCGCCTACGATTCATATCGGCGCGTCTATTTGCTCGATGAAAGAGAATGGAGAATTGCCGCGCAGGTCATGAAACCGGACGGGCGCAAGTACTACGTTCTTGAGTGTATCGGCTAGATCGCGAGCGGGCTCACGCGCCTACCGCAGCTTTGCAGAAGCTCAGGCACTTCTTCATTTCGGCGATGGTGTCGGCGCCTTTGTACTCATACTCAATGTTGGCCGGGATCTTCAGCTTGAGTTCCTTGAGCAACGCAAGCACGGGTTTGATCGGCGTATCGCCTTCGCCAAACGGCATATTGTCGCCCTGATTCTTCTTCCGGTCCTTGATATGAATCGTGACGATCTTTGAATGGTGCTGCCGCAAGTAGTCCACCGGATCGAATCCCGCCGCCCAGAAATGGCCGATGTCGAGGTTGATCCCGATATACTCGCTCGCGCCATTCATCGCTTCGGCAAAATCTTCGGCGCGGGCGTATTCGTTCTTCACCAGGCGCGAGTGGTTATGCATGCCGACGCGGATTTTGTGTTTGGCCGCGAATTTGTCGATGCGCTTGGCGGTCGACACGTTGGAAGAGGCCGTGATCGCTTTCACGCCAAGCGCCTTCGCCATCAGAAAGCCCCGGTCGATTTCCTCGTCGGTGAAGTCGTCGCGAAAGCTGTAGTTGTAGGCATAGAGTTCAATGCCCGCCGCCTCGTACTTGCGGCGCACAGCTTTGATCTCTTTCAGGTCGACCGAGACGCGCCATTTCCGCAGATCCTCACGCTTGAGCCCGGCCGGTTCCACATGCCCCGACCACATCTCCACCGTGCCAATGCCCACTTCTTTCATCCCCTCGATCGCCGCATCCAGTTTGCGATCGCGAAACGAGTAGCTTTGCGCGCCGATCCGGACGCCATTGAAATAGGGGTTGATCCGCGCAGCCGCGGGAGCGGCCACGGCGGCGGCGCCTGCGGCCAGCACGGTTTGTGAAAAGGTTCTACGAGTGATGGTCATGATGTTTCAGCCCAGCCTCAGCTATCATACCGCTCGGGCTGAGGGCTTGGGCCGAAAGGCGGATCCAGTTCAGTTTTCGGATCTGTGTACAGTAGACAACGACATCAAGACAAGCGGCAAGGAAGCGGGCCAATCTCTCTCGATTCTGAGCCAGAACGTTGGGACGACAGAACGGGACGGTCCGGGGCCCTGATCTTATTGGCGGCGGTTTACGTGCCGAAGCATACCCTTTTGGGAATTGGTGGCTCGTGTATGAGGTGGTAGCGCTTAAGGCGAAATCTTGGTCGCGGTATCGCGCCCTGTGACCGCGGCCAGCGCGGTTTGTGAAAAGGTTCTACGGGTAATCATGATGATGTTTCGGCCTTGCCCCCGCTATCATACGCTCAGGCGAGCGCGGACCGGCCTCGACAATCCTAAACCGGAATGATCTGGGCGGCCGGATACAGACGCTGCAGGTCGTTAGGATCACTTGTAGCTATGGGGTCCCGCCGCTCCCTGGCAAGGATCGCCACCGAAGCGTCAACGACATCCGCCGTGCCGGTGGCGCCGCAGAGTTCTCCACAGGCGCGGGCTGACAACTCATCGAGAGGAACAATCTCGACTTCCTCGCTCCGCAGAAACCGCGCTAAGGTAACCTGACGCCGCCCATCGCGCCAGGCTTGTCCCACGGCGCCTGCGGGCACTCGAAAAGTCCGGCCTTGGGCCAACGCCCGGCGGAGCAAGGCGATCATGCGCTTATCCCCACGATCCAAGGCGATCAGCGCACCGGCGTCCAGCACTATCCCCGTCGCGGTGCGAGTGCGCGTTCCGCCCATTTGATGTCCTCCGCTGCCGGTTCACCATGCTGTCCGATCAGATCCCGCAAAAGCGCCCCGAGAGACTCGCGTTTCTCGCGTTCCGCCAGAGCTTGGGAAATGTAACCCGAAACCGAATCGGCGCGTCCGGCCCGGACTTCCCGGTGGACTCTCACCAGTTGATCCTTGGGCAAACTGATCGCTATCTTGGATCTGGTCATACTGGCATCATACCACCCGGAAACGGGCGCAAGGAGAGCGCTGTGGCTGCTAGTGATCCGCTGAGGTATGTCAAGAATGTGCGTGAGATCGTGCAGGAAGCGGATTCGCGCATACCCGTTACCAACGTGGTCACCCAGGCTGCGGAAATCGATCGGTCGATCAGCCGGGAAATCACGTTCGCCAAACTATGCACGGGTTTCGCGGCTCTCGCACTCCTGACCGCGTGCGTCGGACTCTACGGGACGATGTTCTACAGCGTCGCGCGGCAAGTCGGCGAGATTGGAATCCGTATGGCTCTGGGCGCGCAACGCGGCGCCGTGGTATGGATGGTTCTGCGCCGCGTTCTACTACTGGCGGCGGTGGGACTCGCGATCAGCGTGCCTGCCGCGTTGGGCGCCTCCCAGCTTGTCAAATCGCTTCTGTTCGGCGCCCAGCCCTATGATCCGGCAACCCTGGTGCTGGCCGGCGTCGTCCTCCTAAGTGCCGCGATTCTCGCCGGCTATGGGCCGGCCAGGCGAGCGTCCCGAATTGATCCGCTGGCGGCACTGCGGCGCGAGTAAGATGTATGGAATCTTTTGCCAACGTTAGGTTTTCGAATGCGACGCCACGTGCTCAATACCGCAAATAGTGTTTGGCACTACACCTTCGAGCACCATTTCCGGATTAAGCGCAAGCGGGGAAAAAGAACCCGCCATAGCACTGGTTTGCAGATTGCTGCGCCGGTTTTGCACGGTTGTGTAAAATTTCAGCCATTTGCCGGTGACCGCCAAAATACTCCAGCAGCGCCGAATTTGATCTAAGCGGAAATCCCACGGACCGTAGGCTGAACCAGAGACCGCTCGCCCGCGCAGGCAGGCGATAAGCTCATCATGCGGGTTCACTTCCGGGCGGCCTTGGTTGCCGCTCTTTTCTCTCTCTCACTCTCCGCCGGCAGCCATCTGCGCGGCGGCGGCAAAGACCTGTTCTGGAAAGACGGCAAGGTCAAACTTCGTGTTAGCCGCACCGTGTACTGGGACGCCGGCAGTTCGGGAGTGGACCGCCGCGAAACCTCCGCGCAAGTCCACGCGGCTATCTATGACGCCATCCTCTCCTGGAAGCGCCCAGGACGCGCCAAGCTGGAGTTAGACTTTGACTTCACCGACGCCACTTCGGTGAGCGCCGGCGAGAACATCGTCACCTTCACCGACCCTACGCCCTATGACACGGGCCTTTGCAACAAAGAACGCTTTATCGCCTGCACTCTGCTTTCTTTTGATGAGGACGGTGCGATCGCCAGCGCATCAGTCGCGTTCAATCCCTATAAGCGCCACTCGTCGTTGGGGCTCGACGGCACGCACGATCTCGGGCTGATCATGATGCACGAAATGGGACACGTGCTCGGACTCAACCATAGCTTTGTCTCGGGCTCGGTGATGTTGACCGAAGCTGAACGGGATCCCGCGCCCGGCGCGCCTCGTTTATTCGCGGTCAGACAACTGGCCGAGGACGATCTCTCGGCGCTCGCCGGGCTCTATCCGCTCGCATCGCCTTCCACCTCGATTTCCGGCGTAGTTAAGCGCGGGGCCGATACGGTCGCAGGCGCGCGTGTGCTGGCGATTGACGCCTTCGGCCGCGTGCCGTGCGGGGTCTTGAGCGGAGAGGATGGCGGTTACCGTTTGTTGGTCCCGCCCGGCGGCTATACGATCATTGCGGAGCCGTCCGATGGCGCGGCGGCCACCGCGACCGATGGCCTGGTCGTGCTGGCAGCGGGCGAATCGCGCGAAGGCATCGACGTCAGACTATCTCCGGCCACTGGAGCCGCGGCCAAACTCACTGTCACTTCGCTTGGCGTCGTGGCGGGCGGACTCTACGCCGGCCTGCCTCGCGTCGATCTCGCGCGCGGCCGCGATCACAGCTTTGCACTCACGCGGTCGCCCGTTGGACTGCCAATAGAATTACAGTTCCCCGAACTCGTGATGCAAGGCGCCGGGGCCGCCACGTCGCCGGCGAGCGCTCCGCAATTGGTCCGGCAGACGATAAAGGTGAGGGCGGAAGCCCAGCCGGGATCGTATGCGCTAGTCGCCAGAGCCGGTGAGTTGATCGCGTTGCTGCCGGCCTCGCTTCGCGTGGTCACCAACCCCCGGCTCGACGCCGTCCTCGATGCCGAAACCGGGGAACCCGTCACGATCCTCCGTACCGGGCGTCGCTACCTGCTGAAGGGAGCGGATTTTTCGACGGTCGAAACAACGGCGCAATTGCCGTTCGATGGTGCTCCGCCGCCCACTCAGCTTGAAGGCGTCGCGCTGCGTTTCGGCGACCGCTTCCTGCCGATTGTCTCGATCAAGCCAACCGAGTTGCTGTTTGAACTTCCGGCGGGCGCGGTTGCCGAAGGCCGTCTTGTCCTCGTGGCCGGTTCCTTTATGGAGAGCAACCCTCTCGCCGTTACGATCGAGCCCTAGTCTCGCTCTAGAATGAGAGCTTGTCCAAGACGATTGAATTCGCCATAGGGGCGGCGCTGCTGAGTCATCTGCTGCTCGGCCTGCTCTGGTTAGGCTGGGCATCGGGTTGGCTGGCGGCCGCACTCCTGGTCTTTTCGCTGGCTCTTTGGGTCTGGCTCGGCCCTTGGCGCCGGCCCAAACTGGGCGTGGCCGATCTGGTCTTCGCGCCGTTCGTCATTCTCTATCTGATTCACGCGCTGGCTCCGCCCACTGCACCCGACGCGATCGGCTATCATCTCGGGCTCACTGTCGAGTGGCTCCGCACCGGCAGCCTCGCGCGTACTTCCGCCGGGATCTACGATGCTATGCCCCATGGCCTCGAAACTCTCTTCCTGGCGGCCACGGCGCTCGGCGGACTCACCGCGGCGACGCTACTGCATTTCACGTTTCTTCTCGCGACGCTGCCTTTGATCGTCGCCGTCGCGGCTCGGCTTGGCTTCGACGGCCGCCCCGCCGCTCTGCTCTATTTCACGGCGCCTGTCGTCGGAATGGCCGGGGCATCCGCTTATGTCGATGCCGCCGCCGGCTTCTACGCATTGGCCACCTTCTGGCTTCTGCTCGAAAGCCAATACACACGGGCCGGACTCACGGCGGGATTTTGCTACGCCGTTAAAATGTCGGGTGGCCTGGTCACGCTCGCAGCCGGTGTCTACCTGTTGGCGCGCCGTTCTTGGGCCGGACTCGCCTTCTCCGCGGCGATGGTGCTGCCCTGGCTCGCCCACTCGTGGTGGCTGACCGATAATCCAGTGGCGCCGATGTTGCCCACCGTGTTTCCGAGCCCCGCATTTCATGTCGATCAACTGGCGGCCTGGGTTGACTACGTGCGCTCATACGGCGTGCCTTGGGACGAACGTTGGTGGGAAATCACGTTGGGCGGTGAACGAGCGCAGGGTTTGTTGGGTCCTGGTTTTCTGCTCGCTCCCGTTGGGCTGTTGGCGCTCCGCCGCCGCTCTAGCCATCGTTGGTTGCTGATCGCGGCTGCCATCGTTTCCGGGGCGGGTTGGTTTCTCAATGTGGGCACACGCTTCCTGATTCCCGCCGCCATCTTCGTTGCTCTAGCGGTGATGTCCGTGTTGCCCCGCCGTATCGGCTGGGTCTTGGCGATCGCTCACGCCGTTCTCTGTTGGCCGGCCGTTCTCGACCGCTATGTGCCTGCCGCCGCCTGGCGCCTCCCCACCCAGCTTCCATGGCGCGCCGCGTTAAGGCTCGAACCCGAAGCGGATTATCTGGCGCGGATTAAACCCGAGACACTCACCGCCGCGATGGTGAAGCGGCACGTCAAGCCGGGCGAGCGAATCCTGGATTTGGGTGAAGCCCCCCGCGCATATGCTGGTGGGGCCGAACTGTTGTCGGGCTGGCAGTACACGGCCTCGCGCCGCGCGCTCGCGGCGATTCTGATGGCGCACTCCGATGCTCGCCGCCAGTTCGTCAAGCTGTCCTCGCATTGGCCGCGGCGCCGGTTGCGCACGCTCCGTTTGGAACTTCTCGCGGCCAGTCCGGATCCTTGGAGTGTGCAGGAACTTCGCCTGCTTCGGGGAGCGGAGGTGGTCTTCCCGAGCCGGGCCTGGGAGCTTGACGCCAACCCCAACCCCTGGGAAGCGCCCTTGGCCTTTGATCGGAATCGCACGTCCGGGTGGCGCACCGGGCTCGAACGCCGTGCGGGCATGTATCTGGGAATTACTGGATCGATCGACTCGGACGGGCTGGAACTGATCTGCCCATTTGGCGAGGCCCTTCCGGTGATTCGCGTCACGGCAGTCGACGAGCAAGGCGGCGCGGTAGAACTCTCCGGCCGATTGGAAGTGGATTCGGTCGCGCCCGAACCTCGGCTCAATCTACGCCGTGAAGCAATGCGCTACGTGCGCCACGAAGGCTTTCAGTGGATACTCGCGTACCGGCCGGTCAATGACAATGCCTGGCTTTCGCGAGCACTAGCCGACTATGCGCCGGATTGGGGTCTGGAAAAAGTGGACGAAGTAAACGGAGCCGTGTTATCGCGCTTGCCAAACTAGTTAAAACAGATCGGTCACTGGTGCGCCCAGGCCAAGCTTGGCTGATCTAGTCCGAAGTTCCCCCCTCTTTGAGTGCATCTGATCCCGTATCTCCCCACGGCAGAATGGATTAGGTGGGTTTTTGCATGCTCACTATGTACCCATGTAAATATTCTTGTAATGCCTGATAATAGCCTGACAGTGTGATATAATGAACCCATGTACGTCGAGAGCGTGCCCAATCGCAAGTCTCCGCCCGCCATTCTCCTCCGCCAGTCCGTGCGCGACGGCTCCCAGGTCCTCAAGCGCACTATTGCCAATCTCTCCGACTGGCCCGAGGCGAAGGTCGCCTCGCTTCGCCGCCTCCTGAAGGGCGAGACGCTGGTGTCTCCCAACGACGCCCTGTTGATCTCTCGCTCGCTGCCTCATGGCCATGTGGCCGCCGTACTCGGCACCTTACGCTGGCTCGGTCTCGACCAACTCCTCGCCCCCTCCGCTTCGCGCCCACGCGATTTGGTTTGCGCCAT
>JAYUSQ010000075.1:0-7375 GCA_043755595.1 Acidobacteriota bacterium | reverse complement strand
GCCGAGAGTCATTTGCAGGTCGCCCACAGAGACGCGCTCGTTCGCCGTGAGAACCGTATTCTTTCGTTCGAGCGAGCGGAAGCCGGTCGCTTCAATTTTGAGCGTGTAAGTCCCAGAGAGCAGGGAAGGGAAGGTAAAGTTACCGTTGCCATCCGTACTGGTCGACCGCTGATCGCGTGTGTTTTCGTTGATCGCGGTCACGGTCGCAGCGGGAATGGCCTTCCCCGACGGATCAGTCACCGTTCCCAGCAGCGTGGAAGAGATGGTTTGCGCCACTAGGCTGGGCCCAGAGACCAGCGTCAGGAAAAGGGCAAAAACGAGACGAAGGTTCAACATGGAGACTCCTGTAAGTAAGGTGTCCCGGATTATGTCACAGACCGCGGTCAAGCTCAACCCGGGTCAGAGTTGGGCCAGTTGGCCGGTAACTCGGCCAATCTGTTCGCGCAATCCTTGGCCGGGCTCCCGGTTCGTTTCGGCTTCGATCTCGGTGAAAACTTCAAGACTCCGCCGCAGTAGGTCTCGAGCGGACTCCCGTTCTCCGATTTTTGCGTGGATCGAACCTACTGCGGCCAAGGCTCGGCCCGTCAGTAAGGGTTGGAGGGATGAGTCAAAGGCGATGACGCGACGCACTTGGCGGCGTACTCGAGAGCCTCGGCCCGGTTGCGTCGGGCCGCCGCGCGTTCGCCCAATCCTCTCATGGCGTCAATGCAGGCGCGCACAGGGCGCAAGTCTCAGCAAGATAGACGCGGAATTCACCATAGCCGGTGTGTTTGGCCACGGATTGTTCCAGCAGGGCTCGCGCTTCCCCCAACGGAGCGAGGCGTTCATGGGCCGAAGACAACAGCTTGGCTCCAACAACGCGATCCCTTCGTAAGCGGCTGCGCGTCCGGCGTATCGCCGGTTTCAAATTTGACATCGGCCAGATGCGAAAGCGCGAGCATTAGCGAAGAGGCTGCCGCGGCGTCGGCCGAGTTCGCTTCGATTGCGCGGGTCGCAGCCGCCTCGGCTGCCCTCAGCATTTGCGAGGCCACCCCGCGGATCTGATCCTGGATCGATCGCGTGGGCGCGCCGGCCGCGAGCATTGCGGTTACTTCCTGCAGCAGTTCGGTATCGCCTGCACACTCCCGCTCCAGCCAGGCGTGGAGTTCGGGTTCCGGCACGGCGGCTGCCGCGTCGAACAAATCCTCAACCCGCCGCCAACGCTCCGGAGTCATTTAGTACCATTCGCGCTTGCCGGCCACGTTTAGCAACGGCTCGCCCGCCACAAAACGCCGTACGTTCTCGGTGATCACGCCGAGGTGCCGTTCGGCAATCCGAGGGGACGCGCCGGCCACATGGGGTGTGATGATGACGTTCGGAAATCCCCACAATGCGTGGTCGTTCGGGAGTGGCTCTACTTCGAAGACATCCAAGCCAGCTCCGCCGATACGCCCGGCGCGCAAGGCGTCCAAAAGCGCGTTCAAATTTACGATGGCTCCGCGGCCGATATTGACCAGGTAGGATCCCGGTTTCATTTGCGCGAATTGAGCCACGCCGAACAGTCCCGCTGTTTCCGGTGTATGGGGAGCGGCGATGACAACATAGTCGCTCATGGCGAGCAGTTCGGGCAAGCGGTCCATCCGCCAGGCCGCTGGGTTGACCGGGTCCACTGCGATCGTCCTCATATCGAAGGCGCGGGCGCGCCTGCCGATTTCGGTTCCGATCGAACCTAATCCTACAATGCCCATCGTCTGGTCGCCCAAATGCGGATGCGCGAGGTCGATCGGCGTCAACACGCCGGCGCCGCCTGTCAAGTTGGCGCGGATCGCTTCGCCCGCCACCGGTTCGTACCGCCGCTCCAGTTGTTGCCTGATATAGGTGTGAATGTTACGCGCAAAACAAAGCACGTATGCCATAACATGGTCTGCAATCACGTCGGAGAACAAGCCACGCATGTTAGTAAGGATTGCGGGGTGCTCGACCAGTGCCGGGAAGATATAGTGCTCCAAGCTCGCAGTGGGAGCCTGAATCCATCGCAGGCGCCCGGCGGCGGCTAACAAGTCAGGTGTGATCCTGCCGAAGAAGGCGTCGGCATCGGAGATGGCAGCTTTCGCCGCCCCCGCGTCCGAGGCATTCACAACGGCCATCTCGTCTCCCGCCACGGCGGCGATAGCTGCGAGACGCTCCGGTTCTATCGGCGGGTGAATGACCATTTTCATGCGGGCTTCCTGAGCGCGTCCAGGAACTGGCCGGCGGCGAGCGTGTTCAGAACATCTTTCTTCGTAAGCCAGCCACGCCGTGCGGTCGTGACGCCGAATGGCATGTTGGCGAGATGCTTGGGATGATGGGCATCCGTAGAGATCGTGAATCGAGCGCCCTTGGCCTTGGCCGTGCGAATTAGTGTGCTGCCCAGGTCAAGCCGTTCCGGACTGGCGTTGATCTCGAATACCACGCCGTTCTTGACCGCTGCGTTCACCACTTGATCGAAGTCATAAGGATAACTCTCGCGATGCAACAGTTGGCGCCCAGTCGGATGCCCAAGAATCTTCACATGCGGATTCTCGATCGCGCGCAACAGGCGGTCCGTCATCTCGGCCGATTCGAGATTCATGTAACTATGGACGCTGGCCACCACCACCTCCAACTCCGCCAGCGCGTCATCTTCGATGTCCATCGTCCCGTCACGGCGAATATCACACTCGAGTCCCGAAAAAATTCGAATGCCCAGATGACCTTCCCGGTTGACCGCCCTGACTAACTTCGCGAATGCGGTGACGCGCGCCTCGTCCAAACCGTTGGCCATCGCCAATGCTTTCGAGTGGTCGGTGATGGCGATGTACTCGTATCCGTGAGCCTTTGCTTCGGCAGCCATCTCTTCCAATGTCGCCCGGCCGTCCGTCTCACGTGTGTGCATGTGCAGGTCGCCCCGGATCTCGTTGAGCGTAACTAACTCTGGTAACGTCCCGGCTTCGGCGGCCTCGATCTCACCTTGCTGTTCCCGCAATTCCGGCGGCACCCAAGCGAGTCCGAGTTTGGCATAGATCTCTTCTTCGGTCGCGCCCGCCACCAGCGCCCCGCCCTCCAGCATGGTCAGTCCGTACTCATTCAGCGTGTAACCCCGCTTCAGCGCCCGCTGCCGCAGTGCGACATTGTGCGTCTTGCTGCCGGTAAAATACTGCAACGCCGCGCCGTAGCTTTCCGTTGGCAGCGCGCGCAAGTCGACCTGCAAACCTTCCATGCCGATTTTGACGCTGGCTTTGTTTTCGCCTCTTACCAGCACTTCATGGACCCTCGGGTGCGTCACGAAGCTCTCGATAATTTTCCCCGCGCCGCCACCGGTGACCAACAGATCAACGTCACCCACGGTCTCCCGGCCGCGCCGGACACTGCCGGCCGCCTCCACTTGCAAGGCGCCATTTTGCCGGAGATGTTCGCTCAACTCGTGCGCCACGCCCGTCGCAAAGCTCAAGAGGAACCGGCCCGCGCGGCGCCGGTAGGCCGCGATCGAGCGCAGGACTTTTTCTTCCAACTTTGCGCCCATCCGCGGCAACGATTGCAGCTTGCCTTCCTGGCAAAGCCTCTCCAGGCCATCCAACGTGCTCACGCGGAAATGTTCTATGATCGCGGCGACCGACTTCGGACCCAGTCCCTGAATCCTGAGCATCTCCAGCGCAGTTGGCGGATACTTCTCCAACATTTCGTCGCGGCGTTCGAATGATCCGCGCGCGCCGATTTCCGTCAAAGCCGATGCAATGCCTTTGCCGATGCCCGGCACATCGGTGACCTTGCGCTTGGAGTCTTTGAGGATGTCGTCGATGCGCTCGGGATAGCCTTCGATGGCGGCTGCCGCATTGCGATAACTGCGAATGCGAAAGCCGTCTTCGGCGGCAATCTCCATCAGGTCCGCAGTCTCCTCCAGCATTCGCGCGTATTCGCCGTTCTCCATATGACCTTCCAATAGTAGCCGCGTTACGATGAGGTTGTGGACGCGCGTTCTGTGGCGCCAGCGACGAAGGCCGCCGACCGGCTGTTTGAATGGTCGTTGCTTGGCATGCTCTCGACCAGCCATCTCGCCCTGCTGTCCTCCAACGCTCGCGACGTCCTGATTTCTTTGGTGGCGTCCGGCGCCATCCTCATCCGTGGCGCGCAGTTGCTCGGTTGGCTGCGCTTCCAGATTCCGTCCTGGCACGCCAGCCTGCTGGCGTTGTTGGCCGTGACTTCTTGCGCCGTGGAACTGTGGGCAACCGGCGATTTCCTGTCACCGGCGATTCACCTCGTTGGCCTGATGTCGTTTCTCGTGACGATTCGCGCCTCGACGCCACGCGACTTCTTCTTCGTGAAGCTGGTCACCTTCTTTCAACTACTCGCCGCGGCTACGCTCAATACCGGCCCCGTGTTTTTGGTGTGGCTGTTCGCCTACCTTGCCTTTGCGATTATCACGCAGACCGCCGGCGAAATCCGGCGTCCACTGGCCGAAGGGGAAGGGCTGGCTCGCGCGCCGTTGCATCGGGCCGGCCGGAGCATTTTGGGCCTGACCGCGTTTGTTCTGACATCCGTGTTGGTAGTCGGTGTCGGCTTCTTCTTCATCCTGCCGCGGATGGCGCCCGCCGCTCTGCGGCATCTGATGCCGGGAGGCCTTCATCTCCCAGGTTTTTCCAATGAGGTTACGCTCGGACGGATTGGTGAAATTCAGAACTCGCCGAATTCGCCCGCGGTGTTTCACGTGAGGATCCGGCAACCTGGCGCTTACGAATTGAAATGGCGTGGTTCGGCCCTGGCGCAATTCGATGGACGGCGTTGGTTCAATGTGCCAGTCCCCGGCGAGACACTCCGCATCGAGAATGGCTTCACGCGGCTAGCGGCCAATCAACAATTGTGGCGGCAGGGCCGGCGCATCGATTATGAAGTGCAACTAAGAGAAGCCACCGGAGACGTACTGTTTTTCGCGGGGATTCCAGAGTCGGTAGCCATCGACGCCGACATGTTGACCCGTACGCCGGTGGATGGTTTCCGGCTCGGTTTCCCCAACACCTCAGGCGTGCGTTATCGCGCGCAGAGTTTTGTCGACGACCCGGCGCTCAGTGTCACGCGCGATGCCGCGGCGCTAGACCCGGCACAGAGAGATCTCTACCTGCGCGCTCCCGGGCTTGATCCACGCGTCGCCGATCTCGCTAAACGGTTGACTGAGGCTGAGCCGGTGGCGCTGGATCGAGCGCGGCGAATCGAGGAGCATCTTCGCACCAGCTATGCCTACACGCTAGATCTCCCGAAAGAGATTCCGGCCGATCCCGTCGCTTACTTTCTGTTCGAACGCCGCCGGGGCCACTGCGAGTACTTCGCCTCCGCCATGGCGCTGATGCTGCGCTCCATCGATATTCCTTCTCGGCTGGCCACCGGTTTTCAAAGCGGCACGCACAACCCATTGACCGGCTGGTATCTGGTGCGCGGCGCGGACGCTCACGCTTGGGTGGAGGCGTATTTTCCCGGACACGGGTGGGTGACCTTCGATCCGACGCCACCTAATCCTTTGCCGCCTTCGCAGACGTTTTTCGGGCGCCTCCGCCTATATATGGATGCGCTCGAAATCACTTGGCAGGACTGGGTCGTCGCCTACGATCTGGAGCGGCAGGTGCTGCTGGCCGAGAAACTCAACCAATCTACGCGAGCCCTTTCGATTCGCTGGATCGAACGGTGGGACTCGAGCGGAAATGCCTTGAAGGACGCCGCCAAAACGTGGCTTCCGCGAGCGGCCATATCGGTAACCGGAGTGGCGTTGACGGCCGCGGGTTTGATCGTTTTCGGTCCCGGGCTCCTTGCTTGGTGGCGGCGCAGGCGGCGGGTAAAGAAGCTCAAACGCGGGGAGGCGCAAGTTTCCGACGCGACGTTGCTGTATGAACGGATGCTCGCCTTGCTGCATCGGCAAGGTATTCAGAAGCCCGTCTGGATGACGCCAGATGAGTTCGTCAGCGCTCTGCCTCCTGCGGCTCCGCGGGACTTGGTGCGTGAAGCGACGGCGCTGTATCAAGAGATGCGCTTTGGCCACCGTATGAACGCCGCGCCGAGACTGCTGGCGGTACTGGATCTGCTGGATGCGGCCCCGCCAGTTCCGCGCCGTTGATGGGCGCCGCTCCGGGCGATGCGTGTACCCGCCGTGCTAGGATTTTTCGTGGCGCAGGGGAGGCATCCGGTCCGCGGAAAGCGTAGAAGCCCACCCGTTTTCAGTTCACTTGTAGCGAATCTTCTTTCAGCCCGGCGTGCGGACAACGGGCGCTACAGCTTCCGGCCTTGGGCGAGCGTTAGATTGGCAGCCGGCGAGACCACCACGATTCGCATCTCCTTGCCTCCGTCGGTAATCACAAAGCGAGTAACGATAGGCGGTAGCGGGTCCGGCCGGATGATCGAGAAAGTGCCCGTGCAATTGGCGTTGACGCTGTAAGTGCCTCTGCCGGGCCGGTCTACGACGATCCCGCTCAGCGTGCCTTTCACATTGTCGACCTGCGTGAAGTTTCCCTTTCCGTCAAAGGTCTGAACGACGATGCCAACAATCTGCTCGAGCGAGCCGGGCGGATGGAAGAACTGAGGGAGCACGGTCCCCGCTGGAACCGTGCCGGTTATGGTGAATCCATAAGTGCCTTGAAGGGTCTCGTTGGAACATGCGGGCGTGTCCTGGCCAAAGGCGGCCACGGCCAGCAGCGCGGGGATGAATAGGTTACGTTTTCTCATTTTGAAGGATCCTCCTTGTGGATCTCAGGCTGAACGTAGTACGGATGGAGCGCTTCCCGCAATGGTCGCGCGCTTGATTGTGTGTTCCCGGGCAACTCATTTCCAATCAACCAGATCGTGTACGTTGTTCCCGGCTCCTGTATCCTCTTAGAGGTGCCAATACGCTTCGGTATCTTCGACGTGGACGCCGAGTCAGGCGAATTGCGCCGGCAAGGCGCGCGCATCAGGCTCCCGGAGCAACCCTTTCAGGCATTGCTGGCTTTGCTTGAACGGCCCGGCCAAGTTCTGACTCGCGAGGAACTGCAGAACCGGCTTTGGCCGTCGGGCACGAATGTGGATTTCGACCGGGGGCTCAACAAGGCGATTAACCGGGTCCGCGAGGCGTTGGGAGACGACGCTGAGAATCCGCGGTTCATCGAGACCTTGCCACAGCGCGGCTACCGGTTCATCGGGCATGTGGAACAGCCGGCTGGCGCGGTTGATCGGGGGCCGCCACCCGTCGCGAAGGTGCCGCAGCGCCTGTGGTCGAGGAAACAATGGTTGGCTGCGGCCGGGATCGGAACCGCTACGGCGATACCGCTCGTTCTGGCTGGCCGTTACGGGCTGGGGCGAGTCGACCCGGGGTCAATCGAATCGATTGCCGTCCTACCTCTCGAGAACCTGTCGGGTGATG
>JAYUSQ010000074.1:0-2536 GCA_043755595.1 Acidobacteriota bacterium | reverse complement strand
GGCCGTACCAGGGCCAGTGGAATATCGCCTTGCAGGACCAGATGCCGGGCAACATCGCCGTCGAAGTGGCATACGCGGCCTCCCGCGGCGTTCATCTGCCCCGGGGCGACTACAACATGAACGCCATCGAAGATCAGTTCCTCTCCCTGGGTAGCCAGTTGAATTCGCAGGTTCAGAATCCCTTCTTCGGATTAGTTGCCGCCGGCCCTCTCTCTCAGCGAACCGTTACCCAAGGGCAGCTACTCCTCCGCTATCCGCAGTATACGGGCTTCCTGCAGCGCACCGCCTATCTGGGTAACAGCACCTACCATTCGCTGCAAATGAAGGTGGAGCGGCGTTTTGGGGCCGGTGGGAACGTGTTGGGTGCTTACACTTTCTCCAAGCTCCTCACCGACATGGAGAGTCTGTCGGAGTGGCTGAATACCAACGTCGGCTCGGGCGGAGGCATTCAGCAGCCAAATAACCTTCGAGCCGAAAAGTCGCTGGCAGGCTTTGATTCACGGAGCCGGCTGACGGTTGCCTACTCGGTCGATCTGCCGTTCGGAGCGGGCCAGCGCCTCCTCGGCAATGTACGCGGTCCGGCTTCCCTGCTCGTCTCCGGCTGGAGCGCCAGCGGAACCAGCACCTTTCAATCGGGCTTCCCGCTGGCACTCAACGCCACGCCGAACATCACTGGTCTCGGGACGGGTTTGCGGCCGAACGTCGTTCCCGGCTGCCAAAAAGAGATTGAGGGGTCGGCGCAGTCGAGGTTACGCCGATGGTTCAACACCGACTGCTTCACGGTTCCAAACGCCTATACCTTCGGCAACCAAAGCCGCACCGATCCCAATCTCCGCGGCCACGGTATCGCACAGTACAACTTTTCCATGTTGAAGAGGACGAATATCACCGAGTCCGCACACGTCGAGTTCCGGGCCGAGATATTCAACCTGTTCAATCGGGTCCAGTTCGGCCAGCCCAACTTGTCGGTGACGACGGCGGCGAACGCGATTACCGGCCAGGTCTTCACGCAGGTCAACACGCCGCGGCTGGTCCAGTTCGCACTGCGATTCTCCTTCTGACCGGTGTATTGGTATGATGACGGAGCTATGCGGCTCGCCACGCTCGTGATGTATAGCCTTGCGGCAGGCGCGCAATTTGCCGGACCGGGATTCGACATCGCGGCCCCCGCCGGGCTCGATTTCCGCCACTCGAACTCGCCCACTTCGCATAAACACCTCATTGAGGCGATGGGGGGCGGCGTGGCTTTGCTGGACTACGACAACGATGGGCTGCTCGACATCTTTTTCGTCAATGGCGGCGAACTGACCGAGCCGCTTCCGGCCAGGGAGTTTTTCGCGCGATCGACGCCGAAGTACTGGAATCGCCTGTACCGGCAGAATCGCGATGGCAGCTTCACAGACGTTACGAAAGCGGCGGGCCTCTCCGCGTCCAGCAACGCCAATTACGGTATGGGCGTGGCCGCGGCCGACTATGACAATGACGGACATACCGATCTATATGTGACCAGTTACGGCCGCAACGCGCTCTATCGCAACACCGGCAAAGGTTCATTCACCGACGCCACGCCGCGAGCGGGCGTAGGGACCGCCGCCGGATGGTCGACGGCGGCCGGCTTCTTCGACTACGACAATGACGGCTGGCTCGATCTGTTTGTTGCGCGCTACATGGAATGGAGCCTGGGAACCAGCCGCTGGTGCGGCTCGGAACTCCGTGTCTATTGCCCTCCCGCAACGTTTCCGGCCGTCGCAAACCTGCTGTATCGAAATCGCGGCGACGGCACGTTCGAAGACGTCAGCGCCTCGTCGGGAATCGGCGCCATCCGCGGGCGCGCGCTCGGCGTGGCGTTCGCCGATGCCGACGACGACGGATACCCGGACATTTTCGTAGCCAACGATGGCATGGAGCAGTTCTTGTTTCAAAATAACCGCGACGGGACGTTTACGGAGCGCGCGGTCGACGCGGGCGCCGCACTCTCCGACGACGGCAAGCCCGTGTCGGGAATGGGTGTGGACTTTCGCGATTACGACAACGACGGGCGTCCCGACATTTTGGTGACCACGCTCTCGCGCCAAAAGTACGCTCTCTATCACAATGACGGCGCTGGTATATTCAGCTACCGCTCCCTTGAATCGGGTGTAGCGGCCCTGTCGGCTATTCACTCCGGCTGGGGCGCGGGATTCGCCGATTTCGATAACGATGGCTGGAAGGACTTGCTGGTGGCCCAAGGACACGTAATGGACAATGTGGAAAAAATCGACCCATCGCTTCGGAGCCAGGAGCCGCCGTTGATCGCCATGAATCGGGGCGGCCGCTTCGAACGCGCCGCCGGCCCAGCCCTGCCTCCCGTGGCGGGCCGCGGTCTCGCGTTCGGCGACTTGGACAACGATGGAGCCATTGATGCCGTTATGAGCGTGCTCGGCGGACCGCCCATCGTCTTTCACAATCGCGGTGGCGGCGGGCGCTGGCTAACGCTGTCGCTGCGCGGCGGGCGAAGCAATCGCGACGGCTTCGGCGCTCGCGTGTTCGTCAATGG
>JAYUSQ010000073.1:0-25169 GCA_043755595.1 Acidobacteriota bacterium | reverse complement strand
CATAGTGCAGCGCGGCCACATCGCCACCGCCGTCGGATCATACTTGGTGGTCTCGTCGGCCGCTTCGGCCGGTGCGGGTGCGGTGAAGATCTCGCCGCCCAGATTGCAGCGCAGCCGTTCCATCTCATAGACGGTCGCCGCCAAGGGCGCTTGCCCCACCACACGCACCACCACTTTGGGTTCCTGCTGCACGTAGACTTTACCCTGCTCGCACGCCGGGCAAAGATCGCTCGCCTTCAGCGTGGGGTGGGAGATCTTGACGCGCCTTGCGCCGGTGTAGTCGCGGGCAGCTTTGCGTCCATGGCCCGGCTTTTTGGCTTGGTGCTCCTTCGGCGGAGCGGGCAGAGTTGGCTCAATGCCCGCGTTCTCCAGCACTGTGCGCGCCTTTTCGGTCGATGGCGCGAACGGCAACTGACGCAGTGCCGCGTCCAACTTCCGGTAGTCGTCGGCGGCGAGGGGTCCTTCCCATGCACGCGCCAAGGCCTGCTTGAGTTCGGCCAACGGCGCCTCCAGGCGTTCGATGGGTTGTTGTGGCGCCATGTTACTGCCCCAGTAACTCGCGGAAGCGCCGCGTCAACGGATAACCCAGCACATCCTTGATCGAACGGTTCGGCACATAGCTATTGAAGTTCTTGCCGCCGGTGGTTTGCCCCATCTCCCCCAGTTGGCCGCGCGATAACAGGTGCCGCGGAACCGTTCCGGATCCACGAAGTAGAGCGGATGCCCATACCCTTGCTCCCAGTCGACCGACAAACGCGCCGTCATCCGGCTGAGAATGTGCGAGGCCAGAGGCTCCACCTTCACCCACGGCAGGATCAGGAAGCGCGTGTTGTAGGCGATCAGCCGGATGTTACGCCGGCGCGCTTCGGCACTCCAGCCCAGATACCGGTCGCGTGAGCCCAGATGACACGGCGCACCTGACCAGGCCAGGCATGCGACCGGCCGGCCTTGCGCCGACACCACATACTTCAAGCGCTCTCCCACTGGCTGTTCATACCCGAGATAGTGGTGCTCCTCCATCAGGCTGTTGAATAAGCATGGTTCGGCCTTGGGTGCAGACCGAACGTCCCCTGATGCTGTACCGCAACAACGACACCGTTGAGACGTGGCCGATCAATCGCGAATCACGCAACGATATACGAACGAGGCGGTGAAGTTCGTACGTGAATCGGGCAGCCGGCCATTCTTCTTGTACGTGCCGTTTGCGATGCCGCATTTGCCTTTGGCCGTATCGCCGGAGCGGCGCGGCAAGTCTGCCGCGGGTTTGTATGGCGATGTGATTGAAGAGCTGGATTGGAGCGTCGGCGAAATCATGCGGGCGGTGCGCGAGGCGGGTCAAGACGGGAACACCTTCGTCTTGTTCCTCAGCGACAACGGGCCGTGGAATAATCTTCCGAAGCGCATGCTGCAGCAAGGTAACGAGTGGTGGCCTAGCGGAAGCCCCGGGCCTTTGCGAGGAGTCAAAGGGGGAAGCTACGAAGGTGGATTCCGAGTGCCGGGGATCGCGCGTTGGCCGGGGCGGATTCCCCGTGGGCAGACGCCGCGCGAATTGGCATGCGGGCTGGATTGGTTTCCGACGATTGCGAAAGCTGCCGGCGCGAAGTTGCCCGGAGACGGCCGCGTCTATGATGGCTTTGATTTGATGCCGATGCTGAGTGCGGGAGCGGCTTCGCCACGCCAGGAGTTTCTCTATTTCCCCGGGCGGGTGCTGGAAGGCGTGCGGCAGGAGCCTTGGAAGTATCGCCGGGCACGAGGTGAAGACGTGGAAGGGCAGGCTCTGACCGATGCGCCGCCGGAGCTGTATCATCTTGAACGCGATGTGGCCGAGCGCTTCAACTAGGCTGAACGTGAGCCGCAGATTGCTGCACGTATGGCGGGTCGGATGCGGGAGTTTGCCAAGGAACTGGGGGCGGATCTGGCGGAGGCTGAGGTGAAGTGAGCGTTTGGGGACCGGGTCTGTATCAAAGCGACGTAACCGCGGATCTCAAGTCATTCTTTTCCTTACGACGCCGGTCGATTGATCGAGATTGCGACAGCTTCTTTTGAGGCTTCGCAGCCGGACGATGACGCCTGCGCGGCTTTCTGGCTGGCTGCTACCGATCAATTGTGGACCTATGGCATCGAACACGCGCCCACTTTCGCGCGGGCGCAGGATCTGATTCGCTCGGGTGCGGATCTGGTGGCGATGCGAGGTTTGGGAATGGCGGAGAAAGATTTGGCGCGCCGGGCGAAGGCGCTCTCCGATTTGAGCGCGAAGTGGGCTGCTCCGAATCCGAAGCCGCGAGGCCGCAAGATGATGACCGAGCCGGAGCCGTTCGTGTTTGACGAAGACGCCGTGGTTCGTTATCCCACGTCGGCTTACGCTCCCATCAATCCTTATTTCCCGGCTAAGATGATTGCGGATTGGACCCAGGATGGATGGGGCGCGTTCATTATACTGCGGCATTTCCGGCGGCTGGAATTTTTCGCGGTGTCGCTGATCGGGTTTCTGCTGCCGCGCCCGATTGGTTTGTGCGGGATCGATGGGTTCCCCACACGCGATGCAGTCGTCATTTTGGAATTGGTGACGCTGTCGCCACTGCAGGCACGGAAGATGCGACTTGAAAAGATCGGCCAACGAAAAATCGACGCGGAGCGAGTTGCTGCGCTGCCGGCTAATCGCTACCCTTTCGTGTTTGCCCCACAGGAGTTGGCGAATGCGTTAACGAGTCATTCGCAAGGAACGGCGCCTGCCTCGACTACTTGGGTTAAATGGAATGGCGATCCGGAGAACCCCTTCGAACGGGACGACGCGATTCCGTTGTCGACGCTCCTGCAAGCAGGTGAAGGCTTAGCGGGCAGGTGAGCCGGGGGGACATCGTGCGCCCAGGGTTGGCGAGAGGAACTCAGGTTATGATTGCAATCTGCCCGGGTTGGATCGCGGCCAATTCCTTCAGAATGGCTGGAACGTATGCAAGTAAGTCTTCGATCTGACTGGTTTTCGAACGGATCAGCACGACTGAGATTTTGCGCTGGTTCAGATTTTGCTGATGTGGAACGCCCTTATCGACGGTGATAAAGACATCGTACGATGCGGCTTCCGCATCCCGCAGCATCCGACCATTTTTCACGCCTTTCAGTCCCGCCCATTGGGCGGTGTGGACTTGATGGCCAGGCAGGTGAAGGCGGAAATCCACGGGCAGACACTCGTCAAGAAGGACTCTCATGCGATCTTCGCAAGTAGTGATTCCTTTGCTTCTTCGAGCGCTTGGATCGCCTGTTCACGAGACACCGATGGAAACTGGTCCAGGAATTCTCGCAACGTATGCCCGCCTTCCAAGTAATCGATGAGGTTCTGGAACGGAACACGGGTCCCTTCGAAACACGGGATTCCGCTCATGATTTCCGGGTCGGATAGTACAACGGAATTGCTCATCACAGTTACAGTGTACCCGCCCGTTGCGACCCAGCAATGGGGACGGTTCCTATGCCTTCCCTAGGTTGGCGCGATTCAGTGGGTCAAGCGCAGTACGCTCCGGAGAATCCCTGCGAGCGGGGCGCTGCGCTTCCGCTTTCGACGCTCCTGCAGGCGAAGGCGTAGCCGCTACTGGAGTGGCGCGCGCCATCATGTCGGCTGTTTGCGCGACGATGACCATCTCTTTTACGTCGTGGACTCGCACCATGTGCGCGCCGTTGAAGATGCACAAGGCTGTGGCCGCGGCGGTCGCCATCAGCAGCCCTTCGGGCGTTGTCTGGGCGAGGAAGGATTTGCGCGAAGGGCCGGCGAGAATCGGGAGATCGATTCGGTTGAGTTCGCTTAGAGCCGCGATGATGCGGGCGTTTTCTTCTTTACGTTTGCCGAAGCCCAGGCCGGGATCGATCATCAGGCGGGGCATTTCGATGCCGCCGCGGCGCGCACGATGGACGGCCGCTTCCAGATCGGGAAGCGTGATCGCCATTGGCTCGGGCAGAGGCGGGAGCTTCGCCCAGGATTCGGGCGTGCCGCGCATATGATTCAAGATGAACCCGGCGTTGTGGGTGGAGGCGACCTTGGCAAGCAGCGGGTCAAAGGTCAGGCCAGAAGCGTCGTTGATGATCTCGGCGCCGAGTTCGATGGCGCGCTCAGCCACCGCCGCTTTGTAGGTGTCTACGCAGATCGGAATCGTCAGCTTGTCGCGCAGCCGTTTGAGGACGGGCACCAGCCGGCGCAGCTCTTCCATTTCAGTGACGCGGCTGGAGCCCGGGCGCGTGGATTCCGCGCCGATGTCGAGGATATCAGCGCCTTCCTCTTCGATTTTCAGCGCACGCGCATAAGCTTGATCGGGCTCTGAGTAACGTCCGCCGTCGGAGAACGAATCCGGCGTAACGTTGAGCACACCCATGATGAGAGTGCGGTCACCCAGTTGGATTTCGCGGTTCCTAACTTTCCAGAGATAGCGTTTTCGAATCATTGCTGCCGTTTACCCGTACTCGAAGCCGGCGATGGCGAATACGCTCGAACTGTTTTGGACCAGCGGACGGATGCCGGGCTGAAGCGCCAAGCCCATCCGCGTCAGATGACGGGAGGGTTCGAAGCCGTTGTCGATCGCCAGTTGAACGGCGTCGGAGTTATCGGGCAGCATATCCCAGTAGATTTCTTCATTGGGATACTTGGCGAGAAAGCCCTCCAGCAAGGCGCGGGCGGCGTCGCGCGTCCGAACGACAGAGGGTCCGAAATAGCGCGCTTTGTCGCCGGCGCGGTTCATCGCAAAACCATAGCCTACGACCAACTCGGCGGAAGCCTCGCGCGCGAGCGCATTGAGCAGCGGGATGCGGTAGGCGCCGAAGTAGGCACGGTCGAAAGACGGATCGACCACGTAGGGATGCACAGGCCGGGAGGTGGTGGGCTTGAAGCCTTTGCCGGGAGCGCGGCGCCAACGTTCGACGGGAAATTCGTTCTGGAAGCCGAGCTTGGCGTAGATCGGGCGGCCCTGTTCGGTGGCGTCGAGCTTGGCCCAGCCAATCTGGCGATCTTTCAGATGGGCGATCGTATGATCGATCAACGCAGTCGCCATCCCTTGTCCCCGATGCGGCTGCGCGGTCAGCACCATGCCGATCCAGGCCAGTTCCTTGGCATAGGGCAGGGCAGTCGTGGTGGCGACGATGTCGTTGCCGGCTTCGATACCGAAACAACTTTGCGGCGCGAGAGTGAGCAGGCGGGACCAGTCCGATTCCGCCTGATTCCAGCCCGCCTGACGGCTCAAGGCGAGCAGATCGGGCAGGTCGTTGGATTTGAGAAGTCTGATTTTATGGGAAGACATTCGATGGAGAGGGAATTCTCCATTGTACGTGCTTATGCGGAGGGCTTCGATTTACGTCGGAGCGCGGCCTCGTACGCGTCATGCGTGCGATCGTCGAAGAGGACGAAAGTGACCGTCTCTAAGCTGCCGGTGGCGGTGTGCATGTGATTCACTACAGTCTCCATCGCAACTTCAGCCGCTTCGCCGAGGGGATACTGAAACGAGCCGGTACCGATCGAAGGGAAACTAAGGATTCGTACGCCTCTCGCTTCAGCCAACTGCATGCAGCGGGTGTAGCAGGAGCCGAGCAACTCATCGAGTCCGCGGGCGCCTTGGCGAAAGCTCGGGCCGACGGTGTGAAAGACGAATTTGGCTGGCAAGTCGCCGGCGCCGGTGACCACGGCTTCACCGACCTGACAGGTTCCCTGCGCGGCGCGGATTTTTTCCAGCTCGGCAGTGATCTTGGCGCCGCCGGCTTTGCGAATTGCGGCATCGACACCGGAGCCGGCTTCCAGCCCTGAACTTGCCGCGTTGACGATGGCGCCGGCCGGAACTCGCGTGATGTCCCCTTTAATCGCTCGCACACGCCGCTCGCCGAAGAAGACTTCCATATCTTGTTATCGTATAAGGAAAGCTCCACCATCATGGGCAGTACCCCTCAGCGGCCCGCTTCGGCCGTGGTTTTCTTCGATATCGACGGTACGCTGTTGCGCCGTTCCGGGCCCCATCACCGAATGGCTCTGGAGGCGGCAGCGGCTTGTGTGGCTGGCGTGCGTGCGTCCACCGCCAATGTTCCAGTGCAAGGAATGATGGACCGTAAGATTCTTGAAATGATGCTGCTGGAGGCTGACGTGGAGGCTGGGGCGATCGCGGAAAACATGCCTGCACTAGTCGCTGCGGCGCAACGGTTGTACTTGACCGACAGTCCCTATACGCTTCGGCATCGAGTTTGTCCGGGCGCACGTGCGGCGCTCGACCGGCTGAGCGAAGGCGGTGTTCCACTCGGTCTGGTCACCGGGAATTTGAGCCGAATTGGGTGGCGTAAAATCCAGCGAGCTGGGTTGGAGCGCTACTTTTCGTTCGGCGCTTTTGCCGAAGAGGCTGAGGATCGGGCGGGCTTGGTGAAGCGCGCTCTCGCTTATGCGCGCCGTCGCGGATGGGTTGGCCGCCGCACCCGTGTGTGGCATGTTGGCGACCACGAGAACGATATTCTGGCTGCACGCGCGAATGGTGTTGGCAGCATCGCCGTGGCCACCGGACTCTCTCCGGCTCGCGATCTGGCCGCATTGTCGCCCGACCGGCTGTTGCGCGATTTGCGCGGGCTGCGCCTGGAGATGTTGGTCGCGTGACGAGGCGACAGGCCTGTTGGACAGGGGCATTGGCTAGCTTCACGGCGTGCGGCGGGTTGGACCAGAGGCCGGTGCTAACAGCGATCGTCGGGGGACGAGCCATCGATCCACGCGGCGAGACGATTCCAGAGTCGGTCATCCTCGTGTCGGGCGCGCGCTTTCAACGCATCGGCGCGCAATCCGATCTTTCAATTCCTTCGGGGAGCGAGGTTTGGAGTATCAAAAACCGTTACGTGATTCCGGCGCCGGTCGAGTTGGGTCAGGGCGTGCGAATGACCGCAATCGGTTCGACCGAGGAAGCGACGACCGCGCTGATTAAGGCCCCGGAAGCGGCCGAAGGGATCGTGAATGACGCCGACGAAATGCCGCGAGGACTGGTCGAGGCTTTTCTGGCTGCGTCGACCGTGGTGACGCCGCGGCTGGCAAAGCTTGCCCCGTTCCCCGATCGTCTCGCGCGAGGGCTCAAGCACGTCAGAACATTGCATGAGGCGGGCGTGCGGATTGCTTCGTTCGGAAATAAGGAGGCCGGCCTTGAGTGGCAGTTGCTCGTCAAGGCGGGGTTGTCGCCCAAGCAGGTGTTGGAGTCTGCGACAGTTCACGCCGCTCGCGTCGCGCGGGTGGAGGACGCCGGTGGCGCGCTACGGGCTGGCTTTTTCGCGAACCTCTGGGTGTTGCGCCTCGATCCGCTCGCCAGCGCCGACCACTTGAGCTCGGTAGAGAGCAGTATGATTGAAGGCGCTTGGCAGCGTAAGCCAGGAATCACACCGTAAGGATCAGGATGTCAGTCCCTTCCACGTCCGCGCAGTCGCTTGCCGTTAAACGAGCTCAGGTGGAGTTCCACAACTTCGCTTCGCTCGGCGAACCTGAGCGTGCGCTTGATAAGTACACGACCGAGAACCGCCGTCGCGGCGAGATGATCACGCGGCACCTTGGGTTTATCGGACCCATGACGCCGTTTCTGGAAATCGGCGCCAATGTGGGTCATTCCAGTTATCTGCTGGCGAATCACTTCGAGGCCGGCGGCTTTGCGTTGGACATCTCGGCCGACGCGCTGCGCCACGGGCGGTTCCTGATGGATCATTGGGGCCTGGCGCGCACGCCGGTGCGCATGGGAGGCGACGCGCTCAATCTGCCGTTTCGGGACGGCTCGCTTCGCTTCGTCATGACGCATCAGACGTTGAGCCAGTTTCTCGATATCGAAGCGGTGTTTCGAGAAGTAATGAGGGTGCTACAACCCGGCGGGGTTTTCTTTTTCTCCGAGGAGCCGATCCGGCGCATCCTGTCGGCGCGGCTGTACCGATGCCCCTACTACAACACGATGAAGCCGTGGGAGCGTAAGCTCTACGATTGGGGCTTGCTCGGATTTGTCGCCAAGGATGTGATTGGCGCTCATCAGGAAGAGAGCTTCGGGATCCGGCAGAATCATCGGATGCGGCTGGCCGACTGGCATGCTTTGGTGCAACGCCATTTCGCGGCGCATGAGTACGAGATCCATGTGACCGAGACCGGCCGCGCCGAGCATTGGGTACGGGCGCTGGGACGGCGGATCGATAAACACGGATCCGATTGGGTGCCGGCGCGCTTGTTAGGCGGGACGTTGGCCGCTTTCTGTAGGAAGGCGGGCACGCCACCGGAACAGATCCCGATGGCCGCGTTTGAAACATTTTTGCGCTGTCCCGATTGTTCGGGGGCGTTGGCCCGGCAGAAGGATGAGACGCTGGTTTGCGGCGCCTGCGGATATGAAGCGCCGGTTGAGGGCGGGGTCTACAATCTGATCGGCGCGGCCGAACGGCGCGATTTATACCCCGGCGATCAGCCGGACCAGATCGATTTCTCGCTACCCGGGCACGAATCGAAGCTAGTGGGTCCTTGGGAAGAACTCGAAGGAGTCTTCGGCGGAAAGTATCGTTGGTTGAACGGCGAGACCGCGCGGGCCAAGCTGACGCGCGTGAAGTCCACACCGCAGAAATTACGGATTCGCGGCTTTGCGCATACTTCTTCGCTTGAACAGGGAGTGCCTGCGACGATCGCCGTGACCGTCAATGGACAGTTGTTGAAGCAGTGGACGCTCGATCGGGTAGGGTTGTTTATTCTAGAAGCGGACATGCCCGATGCACCGGAGTACGCGCTGGAGATCAAGGCGTCGCCGCGGTGGCAGTCGCCCCCCGACGAGCGTTGGTTCACGGTGAATCTCAGCATGATTCGCTTGGTGGACCGTGAATAGGCTGGTTTTATCGACGGTGATGGCGGCATGGGCCGCGTATGCCCAGACGGCGGCAACCCCTGCGGCGCCGGCCGTTCCCGCCCCTCCGCCAACAGCGGCTACACCCCGGGCCGATCTCAATCTTCTGGGCCGCACGCGGACCAACGCGGGAGAGAGCCGGCGTAATGAGAACGTTCAATTCAATCTGATCGACAACAACGCGCAGAAGGAAATGAATGGCCGCATGGGGATCACCGCGACGGTGTTCGATGAATTTCGTGCCGACCGCACCTACTTTGGCGGCGAGCTAGGGAATCGCCCAACCGCGCCGTATCATTTGGCTCCGGTGCGCGGTAACGGGTTTCACGGAACGCTGTTTGAAACCCATCTCAATAGCGTGTTCAACGCGCGGTCGTTTTTCACAGTGGGCGGTCTGCCACCGGCGCACGAAAACAACTACGGTTTTTCCTTTGGCCGACGCTTGTGGAAGGGCGCCGCGATTACGATGGACGGCTCACAGAATCGCATTCGCGGCAACGTCAACGGGAACATCCTAGTGCCGCTTCCCAGTGAACGCACACCACTGGCCACCGATCCGGCGCTGCGTTCGATTGTCCAACGGCTGATCAACGCGTTCCCCGATGCCGCACCGAATCGTCCGGATATCAACGCGCGGATGTTGAACACCAACGCGCAGCAAAAGATCGACGACGATGCGTTCAGCACGCGCATCGATCAAGCTCTTTCCGAGCGCGACACGTTGACCATGCGCCATGCGTTCACGATTCAGAAAGTGGATGCCTTTCAATTCACAGCCGGGCAAAATCCGGACACCACCACGCGTGCGCATACGGCACAGATCGGCTGGAACCGGGCCTGGTCGGCCTCGACGAATTCGACCTTAACCGCGATGTTCGATCGCGTGACTTCGCTGCTGGTGGGGGAGCCAAATTCGATCGGGCCAGCGGTCAATTTCTCCAACGCGATTTCGGCGCTCGGTCCGCCTTCGCAGATTCCCGTGAATCGCGCACAGAACCGGTTTCGCTCTTCCGGCGGCATCCGCCAGTCGCGGGGGGCGCACGAATGGTATGCGGGCGCGGAACTGTCGCGGCGGCAGATCAACGGCTTTGAAGTGTCGAGCGATCGCGGCACCCTGCAGTTTCGGAACGATTTCGGCCGCGACATCGTCACCAATTTTCGCACTGGCACGCCCAATCGGTTTTCCGGCGCCACCGGCAACATTCACCGAGGCTTCCGCACCTGGGAGCCGAACGCATACGTGGGAGATAGCTGGAAAGCAACCTCCTCTCTGACGGTGCAGTTCGGACTGCGGTGGGATGCGGTGTCGACGCCAAAGGAAGTGGATAACCTGAGCCAGTTGGACTACCCATGCGACGGCAATAATTTTGCTCCTCGCGTGGGACTGGCCTGGAGTCCGGGCCGCCGCGCCGGTGTTTTTCGCGCTGCCTATGGCGCGCACTTCGGTGAGATTTTTCCGATCACATTCACCCAAGTACGCTACAATCCGCCGAACAATCAGAAGTTCGAAATTCAGGCGCCGGATCTGCTGGCCGCTTTCACCCGGCTCAATGTGGCGGTGGATCCGAACGCGCGCGCGTCGATCTTTGCGATCCCCGCCGATTTGCGCACACCCTACAGTCATGTCTACAACGCGACCTGGGAACCGCGCCTGTCGAAGGCGGTGCGCGTCCAATTGGGTTATGTCGGTAGCCGCTCGTACAAGTTGTTCCTGATGAACTATACCAATCGCGCGCTGCTGAATACGACGCTGCCGTTGATCACAGCGACAGTTACCGATCGGCGCCCGGACCCGCGCTACCACGATTTGCGGCGCATTTCCAACGGTTCGCGCGGTTATTTCGACGCCGCCCGGGCGTCGGTGGTGCTGAATCGATGGCGCGGGATCGCTGTGGACGCTTCGTATTGGTGGAGCAAGGCGATCGATCTCGGGGCGTCGTACACGAATACCGCGACCGGTGACGACGGCCGGCAAAGCCAATCGCAGACAGAAGAGAATGCTTGGGCCGATATCAAAGGGGCGAGCGCCTTCGACCAGCGGCATGCGTGGCTGGTCCGCTCGACCTATGCCACTCCGCGGTTGCCCGTTGGGGCGGATTGGTTGCGCCGCGCGATAGGTTCCTGGGATGTCGGGTCAGTGGTACTGGCCAAAACGGGCACACCGTTTACGGTCATCACTGGATCCGATGGACCGGGCTTCGGCAACGTGGATGGCGATCAAGGGGACCGGCCGAACCTGCTTGATGCGTCGATTCTTGGGCGGACCATTGGACACCCGGATACATCGGTCGGGCTGCTAACGCGCTCCGCCTTTGCCTACATCCGGCCGGGAGAGAGACGCGGCAATCTCGGTTCCAACACCTTCCGCAAGGCCGGTATCGGCAACGTGAACGCGTCGCTCGCCCGGAACTTCGCGTTGGCCGGAGACCGCCGTATCTCCGTGCGAGCCGAGAGTCTGAATTTTTTCAACACCCCGCAATTCGCCGAGCCGTGGAAGGAATTGACCAGCCCCAATTTCGGATTCATCACCAACACTTTGAACGATGGCCGGGCCTTTCGTTTCACCGCGCGTTTTTTGTGGTGAAGGGTACAATAGAAGCTTGCTCAATCAACTCGTGCTTGAGAACCTGAAGCACCGGCCGGTCCGAACGATCTTAAGCGTTGCGGCGATCGCCATCGAAGTGGCGATGATCCTGACGCTGGTCGGACTCAGTGAGGGCATGATCGAAGAGTCTCAGCGGCGGCAACGCGGCATTGGCGCCGATGTGATCATCAAGCCTGGGTCGACTTCGGTGATGAGCTTTGGCGGCGTCACGCTGCCTCAGAAGCTGGTGGAGTATTTCGAAAAACAACCGGGCGTCGCGATGGCGACCGGCAGCGCCAACCACGGCATCTCCGGCTTTCTTGAGTCGGCCAGCGGCGTCGATCTGGAGGCGCTGTCCCGAATGAACGGCGGCTTCAAATATGTGTCGGGCGGCCCGTTCAAAGAGCCCAACGACATCATTGTGGATGAGCGTTACGCGCGCACCAAGAAGGTGGCGGTTGGAGGCACGCTGCGATTGTGGGACCGCGACTGGAAGGTATGCGGAATCGTCGAGCCTGGCAAATTGTCACGCGTGCTTCTACCGCTGCCGGTGATTCAGGAATTGGCATCGGCTCCGGGGAAAATTTCGCAGGTCTTCGTCAAGCTGCAAGATCCTTCCAAAGCCGATGAGTTTGTTAAAACCCTGAAGGCCAACGAACAGTTGAGCGGCTATCAGATCTACTCGATCGAAGAACTCGTTTCGCTGTTTTCCAGCGAAAGCGCGCCGGTGTTCAGACCGTTCCTTAATGTCGTGATCGGGTTGGGCGTCGGCGTGGGTTTTCTGGTGGTGCTGTTGTCGATGTATACGGCGGTGCTGGAGCGCACGCGCGAGATTGGGATTCTCAAATCCTTGGGCGCGGCTCCTGGTTACATTCTAGGTATGTTGCTCCGCGAGACCGCGATTCTGGCGGTGGCCGGTGCGGTCGCCGGGATTTTGTTGAGTTTCGCGACTCAGCGCGTGATCGATATCTTTGGCACGGCGGCGCTGGTGCAAAAAGTTGTCCCCATCTGGTGGCCGATTACGGCGGCGATCGCCATGGTTGGCGCCCTGGCGGGAACCATTTATCCAGCGCTGAAGGCCGTGCGGCACGATGCGCTTGAAGCGCTTTCCTACGACTAGAGCTTGTCCCCTTTTGCGAATGCCCGATTCTCCGATCATACAAATCCGCGGCCTGCACAAGGTCTTTCACGTGGGCGACGTCGAGGTAGCCGCCTTGCGCGGCGTCGATCTCGATATCGCCAAAGGCGAGTTCGTCTCGGTGGTGGGCCCGTCGGGCTCCGGCAAGTCCACGATGTTCCATGTGCTGTCGGGCTTGACGGCGGCTACGTCGGGATCGGTGACGATCGATGGCTCCGACATCGCGAAGCTCGACGAAACCGGCCGCACCGAACTGCGGAAACAAAAAGTGGGCATCGTGTTCCAGAAGTACAATCTGCTGCCCACGCTGACCGCCGGCGAGAATATTGAAATCGCCCTGCACATCGCGGGCAAGGCGATTGCCTGGACACCGGATTTTCAGGAAGTATTGAAAGCGCTCGGCATCGAAAACCGGCTCGACCACAAACCGCGCGCTATGTCCGGTGGCGAACAACAGCGCGTAGCGATCGCGCGGGCGATCGTGAATCACCCCGCGATTTTGCTGGCCGACGAGCCGACGGGCAATCTGGATTCGAAGAATTCCGAAGCGGTGCTGGAATTGCTGCGGGATCTGAATAAGCGGTTGGGGCAGACGATCGTGATGATCACGCATAACCCGGAAGCGGCCGCCTATGGCGATCGCATCGTGAAAATGCGCGATGGAGAGATTGTCGCTTAGAGCGGTTTTGAATATCAAGCTGCATTCGCGGCGCGGCCCCGTACGGGCTATTGGCAACCGCATGCTTGCGCATGGCGGCTCTGATCCGAGATTTTGGCCGCCGATGAACGCCGATTCACGCCGATAACATTTAACGCCCGCTTGGCCCGTGCGAAGATAACGGGGATGGCAACCAAAACAGACTTTACGGAACAGGAATGGGCCGCAGTCACCGACGCCCCTCAGATGGCCGGCATTGCAGTGATGGTGGCGGGCGCCAGCGGCGTGATCGGCTCGATTCAGGAAGCCGCCGCCGCTGCCCAGATTGTTTTTAGCGGAACCACACATACGAACGAGTTAATTCGCCTGATGTCCAGCAAAGAGGAAATGCAGGCCTCCCAGGGGCGCATCCGCGCAGCGATGGGTAACTTTGGAAATCAGGACCCGAGCACCTGGATTCACAATGAAACGATCGCGACGCTCCAGCGGGCCAATGCGATTCTGAAGGCTAAGGCTCCGTCCGAATTGACGAGCTACCGTGAGTGGGTGCTGGCGATCGCCGATAAAGTGGCGAATGCGGCGAAGGAAGGTGGCTTCCTCGGCTTCGGCGGCGTCCGGGTGAGCGAGGGCGAAGTGAAGATGATCGAGGCGATCAAAGCCGTTCTGGTCTAAGTTGGAGGAGGAGGAGACGTCCATGTCGATGCGTTGCACGTTGGTTTTTCTGTTGGCGATGGCTGCCGCCGGGGCCGCAGACTTCGAGGTAAAAGACGAAGCTCAGTTCAAGAAGATGTTTCCAGCCGGGGCCAAGGTGGAACGTCTGGCGACAGACATGCAGTTCATCGAGGGGCCGCAGTGGATGAAAGCCGGCTTCCTCGTCTTTAGCGATATTCCAGCGGACGAATTGAAGCGCTGGGACGCGAAGGGCGGCGTGCAGACGTTTCGTAAACCCAGCCGGAATACCAACGGCAACACGCTCGATCGCGAAGGGCGGCTACTGTCGGCCGAGCACAGCGGACGGCGCGTTTCGCGCACGGAGCGTGACGGCCAAGTAGTCACGCTCGTCGATTCGTTCGAAGGCAAGAAGCTGAGTTCGCCGAACGATGTAGTGGTGAAGTCCGACGGGACGATTTGGTTCACCGACCCCGACTACGGTTTGGCGGGCAAGCCGCGCGAGACACCCGGCAACTATGTCTACCGGTTCGACGCGGCGATCAAGGGACTGACCGCGATCGCGAAGGATTTCGACAAGCCGAACGGGCTGTGCTTTTCACCGGATGAATCGAAGCTTTACGTGGCGGATTCGGGCAATCCGCGGCATATTCGGGTATTCAACGTGGCGCGCGATAGCGCTGTCACGGGCGGCGAGGTGTTTGTCACGATCGATAAGGGCGGGCCGGACGGCATTCGGTGCGATGGGGCAGGGCGGGTGTGGTCGAGTTCAGGCGACGGCGCGCAAGTGTTCGGAGCCGACGGCAAACTGATCGTGCGGATCCTGCTGCCCGAGTCGGCGGCGAATCTGGCGTTTGGCGGACCGAAGGGACGGACGTTGTTTCTGACCGCGCGCAAGTCACTGTACCGCGTGGAGACTTTGTCGACGCAGGCGAAGCGGCCGAAGAAGTAGGACACGGACATGAAACGCCGCGAGTCGATCCTGTTTGGGGTGGCGTCGCTGGCCTCCTCTTCCGCCTGGGCGGCGCAACAGCCGGCGACTGAGCCTTCGGTCCGGCCGATACGCCCCGAACCGGAGCGCGGCCAGCGGCAGGAGTTGGAATTGGTGAAGGCGTTTGTCCAGGCCGGGCACGGCGACCAAAACATTGCCAAGGTGAAGGAGTATCTGGCGCGCGATCCCAAGTTGATCTATGCGACCTGGGATTGGGGCGGCGGCGACTGGGAGACGGCCCTGGGCGGCGCGTCGCACCTGGCACCCGCCTGATGGCGCGTTTTTTGTTGTCGCAGGGAGCGAGGATCGATAGCTTCTGTGCCGCGATACGGGCCAACGCAAAGTTGTCGCGGCGCTGGTTGAGGCCGATCCCGCCGTGGCGGCCGCTCGCGGTCCGCATGGCTACTCGCTTCTATATCATGCCGCGATCAGTGGCGATGTGGCGATGGCCGATTTGTTGAAGCGGCATTTGGGGCCGCGCGATGGAGCGTTCAATCAAGCTTTGCCGGCTGCTGTGCGCGGCGGACATTTAGAAATGACCAAGTGGCTCTTCGAGAACGGTGAAGTGAATCCGAACCAGGAAGATGCACTCGGGCGAAGACCGCTTACGATCGCGCGGCAAAAAGGCTTCGATGAGGTTGCCAAAGAGTTTCGGAAGCGCGGCGCTACCGAAGCTCTCTGACGGATGTAGACCGCATGCTCGCGCATGGCGGCTCAGAACCGAGCCGTTCTACTGAACCTTGGTCCAGACTTGCGTTTTGCTGATGAAGGCGACCGAACCTTTGACGTTCAGCTTCTTGCCGCCGTCGGCGACTTCCACTTTGCCCGAGACGATGCGGCCCGAATCCGGGTCCAGCAATCTGCCATCTTTCCAGTTGGCTCTGTCCTTCTTGGTGTCCCAGAGAATCAGCAGGCCAGTCATCGGCTTGTCCTTGTTTTCTCCGGAGCACTTGGAGCAAGTTGCGGCCGGGTCATCCTTGCCATCCTTCGAAATCTTGGTGATGGTGGCCTTGAGCTGGCCGCCTTCTTCCACGGTCTTGATGTAAGTGATCTTGGTTCCGTCGACGTATTGCCAATTGCCAACGGCGGTCTGAGCCAGCGAGGCAGCGGCGCAGAAGGTCATGAGGACGAATGCTTTGAACATGTTATTCAGTCTACATCGGCCATCGGCGGTTTGAACTTTATCAGACGATCTGCTTGATGATCGAGCCTTCAATCTCGGTGAGCCGTTCCTTGCGCCCGAGATGCATGTAGTTCAATGCATGCTGACTGAGGCCCAGTTGATGGAGCACGGTCGTGTGAATGTCGCGGAAGTGAATCGGGTTTTCGATCGCCTTGAGCCCGATGGGATCGGTGGCTCCCACTACTTGGCCGCCCTTGATGCCACCGCCGGCCATCCACATGGAGAAGCCGGTGTTGTGATGGTCACGGCCCTTGGAACCTTGCGATTCCGGTGAGCGTCCGAATTCGCCGCCCCAGATGACCAGCGTGTCGTCCAGCATCCCTCGCCGCTTCAGATCCTTGATGAGCGCGGCCACCGGCTGATCGGTTTGCGCGGCCATGCGGAGATGGTTCTCTTCGATGTCGTCATGCGCGTCCCACTGTAGGTTGCCGGGACCACCGCCGGAAACGACGCAGGCGAACCGGACGCCTTTTTCCACCATGCGCCGGGCGAGCAGGCAACGGCGGCCGTATTCATCGGTGGGTTCCTTGCCGACTCCGTAGAGGTTGAGGGTTTCCTTCGATTCTCGCGTGAGGTCGAAAATTTCCGGCGCTTCCATCTGCATACGGAAAGCGAGATCGTAGGCGTTGATGCGGGCGGCGAATTCGTCGTCGCCGGCTGAGAGATTCGCGCCGTTCAGATCCTTGATCAACTGCACGGTGTCGCGGCGTTTTTCATTGGTCAGACCCGCGGGCACGTCGAGATTGAGGATCGGCTTCTTGCCGGGGCGCAGCATCGTGGGCTGATACACGGCCGGTAGAAATCCATTGGTGTACATGGGCTGACCCGCTTCCAGCGCGCCATCGGGGTCAGGCAGTACGACGTAGGAAGGGAGTGAGCGCGCCTCGGCGCCCAGGCCATACACCATCCATGAGCCCATGCTCGGGAACCCGGGAATCACACGGCCGGTGAAGAGCTGATACTGCGCCGCTGAATGCACCACCATGTCGCCGTGACAGGAGCGCAGGATCGCGAGATCGTCGATAATGCCGCCCTGGTGGGGGAAGAGATCCGATACTTCGATGCCCGCCTGGCCGTATTTTTTGAAGGTGCGCTTGGTGCCGAGGATTCGCGATTCATTATTGACGAACTGATACTTCACTTCGCCGAATTCTTTGGGCCGCTTCTGTCCGTTGAGTTCGTTGAGCAACGGCTTGGGATCGAAGGTTTCCATGTGGGACGGGCCGCCCGCCATGAAGAGGAAGATGACGGACTTGGCTTTTGGGGAAAAATGCGAAGCCTTGGGCGCGAGAGGATTGCCAGAGGCCGCCGTCGCTGCGGCGTGGCCTTGTTGTTCGGCGAGCATCGCGGCGTAGGCGAGCGAACCGAAGCCACAGAAGGCGTCAGTGATGAATTCGCGGCGGTTGCGCGTGGGGCGGAAATGCTCAGGCATGGGGGTTGGTTGGCTTCCTGCTCATTATGATGTGCCGGAGGGGCGGGCGATGTCAAACTATCGCCGATACCGGTGAGCTGCGGGAGGCACTGCTAACATTGTCAGGAGGCCGATCCATGCTAACGCGACTGCGAGTGAGTGGGTTTAAGAATCTGGTGAACGTTGACGTACGCTTTGGCCCATTTACGTGCATTGCCGGCGCCAATGGAGTGGGGAAGTCGAACCTCTTCGATGCAATTGCGTTCCTTGGCGCCCTGGCCGATAAGCCGCTGATGGAAGCCGCGCTGGAGGTTCGCGACGAAGGTGGCGGCCGCACCGGCGATTTGCGGAACCTCTTTCATCGCGTGGGGAATAGCTACGCTGAAAACAGAATGAAATTCCAGGCGGAAATGATTGTGCCGTTGACGGGAGCCGACGAGCTTGGACAACCTGCCGTTGCCACCATCACGTTTCTCGAATACACCTTGGAACTTGAGTTGAAGGCTGAACCCGGCAGGCCTGGCCTGACCCGCTTGGTGATCCGGGAAGAGAAACTATCCCACATTAGACTTGGTGACGCATATCGGCACCTGTTGTTCGACCACACGCCACCGTGGCGCAAGAGTGCGGTTAAGGGCAGGAGTACGGGACATCGGTCCGCGCCTTTTATTTCGAGCGAGGGTGACGATGAAACCCGGGTAGTCAAGGTGCATCTGGATGGCGGCAATAGCGGCAAGCCTCGCCCCTACTTGGCCGCCAGTCTGCCTCGGACTGCGCTCTCGGCGGTCAACGCGGCGGAGGGGGCCACTGCGAGTCTAGTCCGGAGCGAAATGCGCTCATGGAGAATGCTACAACTTGAGCCCTCGGCTTTGCGGCGGCCCGACTCATTTTCAGCACCGGTGAAACTAACTCCCGAAGGGCTGCACTTGCCGTCGGCCCTCTATCATTTGGCGCATCCAAAGTTAGCTGAAGGGCGAGAGCAAGTAGAGAATAGAATCTACGGCAGAGTGGTTAGCCGCTTACGCCGCCTACTGGATGATGTCCATGCGGTCACCGTCGATCGCGACGAAAAACGCGAACTTCTAACGCTGACCGTGACTGGCGAGAATGGCACGATCCATCCGGCTCGTTCTCTCTCCGACGGTACACTTCGATTTCTTGCCTTGATCGTTCTGGAGATGGACTCGGACTCTGGCGGCCTGCTGTGTCTAGAGGAACCGGAGAACGGGATCCATCCTGGCAGGATTCCCGCCATGTTGAAGTTGCTAAAGGATCTCGCTGTCGATCCGACGATGCCGATCGGCGAAGACAATCCGCTACGGCAAGTGATCGTCAATACGCACTCCCCTTCCGTCGTGGGACAGGTCGAGGAAGCGGATTTGATTTTAGCGGAGCTCAGAGACTCCTCGAATATAGCTCAGCCGCGCTATCGCTACCTAGATTTTGCCGCTCTCTCCAATACTTGGCGGACGACAGAAGAGGGCTGTGTGCGGGCTGTTACGAGAGGCGCACTCGTCGAGTACCTCCAGCCGTATCGGAAGGATCTGGATCTTCACCCACCCGAGGACGAACGGATCAGTATTCCTATGCGGCGAAGGCGCGGGAAGCGCGTGATTGATCGGGAAGATCTTCAGGCTTACCTGCCGTTTGACCAAGACGTTGCTTAATTTGACCTTCACTCTTATATCCGATGGGAGCTCGGATCGGGCTCTACTGCCATTGCTCGGCTGGCTCCTTGAGAGACTGACCGTTTGGACGGCGCATGGGCAGTGGGCGGATTTTTCTCACCTCCGTAGACCGCCTGTTTCGCTGCCTCAGAAGATCGCCACCGGTATCGATCTGTGGCCCGCCGACATCGTCTTCGTCCATCGCGATGCAGAGCGGGTCAGCTATGAGGAGCGGCGGCGTGAAGTCCTCGCGTCCTTTGATTCCTCGGTTCGCCCGGCCGTGTGTGTCGTGCCGGTTCGCATGATGGAGGCTTGGCTGCTTACCGATGCGCCAGCGATTCGAACGGCCTCAGGAAATCCCTTGGGCAAGATGCCACTTCAGTTGCCCCCGATTGGGCGTCTCGAAGGGTTACCAGACCCAAAGGCCGAGTTGCATGAGTTGCTGCGCCACGCCAGTGGTTTGAATAATCGGCGGCGCCAGCGTCTTGAGGTATACGCGATGGTTCACGATGTCGCTTCCGCGACCCGCGATTTCAGCAAGCTGTTTTCGTTGCCGGCATTCCGCCAACTTGCTGACGATGTCGAGCGGATTGCGGGCGAGATGGGATGGCGTAGGACTCAGAATTGATGACGCAGTTCGTGCCGTTACTTGCGCGGGTTGGCCAAGCGGTGGACGAAGGCGGCGTGTTCCGGTGACGCGAGGCCGGCTTCCTGTGTGGCGCGGAGCTTCGGCCAATCTTTCGCCCATAGTGCGGCGGTGTCGAGGCATAAGCGGGGAAACACGTTGGAGTGAATTACGCCTTTCGCTATCCGGGGCCAGTTTGCGATAGCGGCCCTTGACGACTTCTCGCCAGAGCACGTCGTTTTCCTGAGCGAGGATGGCCAGATATTCGCGGACGCCGTGGCGGCGGTAGAGATCGGATTTAATTCCTAGATCGCGCGCGGCGTTGGAGTAGGAGACCTCGACGGCCAGTTCGGGCGCGCCCGCCAAATAGATCTTCTCTACGTGCGACGAGCCGCCCGCCAGGATGCGCAGCGTCACGTCCGGCTGTGGACCATTATCCGCCGCCATTTAGCCAAGTGCTTTCGACGCCACCTTCGCAGCCAGGCGTCGCGTCCATATACTGGCCCACCCATACCGTAATTCTCGTGTGAAAGAAGCCATGAGAGTTGCTAACGGGCGAAGCCATCTGAACGACACCATCCAATAGTTCGGCGAATTTGAGATCCGACATCGCCTCCCAGCGCTGCATGAACTCGTCGCGCGTCAGGCGGTCACCATCGCAAAGGGCCGGGACCAGATTGTGCGCTCGAGCGGGCATCGGTTCCTAGTTTACGTACAAGAATGCATTGAGATTCAGTACAGCCAAAGCGAACTCGCTGAGGGGATGGGTCTTCAGGAACGTTGCTCCGATCGCCGCTTCCTTCGCCGTTGGCGCACGGCCTGCGGCGAGGCGATACGCTAAGTCGATCTGCGCCGCCGGAGTCCGGCCTTCGCGATCCAATCGTGCGGCGAGGCTCTTGGCGACATCGTTCGCGAAAGCCCCGTTCATCAGTTCGAGCGCCTGTGGCGCGTGGGTGGAAGACTCGCGCCGCGCGCACGACGATTGCATGTCCGGGGCGTCAAACACCTCCATCATCGGCACGCGCAGATTGCGCTTGTGGAGCATGTAGATGCTGCGGCGATCATGGTCGCGGAGATCCTTGTTGACGGCCCATTGCGCTGGCTTGTACAGCAGGTTCACCAACTCGGAGTCGACCGGGATGATGACGCTGGGGCCGCCCACTGCCAGATTCAGCCGGGCGGCTACGGCGAGCATGGAATCGCGAATCTCTTCGGCTTCCAGACGGCGCCGCGAGAACTTCCACACCAGCGAGTTTTCAGGATCCTCCGTCATTCCGCGCGCAGCCATCGCCGGGCTCTCAGAAGCCTGGCGGTAGGTTTCGCTCATCATGATGAGCTTGTGCATTGGCTTGACACGCCAGCCGCCTTCGACAAACCGATTGGCCAACCAGTCCAGCAACTCGGGATGGGAAGGCCGCCCGCCCATCCGGCCAAAGTCGTTGGGCGAAGACACGATTCCCCGGCCGAAATGATAACCCCAGATCCGATTCACCATTACGCGCGCGGTGAGCGGGTTCTCCGGTGTAGTGATCCAAGCGGCAAGCTGCGTGCGAGGATTCTTCAGGTCGGCTGGCCACTCAGGCGCGCCGTCTGGCAGGAGGACGCCGAGCGGGCGCATGCCAACTTTCGCGCCCTTGTTCTGATAGTCGCCGCGGGCGAGCACATGGATCGGCGTCGCTTTATCGAAATCGTTGCCGATCGAAAAGATTGCCGGCGGAGGTTCAGGTGGTGTCTCCTCCAGGTCTCGAATCTTGCCCAGCATCCGGCCTTTGGCTTCGCCATCGGTCAGCTTGCCCATCTCGGCGCGCAACTTCTTCAACTCGGCCGTATGCTCCTGCTTGGCCTTCGACCAAACGGCCCGCTGTTCGGGCGTGCCCAGGTCCATGTCCTTTTCGTGTACGGGCGCGAAGAAGGATTGCATGCGGTAGTAGTCGGTATGACGGATTGGATCGAACTTATGATCGTGGCAGCGCGCGCATCCGAGCGTGACGCCTAGGAACGCAGCCCCGACAATGTTAGTCATCTCCGTCATTACTTCGTTTCGGCTGGAGGCTACTTCCTGATTCCCGGCGTTCTTGCGCAAAGAACCAAGCCGCTGGAAACCGGCGGCGGCTCTCAATTCGGGGCTGGCTACATCGAGCTCGTCGCCCGCCAGTTGCTCGCGCACGAAACGATCATAGGGCCGATCTTCAGCGAAGGCTTTGACTACGTAGTCGCGGAAACGCCAGGCGTCGGGACGGTGCGTATCATATTCGAAGCCGTCGGTCTCGGCAAAACGGACAACATCGAGCCAATGCTGAGCCCATCGTTCGGCGTAGGTCTGGGACTCAAGCAGACGGTCCACCAGTTTTTCGTAGGCGCCGGCGGAATGGTCACGGACAAAAGCCTCGACCTCAGCTGAAGCTGGCGGCAATCCAGTCAAATCGTAGTAGACACGGCGGATTAAGGTGGCGCGATCGGCGGGAGGCGCTGACCTAAGTCCTTTATCGCCAAGCTTTACCCTGACGAAGGCGTCGATCGGTTGCGTAGAATTAGGCCCTAGACGCGGCGCCATCGCCACGCGCCGCGGCTGGAAGGCCCAATGACGCCTTTCCACGGCCGAATACTTCTCATTGGGAGCGAGTTCAGCCGCTTGCAAAACGGCTAAAAACATGAGGAAAATTGCAATTCTGTGCGCCATGGATGATTGCAGTATATAACGGTTCGGCCTCGCATGAAAGCGGCGTGACGCTCGCAGGACGATCCTGGGGGTAGTACGAAGGTCCGTCAGAACAATCGGGTTGTCGAATTAGGGACTCCTGCTGATTCGTTCCAGACCCGCAACAGCCTACAATCCAAATTAAGCATGGCGTCAAAACTTCCCAAAGCATTTTATTCGGAGACCGAAGCCTCCCGTTCCCTTGGCGTCTCGGCTCAAGAGTTCCGTAGCTTGCTTCGCCACCATCTGGGTGCGAGCGAGGTCGAGACCGACAAATCCGGGGAGACGACTTACCACGCTTCCGACATCTTGTTGCTGAAGATGTTCGTGGCCGGCCGTCTGCCGGTGCCGCCGCCTCAGCCCAAGCCGGCTCCGGCGCCCGAGGTCCTGATAGACGAGGCGTACGCCGAGCCGGCAATCTGAGCTGAGGCTGCGTTAGCTTGGGCGGCCTTGCTCCCCCCGATGCGCTGAGCGCTCAAACATAGCGGTGATGATTTCGGCGTTGCTGGGCCATTGACCGCGCCGTTGTCCCGCGTGGGTTTGATAGTCCTGCAAGCGGTCTGGATCGGGCTCTACCACGTTGCTGCCCTGCAAAAAGATCAGTCCAACCTTGTCTGTCGGCATCCGTGCGATGAACGATTCCGCCTCACTGAGTATTGCCCGAGAGCTCGTCATGGTGTCGGCCGGGTCAACCGGTGGATCGCTGGCCAGCCGGCGGAAATCTGCTTCCGTGTAACGGGCGATGCGCCGGATTTCGTTGATGATTCCTTCCGGTGTAAAGCCCAGTGCTTTGCCGGCGGCGGCCAACACGACCGCACCCAGGCGCAGAACGCGGTCGTGGATGGTGAGCAGATCGACAACGTCGCGCGGCTCCCGCCGCCCATCACGACAAGCCCGCTCGATTTGCTCGGCCAGTTGACGAGCTTGCAAATTGCCTTCGACCCGAAGGCTTTGGGTAATCGCGAGCGCATCGGCAGGAGTCGGATTGGCGACAGGTCTACTGCTCCACAACGCGGAAGCGCCGAAGTTTTCAAAGGCCCGGCGATAGAGGCTTGCGAAATCGCCCGGCGGCGCCGGTTGGCCGCTCATGGCAGCCTTTGCCTCTTTCATAAGCCTTAGTATGGAGCACACGCAGGCAGGTGGTTCGGATGATTCCGCAGAGCCGCTGCTGAGCGCGGACTTATCGCAATGTCTCGGCGATTTCGAGTTCCTTCTTCAGCAGATCATTCACCAGAACATCCAACGTGATGCCCTTGCGCTCCGCGATGGCCGATAACGGGACGCTCACCGATTCGTTCAAATAGACCGGAAGGTGGAGCCGGGTGTTCGGCCGATAAAACTTGCCCCGCTCAGCCTTTGCGAAGTCGTACTCGATTTTCATTTCGCTCATAGTCCATCCTCGTACATCTGCCGCGCACGATTCCCCGTATGGTCCGAATCGAAAATCGTGGCTGCTAGCGGATCGAGCGTACATGCGCCGCTACACTAAACGCAACTCCATGCTTTTCGAAACTCGCCTCCGCTCTTAAACGGAGTCCTACTCGACATGAAGATCAACCATGGGTTACCGTTCAAATATACGCTCGAAGCCTGAAAGCGGCAAGGCCGTTGCTGTACAATGGCAATTCCACCCTACAATCCACATGGCAAATTTAGGTTTTCTCGGACTCGGTATCATGGGCTACCCGATGGCCCGCAATCTGGCGCGCGCCGGTAACAAAGTGGCCGTCTGGTCACACACGGGCGCCAAAGCTACACAATTGGCTTCTGAAGAGGCGCACGTCACTGCCTGCGCCTTCCCGAAGGACGTTGCTGGGCAGGCCGACTGCATTTTCCTTTGCGTGGGCGATGGCAAGATGTCGGAGACGTGCATCGCCGGCCCGAATGGGCTGATGGAAGGCGCCAAGCCGGGCAGCGTTATCGTTGACACCAGCACCGTCTCACCTTCTGCCTCGGTTGAAATGACCACGAGGCTGAAGGCAAAGGGGGTCGACTTCCTTGGCGCGCCGTGTACCGGTTCGCGGCCCGGGGCCGAAGGCGGCAACTTAACCTTCATGATCGGTGGCGAGCAGCCGGTCTACGAAGCCAACAAAGCGAATTTCGAGCCTATGGGCAAGCGGCTTTATTACTGCGGCGGTCCCGGCATGGGCTTGCACGCCAAGCTGACCCAGAATCTCATTTTGTCGAACCTGCTGCAAGCCTTCAACGAAGGGCTCGTGCTAAGCACCAAGGCTGGCGTTTCTCCCGAATTAATGCTCGACATCCTGGACAACTCGGCGGCCAAAAGTGGACTGATCTCCTTCAAGGCTCCTTACGTGTTTCGACGCGACTTCTCGACGAACTTCTCCGTCAAGTGGATGCATAAGGATATCGGTTTGATGCTGGAGTCCGCGCAGGAGCTGGGAGTGCCGCTTCCGCTTACCAGCCTTACGCAACAAATGTTCCGGGCAGCGATTGCGACTGGCCATGGCGAGGAGGACATCTGCGCCACCATTAAGGTACTGGAAGGACTGACTGGGGTCGAGGTTAAGAAAGTTTAATTGTTGTTGCTATTGATTTTCATTGCGTTCCCGAATTCAATATCCTAGAATTGGAATTAAGCCGGGGAGGCAACTCCCACCGAAGCGAGACTAAGCCTCACTTTCATTATAGACCCCTGAAGCAATTCCTTCCCGGCGCCCTTCGGGGTTTGTAAG
>JAYUSQ010000072.1:0-7469 GCA_043755595.1 Acidobacteriota bacterium | reverse complement strand
GATGGACCTGGTTTCGGGCATGGTGGTGGCCGAGAATCTGGCGCGCGACGGGTCGTACTCGGGATGGCATGGCGGTCACAGCGGCATCGGCACGCTTCCTCTCCTGCTTTTCGGGACCGAGGCGCAGAAGGCGCAGTATCTGCCGCGCCTCGCTTCGGCCGAACTGGTGGGTGCATATTGCCTATCCGAACCACATGCCGGGTCCGATGCCCTGGCCGCCAAGACACGCGCCGATCTGAGCGAGGATGGGACGCACTATGTTCTCAACGGTCAGAAGATGTGGATCACCAACGGCGGCTCCGCCGACCTGTTCACCGTGTTCGCGAAGGTGGGCGGAGAACATTTTTCGGCATTCCTGGTAGAGCGCGCTTTTGCCGGCGTAAGCTCGGGCGCCGAAGAAAAGAAGATGGGCATTAAGGGCAGCTCGACGACGGCGGTCTTTTTCGACAACGTCAAGGTGCCCGTGGAAAACCTGTTGGGCCAAGTGGGGCGCGGTCATATCATCGCCTTCAATATCCTGAATCTCGGGCGGCTGAAGCTCGGACCCGGGACGTTAGGCGGTTGCAAAAATCTGTTGCAGATCAGCATCAAATACGCCAAGGAGCGCAAGGCGTTCGGCAAAACGATCGCCGATTTCGGCATGATCCAGCACAAGCTGGCCGAGATCGCGATCCGCACGTTTGCCTCCGAATCGATGAGCTATCGCGTCACCGGCATGATTGAGTCTCACCTGGAGGATTTCCATTGGGAGTTGCCCGACGCCGCCGACACGATGATGAAAGCGATCGAGGAGTTCGCGGCCGAATGCTCCTATGTGAAGATCTTCGCGAGCGAAGTGCTGGACTATGTGAGCGACGAGGCCGTTCAGATTCACGGCGGCTATGGCTACCATCAGGACTACGCGGTCGAACGGGCTTACCGCGATTCGCGCATCAACCGCATCTTCGAAGGCACCAACGAGATCAACCGGATCCTGGCGACCGGCATGTTGCTGAAACGCGCCATGCGCGGGCGGTTGGCGATGGTGCCGGCCGTACAAGCTCTGCAGGCTGAATTGACCAGCGGCCCTTCCTTGAGTTCGGCGGTTGGCACAAACGAGCCCTTCGGCCCGGAACGATCCCTGGTGGCGAACTCCAAGAAGGTTGCGATCTTCTGTCTCGGAGTGGCGTATCAACGATTCCTCACTCAGATCGAAGAGCAACAGGAAATTCTCGCGGCAATCACCGATATCTCGATGAATGCTTTTGCGATGGAGTCCGCGGTCTTGCGCGCACGGAAGATGGCGGCGGCGGGTAAAGGCGAAGCCGCAGCGGAGATGGCGGCCGTGTTTGCGCGCGAGGCAATGGAAGTGATCGAGTCGGCTGGGCGGGCGATTCTTTCGGCGAGCGCCGAAGGCGATACGTTGCGCATGCACCTCGCCGTGCTCAAGCGATTCTGCAAACACGAGCCGGTGGATTCGATGGGGTTGCGGCGCAAGATCGCGGCTCGATTGATTGAGGCCGGGCGCTACGTTGTCTAGGGCAAAACTGCCGCGCGTCTTGGTGCTGGTGGGTTTGCCCGGGTCGGGAAAATCGACTTGGGCGGCGAGCCTTGGATTGCCGGTGTTGTCGAGCGATGCGATCCGCCAGTTGCTGGCTGACGACGTCACCGATCAGACGATTCACTCGCGCGTTTTCGCGACTCTGCGATATTTACTGAAGCAGCGTGTGGCGTTGCGGCGGCCGGTCACATGCGTCGATGCAACTCATCTCACTCCGCAGGAACGGCGCCCGTATCTGCGACTGCCCGATTGCCGGGTCGAAGCGGTTTTCTTCGATACACCACTGGCGGTATGTCTGCAACGGAACGCGCAGCGGGACCGAGTCGTGCCGGCTGAAGTCATTGAGCGAATGGCCACGCGTTTGATAAAGCCTACCAAAGCGGAGGGCTTCGCACGAGTGCAGGTGATACGCTGAATTCTACTTGGGCGGCTCAGTTGGCTTGGCAGGAGGCTGCTTCTGCTCTGGCGGCCGGCGGAAACGCGGCGCCTTCGGCACGGGTTTGGCGCTGGCGAGCTCGACGAAAGTCTTGACGATCTTTTCCCGTTGAGCGGGATCGAGAATCAGATAGCGATGCTTGCCCCCGGCGCCGGGCGTGAACTTCGTGTTGCCGTCGTCTGAAACAGAGATCGCGCCAGCCTCGGATAATTTGAAAAAGCCGGCGTCAGGGCGAACCGCGTAGAGCACGCTGGTAGGATCCCAGCACGGCGCGTCATACGGCATTTTTTCCGCCGCGCGGTAGGCATCGGCCACGGGGTGATGGTCGTTCCACCCAAAGTCGTTTTCAATGCTCGCGGCTGGATACTTCAACTCGTTCCCAACTTCAAATCCCGAAGCGACGATCGGCGTCGGCCATTCGGCGAACAGCTTTTGCGCCGCTTTGATGTCGGCCTTGATGTTGAACTCGGGCTCTTTCGATACCGGGTAGGAGCCGCCCATGATGGACAGATACTTCACCTTGCGGACGATCCAGTCCTTAGCGCCGGGAAGCTCAAGCAGTTCGGCCAGATTGGTGGCCGGGCCTGTCATGATTACGATCGAATTGGCGTCAGCCTGCGCCGTGAGCGCGTTGCGTAACAACGGCGCCACTTCAGCGGTGTCGATGATCCGGTCAATCCCGTGCTGGTAAATCTTCTCGCCCTTCTCGTTCCTCTTGTCGAGGATCTTGAAGATTGGCGTATCTTCCGGCATCTTCCCGCGCTCGGACAGCCCAACCGGCAGGTTCCGTCCCACGGCGGCGAATGCGCCACTGACCGCACCGGCGTAAAAACGCCCAATCACCTCAGACAGCGCCGCAGCCTTCAGATTCGCCTTGCTGACGGACACCGAGACTACTCGCGCTTCGTTCTTGCCGTCAAGACCGTAAAGCATCGCGAGCGCTAGAACATCGTCGATGCTATTGCCCATGTCGGAGTCGAATATGACTCCAACCGGTTGTTTACCGCCACCGAATAATTGCATATCAGGGCGCTTCGCTTCTCTACTACGCGAGGTCGAGGCCGTTCAACCGCCCGGAGGCGTCACCAAAGTGATCCACCTTCGTGTCCATCCGGTCCATCATCGTCATGAACAGGTTCGACATCGGCGTTTCCTTGCGATACAGGATCCGGCGGCCGGGCTTGAAGAACTTCCCGCCGCGGCCCGCGATCAAAGTGGGCAGGTCTTCATGCGAGTGGCGATTGCCGTCGGCCAGACCCGCGCCGTAGACGATCATCGAATTTTCGAGGATGTTCGAGTCGCCTTCCTTAATCGCCTGCAGTTTCAGGAACCAGGCGGCGAGTTGCTGCACGTGATACTCATTGATCCGGCAAACCTTCTCCATCATCTCCGGATCGTTCCGGTGATGCGTCAGCGGGTGGTGGCCGTCCGGAATGCCAAGCTCACGATAGGCGCGCGAGGTGCCTTCGCGCGTAACCAGGAAGGTAAGCACACGCGTGAGGTCGGCCTGGAAGGCGACCGTGATCATATCGGTCATCAACTTGAAGTGCTCGGCAAAATCGGCCGGCACGCCGTACGGCTTCGCCATACCCGGATTGACCTGAGAATTGTCTTTCTCGGCCTTCTGAATCTGGAGTTCGATGTCGCGAATCGACGAAAGGTATTCGTCCAGCTTGCGGCGATCGGTGGGTCCGAGGTTCGACTGCAGCTTGCGCGTATCTTCGGCGGCGAAATCCAGAATGCTACGGCGGAACTTCGACTGCAGCTTGCGCTGTTCAGGGCTCAACTCCGCACCGGAGCCGAAGAGGCGTTCAAACAAAGCGCGCGGATCGAGGATCGGCGGCAGCGGCTGCGTCTCACTACGCCACGCCAAATTATTCGTGTATGCGCAGGAATAGCCCGAATCGCAATCGCCAGCCTGGCGTGCATCTTCGAGTCCAACCTCGAGCGACGGGAAACGCGTCTGCGAACCGATTTTCTGCGCGACAATCTGGTCGCACGAAATGCCCGCTTTGATGTCGACCGTGGTCTTCTTCGGCTGCATCCCGGTAAGGTACGCGCCGCAACAGCGGCCATGGTCACCGGCGCCATCAAGCAGCGCGCGTCCATTGTTGTGGGTCAGGTTGCCAAGCAACGTGATTTCGCTCTTGAGCGGCTCAAGCGGCTTCAGAATCCGGGGGAACTCCTGATTGGGTCCTTCCCAGGTAGGATTCCAGTTGCGCATGTCGATACCGTTCGGCACATACACAAACGCCATGCGGACGGGAGCCTTCCCGGGGAGTTTGCTCGAAGCCAGAGCCGGGGCCATCGCGTCAAGCACGGGCAGACCGATCGCGGCCCCCATTCCTCGCAGCATCGTGCGCCGCGACAGGGCGATTTTCGTAATCATCGGCTGGCAACCTCCTTCGGTTTCTCTTTTTGCTGCGGCTTTAAAGGCAGCGGCCCGGTTTTGGACACTTCACCGCGGCGCGACTGAAACGGCAGGCTACGGACAATCTCGTAGACAAGAGACTGGAACCGGTAGCCCGATGCGGCGACCTTGCGGTTGATCTCCTCGACGGTCCTTCTATCATATCGTTCCAAACCACGCCCGAGCGCATAGGTCAACATCTTCTCGGTCAGGCAACGTGAAAACTCCGGCAGGTCGTCGCGTAGCAGCGTCCGCATTTCAGACGGGGCCGAGAACGCCTTGCCATTGGGCATGACGCCGCTAACATCCAAGGGAAACTTGCCGTCCTTGGTGCGCCACTTGCCGATGCCGTCGAAATTCTCAAGGCCGAAGCCAAGCGTATCCATCCGGTTATGGCAGCTTGCGCATGTCGGCGAAGAGCGGTGCTTTTCAAACTGTTGCCGCAGCGAACCGGCGTTTCCGATCGACTGTTCGTCCAGCGGCGGAACATCAGCGGGTGGCGACGGCGGGGGCGCGCCCAGGATGTTTTGGAGCACGTACTTTCCGCGAATCACCGGTGAGGTACGCGTGGGATAACTCGATACGGTCAACACGCTCGCGTGACTCAAGATACCGCCACGCTCCTTGTTGGTTGCCTCAAACTCTACCCTGCGAAACTCAGGGCCGGTGACGCCGGCGATGCCGTAATGGCGCGCGAGGCGGTCGTTCAGGAAGGAATAGTTGGCGTCCAGGAATTCCGACATCGGCTTGTTCTCCCGCAGCAGATGCTCGAAGAACATGCGTGTTTCCGCCTTCATGGCGTCGCGAAGATCGGGTCCCCATTCGGGGAACTTCTGCGGATCCGGCTTGACGCTGTCGAGGTTGCGTGTTTCGAGCCATTGGCCGGCAAAGTTGTCGGCGAAAGCGGCTGACTTGGGATCGTCGAGCAGCCGTTTAATCTGGGCGTCGAGCACGGCGGGCGTGGCGAGCTTCCCCGCCTCGGCCAGCGAAAGCAGTTGATCGTCCGGCATTGAGCTCCAGAAGAAATAACTCAAGCGCGAAGCTAGCTCGATATTAGAAATCTTATGCACCTGTGTGGCGTTGGTCGGGTCCAGGTCGCGTTCGACGCGAAACAGGAAGTGCGGCGAAACCAGCATCGCCTGGATCGCCAGCTGAATGCCCTGCTCAACCGACTGCCCTTCAGCCTTGGCGAGTCCCACAAAGCGGGTGAGCGCGGCCACTTCCGCCTTGGTCACCGGACGGCGGTACGCGCGCCGGGCCAGCGTGCCGATGATCTGATCGAGACACGCCGCGCCGCCGGTATTGGGGTCGCAGGTGAGCGTTTTCTTACGGCTAGCCCGCTCGGTCTTCAACGCGAACGGCCCAACAAAGGTGATCGACTCAAGGAACTTATTCGTCTTGTTGCTGTAAGCTTCCTTGCCCGTCATACCCTTCACGAACGGGTCATTGATAAACGCGGCGCGAAACGTGTGGTCGCCTTCGGGGAGTGAAAGGCGGAACTCTTCCATTGAATAAGGATTGAAGTAGACCAAACCCGATGGCTTGGTCTCGACCAACATGCTGTGGAGGAGCTTGCCGTCCATCCAGAAGCCCATCATGACGGGCTGGGCATCTTTGGCGCGCTCGCCGGGCAGACCGATCCGTATCGTATACTCACCGTCCCAATCGACGCGATGGGTGGCTTCGATGGTAGAGAAATCAGGGCGGCGCACGGTCTTGTTCTTGACGTGATATTCAAACTCAAGCGGCTTGGCGGGCAACGGGTCCGCTCCGAGGGCGCGGACGGAGATACGCTCCGCGGCGTTGACGAATTTCTCCATCAGAAGCGGCGAGACGGTGAGCACGTCGGCGATGTTGTCGAAGCCGTCGCCTGAATCGTCGGTGGGGAAGTCGCGCTGGGCCGAGAAATCGACTCCGAGGAGATCGCGGATGGTGTTCGAATACTCGGCGCGGTTGAGGCGTTTAGCGGTGACGCGGCCCGGATCGGGTTTCACGTTGCGGTCAGCGCGTTCAAACTCGCCTTTCACATATTTCACTAAGGCGTCCAGTTGCGCCGCATCGGGCTTTGGCATGCCTTTCGGGGGCATTTCGCCGTTTTGCATGCGCTGGAGGATGCGCTCCCAACCGGCGCGGTGTTCGCTCAAGGAAGCGGGTGTCGCGAAGGCGCCGAGGCTGAGACTGCCTTGGGCCATGCGGTCGTTATGGCAAGCGGCGCAACTCTTGTTGAAAAGTGGGAGCACCGCTTTGTCGAAGGCGGCGGCCGACGGCGCTTGAGGCGGGGCTGCCAGCAATGCGGAGGCAACAACGGCGACCAAGCCGCACAATTTCAACATGTCGACCATTAGCTTATCTAATTTCATCTTCGGACGCAGGAAAGCGCTTTACCCTCCTTAGAGAGGACGCTTGCGGCAATCGCAAGGTTACGCGGCCGAGCGGGCTAATCCGCGGGCAAAGCTCGGCAAATCAGTCTAGTGCCAGGACAAACTTCGTAGAGGAATAGAGTCACGAACAGCGCTCCGGCACCCGGCCAAAACGCCGAGACCGACCTTCACGCCGGTGCTCCTGCCCTGTCCTTTCAGCTTAACGGATTTCACGTCGGCAAACGCGATCTTCTCGTCGATGACCTGGCTATTCTTGACGTGTTGAACCGCAAAGAATTCATCGGAGGCGGCCCCCATTCTGCCACGAAACTTGCGTTTATCTCTCGGTCGGGTTGCTCGCCAGCAGTGCCCGTCTAGGCTTCATCGACAGCTCCAGCCTGTCAGGCGATTTGCGCTTGAGCCGTCGCAACCGGACATTTCTAAAACCGTTGACAAAGACAATACTAAGCCTTGACATGGGCATTCGATTCGCATATAGCTAGCAGCACTCTCGGGATCCGGCATAGTGTCCCAGGGAATAGAAGCTAGCGGGGTCCACAAGTGCGAACCAGTTTGTCCGAGATGATGCATGCTACAAGACTTCGTTGGTTGAAACTTGTTCTGTTTGCTCCTTGGGTACACCAGGCTAAGCCTGGCTGATCTTGTGAACTGAAAGGAGTTCATCGTGTAAGTTGCTCGTTCATACACGTAGCCGAACCGGAG
>JAYUSQ010000071.1:0-7476 GCA_043755595.1 Acidobacteriota bacterium | reverse complement strand
GCGAAATGGTGGGCAGGCCCGAGGACGTGCAGCCGCAAGCGGGAGCGCGGCGCAGTGAGCGGGAGCGAACGGCACGGCCCGGGGCCTGCGCCGAACTGTCGAACATGCGCGCGAGCGGGTGCGGTCGCTGGCGCCTGCCACGCGCTGCAGCGCGGGGCGGCGGACCGTGGGTGTACTGGCGAAGACGGGACCAGGGCACAGGGCGGGGAAATTCTCAATGCACCTGATGCGGGCGTTGTTGGCCGAAGCGGGCGATCAGCCATTCCGAGGTTCGTGTCACGAAATCGGATTGGTTTACGCTTGCCTCTGCGTAGGTCGCCAGTTCGAGGGCCTCCGCTTCGGTGAGCTGCTCGACCAGTCGCATGACGCAAAGCGGATCAAGCGCGATCGCCTCGAGCTTCATCACTTCGGTGGCTCCAGTTCGGCATCGAGCGCGCGCGCGATCGCGGTCAAGGCGTCGGGGTGCGGCTCCAACGCAGCGAGCAACGTCTGCTTCAGTTTCGGCCAGCCTTTCGGGTAGCCAAGGATTTCGCATTCGTCGCAGAGTCCGGACGCGGCCGGGGCGGTGAAGAGCTTTTGCTCGAGCCCGAGATTCTTTGCACGCTGTCCGAGGATGAACGCGGCCAGGCGATAATCGCCGGTGCCGATGGCCTCATCGTAAATGCTGATCGTGTCGGCCAAGATTTCCTGGAAGCGTTTTTCTACGCTCTTGCTCAACTCACTTTCTCGTTCGATGAGTGATTTGGAAACCATCTCGCCGATGCATTCGGCGCGATGCCGGTAAACGATCGACTTCGCCAGGTCGATTTCTTTCGCGATGAGGAGCGGGCTTTCTCCGGCCGCGATGCGGACATTCAGCGCGTCGACGTCGTCGCGTCGGCACAAGCTACAGCCCATGATGGCCTCGTGTGACTAACTGCCCTTCGGCAACAGCGATGACTTCGGCGTGGTGCGCCGCGTAGCCGCTGGCGTGGCCTTGGGCGGCGGCGCTTGTTTCGTCGCTCCTGTCGGCGCTGGCTTGAGTTGACCTGAGCCGGTGCGGTGTCTGATCGTGTCGTTGCTCGTTTGCTTCGCAGTAGCGGGCTTGCCCGTCTGCGTTTTCTTCGGACCGATTTTTCCCATGGTGGAAAGTTATCACGTTTGCCCTCTTTCTTCTCTGGCTTGTAGGCGGCGCTCCGCTTCGAGAACCGCGTCTGCACCGTATTTCTTCACGATCTTCGTTCGAGTCATCTTGACTTGAACGATCATGCGACTGGCAAGCATCACGCGCCGGTCGAAGGTCTTGCGCCGGTGCTTCTCGTCTGCGACTTCTGCGAACGCGGCCGCCTTCGCGGCCAGGTCGCCGAATTCGAGTTTCACCGTGCGCCTGCCAATCTGCGGCGCATCAAGTCGCGATCAAGCTCGGCAAGCTGCTCGTCAGTGAGTGCGGACGCTGCAGGCGGATCCGCTTCGGCAGCGGGCGGCGTGGCGGTTGCCGCTTCGAAGCTGAGTTGCTCAGGCGCCGCCGGTGGGATGTGATCGACGAGCGGCGGCTGAACGACCTTCAAGCCACGCCGCTTCTCGTCTCGTTTCTGGCGAAGCGCGCTCGGCGCGATGCCATGGATTCGCTGCATCGCAACTGCGACGAACCACGCCGCGTAGTTTGCGCCTGGTACTTTCCGTTCTGCCATCAGCTCGTAGACCAAAGCTTCGAGCCTCGGCCATGGAGCGATCGCGAGGAACTGCGAAACGATGACGTCATCGGGCGGATGACAATCCGGCTCTCGGCCGAACTTGGCTGCGTAGCCGTGCAGCATGCCGCGGGCGGCCGCCTTCCGGGCCGCGTCGAAATGGCTTGGCCGTGCGCGCAAGAGTCGATTGAATACATCGGAATCGGAATCGATATCGATATCGACGCCGGCGGAGCGGTCTGCAAGTTGTTGATTTTGGGTGGGGGGTGGCATTGCTGCGATGCCAGGGTGGCATTGCTCCAATGCCAGGTACTGGGATTGTTGTGATGCCAGGGGTGGGATTGTTGCGATGCCACCCTGGCCGGGGGGTGGCATTGCAGTAATGCCACCCTGAAGTACGACCGTTTCGAGCAACTGGAGTTTGATGATGGCCGGCCTTGACGGACCACCCGCGCGGACAACTATGAATCTCCTCGCGCTAAGTTTCTTGAGAGCGATCTGTATGTTCGCCCGCGTAACCTTCGTCTTGGCTTCGAGTTGCCGCGTGCTGATCGATAACGTGACGTGTTCGCTTTGCAGGGCCTCCGGCGCGAGGGCGAGGAGAACTCGGAGTTCAGCCTCGGAGAGCTCGGGAGCGAGCGAAGCGATTCGCTCTAGGGCCGGTGCCTGTTCAATCGGTTTCCGATAACCGTTCTTCTCGGTACTCTGTTGCGCCGGTTCCGCCGGCTTCGGGTTGAGTGACACTGTGCCTTTCTGAAGCTCTGCCAAAGCTTCCGAGCGGGATACGAACGGCGTCGTGTACAAATCCGCTTTCCTGAAAAGCTTACCAAATTGCAGCCAAGCTGTTTCCGTTAAGTCGTGTTAACGAGAGTTGTAGAATTGTGTTGCACGGGGCGGTGTCCGCGTGCGAGAACAAGTAACGAGGAAGGCGGAGAGCATCAATGGCAGTGATGACCTTCGCGGCCGCGCCGGGAGTGCAGCGAGCCGCGTCAACGACGACAGTACAAACGAATGGAGCGGCGGCGGCGGTGGGTTCAGAGCCCGAGCAACTGCGGTTGTTCGGCGATGAAGGAGTGGACATGGCCAAGCTGAAGAAACGGGCGGCGCTGTTGATGATCGGGGCGAGAAGCGTGAACACGCAACGGGCGTATGCCGAAGACTTCACGCATTTCGCGGCGTGGTGCGTGGAAGCGGGGCGCGTGGCGATGCCAGCGGCGCCGGAGACGTTGCGATTGTTTTTGACGCATTTGATTGAGTCGGGTAAGACGATCGGCACGGTTCAGCGGCGGATGGCTGGCGTGATTGCGATGCATCGCGGCCAGGGGAAAGCATCGCCGATCGACGCGGAGACGCTGGCGATGTTGAGCGGAGCCAGGCGCAGCATGGCCGGGCCGGTGCCGAAGTCTGCTTTGACTGTGAAACAACTGCGCGCGATCTGCGGCAAGTTGCCGCGTACGGCGATCGGCGTACGAAATCATGCGCTGTTGTTGATGGGCTTCGCTACGGGTATGAGGCGGTCGGAATTGAGTTCGCTGAACGTCGACGATGTCGTGTTCGTCTCGAAGGGCATGCGGATTTCGATTCGAAAGTCGAAGACGGATCAAGAAGCGAAGGGCCGCGAAGTCGGGGTATTTCCGGGGAAGTCGGTAACGACCGATCCGATCAAGTGGATGAAGTACTGGTTGAAGGTGCGGGGCAAAGAGCCTGGGGCGCTGTTTGTACGGATCACTAGCGGCGGGACGAACACGATGGAACGGTTGGGGCCCCACTCTGTGAATCTGATTGTGCAAGCGGGAGCGGCATCGATCGGACTCGATCCGATGGTGTACGGTGCTCACTCGTTGCGGGCGGGGCTGGTGACGGTGGCGGCCGAAGGAAACGTGCCTCTGCACGTGATCATGCAGACGACGGGGCACCGGAGCGTCCAAACGCTGATGAAGTACGTGCGGCCGGCTTCGGCGTTTTCGTTTAACCCGTTGCGCGCAGCGCTTTGAGTTCGTGGAGCCTTTCGACTTCCGACGCGTCGAGGTCTCGCATGTGTTCGAGTGCCTGCGTTGCGATGTCCAACAGCGCCCGCCGTTGCGTGAGATAACGCTTGCTTGCCATCGTTTCGACGAGCATATCGGCCTGAGAGAAACCCGCCGTGGCTTGGGCCGTGGCTGCTGATTGCGTCTGAATCATGCTTTCCAAGTTACACCGCAACGGGCGATAATATGGGGCGTGGGGCTTTGGCGGGTCCTTCGCTTCTGTTGAGTGGGGGCGGGTGACTGCCAACCGTCAATGCTCCGCGCGGTTCGATTGTTCGTTGGTGAGTTCAGGAGAATGAAACGGCGTTCTTCTGTCTGGAAGCGAGGGCTAGCTTTCAGGCGGAGGGCGCCGTTTTCTTTTTGGTGGCTTCGTCCGGAGGCGAGGCGAACGCGGCCGGGGCCTGGTGGAATGCCGGTGGCCGAGCATTGAGCAAAATTCACGGGTGCTGAGCGGCGGGCAGCGGGCGCGCAAGGGGAGCCCCCGAGAGGGGGCGGACGGGCAGCCCCCGAACGGAGCGCCAGCGAAGCGGCGCGAGTGGAAGCGGGGGCGGCGAGGGCCGCAGCGGCCGAGCGGGGGATGCGCGCCCGCGGGGCGGGCGGGGGCGATCAAGAAAGCGCGCGAGAGCGCGCCACAAATAACAACCGCGCGGGAGCGCGGAAGCTCGGAGCGAAGCGGATGCGGCCGCGAGTCGCAAGCCGGAAACTCGAAGGCTGAGCGTAACGGTGGGGCCCACATAAGAAGCGAACGCGAGTGAGCAACCAAACGAGCGCGGCGGCGCGGCGAAGCGAATGCGGGGGCACGGCCAGGCGCGGGCCGCGGCCTTGGGCGGCTCCGCAGCCAGCCGGGCGCACGTCATGAGCTCGACAGCCGGCGGCGATAGCGGCGCAGCGACCGGCAGACGGCGAAGCCGGCGCGGGCGGGGCGTGGTTCAGGCGAAACGATTTGTTTTACACAAACGACAGACGTCTTACGTTTGCGTGATCGACAGATGGCGGCCATCAACTTCGTACCATTCGCCGGCGTTGGTCTGAAGCGCGATGAAATCGACGATGCCATCGGCGACGTGCGGTGAGTAGTCAGCGTAAGCGAACCAGGCCGCGCGTTTCACTCGACGGCGAAGCGGGTGGCCGGGAATCATCGCCAGCAACGGGGCGAGCTCGCCGGTGGAGCGGAAGACGTGCAGGCACAACGCGCCGTTCACGGTGTGGCGCTTGCTTTCGATGCGTACGATTTGATTCGGCCGAATCATTTCGCGATCGGTCGGGAGCGGCGCCACGATTCGAGAGCCTGCATAACTTCGGCGATACCTGCGGCCGGTGGGCCGCTCCACGATCCTGCAATACCCGATGCTTCACTGGCCGATGCGCCGATGTTGATGAGTGCGTTTGTCATGCCGAGCGCGGTCGATAGATCTGCCCGAAGGCTGGGAGCGGTTCGTCCGCCTTGCAGCGTGCGAGTGGTGTCTTTCGTCATGTTCACCAGTTTATGTCCGGGAAAATTTTTCCCGCTTACGGATGTAAAACAAACCGCAACAGGACCGGAAGGCCCGCTTCGCGGCGGGCCTTCGCCTGGTTGACGATTTATTTGCGCCGGCGGCGCTCGTGTTCCTCCTCTCGCGTCAGGCGTATCATCATCCGCAAGTGAGCGACGAGCGCGGCCAGTTGCAGCGCGATCAGGAGCGCGGCGGCGATGTTCACGCCGCCACCTCCGCGTGGCCTTCCTTGACCTTGCCGCCATACTCGTCTTCGCATCGCTCCCAAAAGGTGCAGTTGCTTCGAGAGCAAAACATGCTGCTTCGATTCGGTAAGTAGAGTCCGCTGTCCATCGACTCACGAACCATGGGGTATAGCTTGGCGGCGTGGGCGCGGTGCGTCGGTTCGATCTTGAGCGACTGCCGCGAGTAAGTCGCGGTCTTGGCGCTTGTGACTGTATCGATCCGCGCTTTCTCAACGCCGGTGAGCCATGCGTAAGTAGTCACCTGAAACAAGTGATTTCCTGCAACGCCCATCGGTTTGCGGCCTGCCGTCTTCAGATCAATAACAGTGCCGTCCTTAGTCAGACAATCGACGATGGCGCGGACTTTGACGCCGCCGATGTTGCCTGTTTTCGCCACTTCGATTTCGAGCGGGTCGATGCTGGCGAGTGCGTTCGAGTACCAAGCGCTCACCATGTCGCGTCCACGGAAACCGGCTTCGTCCGAGACGGCGGCGGGCAGTTGCGCTAACTCCCGTTGTTCACACCATGCCGCGTCGAAGGTATCGAGCGCGTTGGCAAGAAAGACCGGATCGCCAGCGCGCTTGGTTTCGAGCGCGTTGGCGGCCGCCGCGTGAACCGCTTGGCCGATAGCGCGGCTTTTCGATGGCGGCTCTGGCAGCTTCATTTGTGATTTGTAGTACCAGCTTGCTTGACAGTTCAGGAAGTTATTCACCTGACTGGGGCTGAGCGTAAGCGCGGGGTGCGTGCCGTTGGCCAAGCTCTTGAGCGGTTCAAGTTGGCCGATCTGAATCAAGCCCTTCTGGCCACGCGCGAAGCGCGTGGCGTGTTCCTCTTCCGATTCGGCGGGCCGATCTTCACTACACTCGTCGTCAAAGAACGAGCCGCGATAGAGCGGTTCTGGTTCATAGAGTTCGCGTGGGTCCCTCATTTAGTTGCCACCCTTCCCGCGTTTGCAGAGTTCGATGTAAACGGTGATCGCGAGGGCGCGAATGTCTTCACTCGTGAAACGCAAGCGATCGCCCGCGTGAGCTTCCGCCGCACGCGCGGCTTCGATTGCTGTGATGAACGCTGCCGAAAGCGGATTCGCTTCGTTCGCCTGGCTGCGGGCCTTGGCGGCGTCTTCGATTCTCAGATCGACACCACGCCTGACCGCCGCTTTTGTTTCGCGTAGCTGAATTTCAAGATCTTCAATTCGCTGCTGAGTCGGGGCCTGAGGGTCGCGCGCTGGCGGCGCTGCGGGCAAAGCTGGTAGCTGAGCGGGCAAAGCTGGTAGCTGAGCGGCGCGCGGTTGCGAGACCACGGGCGGGCGTTGCTTTTCGTCATGGCGTTGCACGCGTGCCACTTCCCACGCGATCCGTTTCTTATTGCCGTTCCGGATCTCCGTCTTTTTGATCGCTACTTTGTCGCCAGCTTCCGCACCTGTGCTTACGATCATTTCTCTGATCGCGGGGTCAACCCACATGATTTTGTTTTCTCCGAGGAAGTACTGATACTGATCCCCGAACCGGCCCGCGACGGGGCTCCCATCGTTGAATTCGAGTTCTACAATTTGTTGCTTGCCTACTTCGAAGCTGATCTTTTCGCGTTGTTCTTGCATGGCTGCCATTCCTTGCTGTGTCTGTCTGTCTAAGTTGGTTCAGTTGTTGAGTGAGAGTAGAGCGGGCCGCGCTTACAGCGGCCACCGTCCGGCGTCCGCGTCTGTTGCCGCGCGCGCCTTCTTCGCCGGTTTCTTCGGTAGCCAGAACTCAGCCGGTGCGAAGACTTCAGCGGGCGAGAGGTCAATAATTGCTTGCGTGAGGATTTCGCAGTGCAGTTGTTCGAGGTGACACTCGATGATGTCTGTTGCGGTTTGGATTAGATTGCGCCGTAGGCTGCTGTGAACGCGTCGAGGGTTTGCCGCGCTGTCCACTATGATTTTTTCTTGGGCCATCCGCGTTTTCATGTTCATGATTTTTCCTTTCGTTTTCCACGTGGAACTACCACCACGGCTGAAGCGAGATCGAATCAGGATTCCGCTTCCGGCTCAGGCTTGCGCTTGCGCGCGCGCCCCCGCCGCCAATTC